>NZ_JCAJZO010000011.1:0-220481 GCF_059510295.1 Streptomyces sp. PTL18 | reverse complement strand
CTCCGACTTTATCAGAAGTTCTGAGTCGGAATTTCCGCCCTGCCGGGGCAGGCTCCCGGGCGCTCGGTTGCGTCGGGTCCCCCGCTGGCGGAGCCGTAAACGTACTGGAGCGGGGCGCCTCGATGCAAATCGAGGCGCCCCGCTCCGGGTCGACCCCCGCGCGGACTTGACCGAGCGTCAGACCTCGACGACCACAGGGAGGATCATCGGCCTGCGCCGATACGTGTCGGAGACCCACTTCCCGAGGGTTCGCCTCACCAGCTGCTGCAGCTGGTGGGGCTCGACGACACCGTCCTGCGCCGACCGCTCCAGCGCTTCCGTGATCTTGGGGATGACGTCGCCGAAGGCCGAGTCCTCGATGCCCGAGCCGCGGGCCTGGATGTGGGGACCACCGGTGATCTTGCCCGTGGACGAGTCCATCACCACGAAGACCGAGATGATGCCCTCGTCGCCGAGGATCTTGCGGTCCTTCAGTGCCGGCTCGCCGATGTCGCCGACCGAGAGGCCGTCGACGTAGACGTACCCGGCCTGGACCTTGCCGGAGATCTTGGCCTTGCCCTCGACGAGGTCGACGGCGACGCCGTCCTCGGCGATGACGATGCGGTCGTGCGGAACACCCGTGAGTGCGCCGAGTTCTGCGTTGGCCCGCAGATGACGCCATTCTCCGTGGACCGGCATCAGGTTCTTCGGACGGCAGATGTTGTAGAAGTACAGCAGCTCGCCCGCGGACGCATGGCCGGAGACGTGCACCTTCGCGTTGCCCTTGTGGACGACGTTCGCGCCCCAGCGGGTGAGACCGTTGATCACGCGGTAGACCGCGTTCTCGTTGCCGGGGATCAGTGACGACGCGAGGATCACCGTGTCGCCCTGGACGATGCGGATCTGGTGGTCCCGGTTTGCCATGCGCGAGAGGGCCGCCATCGGCTCGCCCTGGGAGCCGGTGCACACCAGGACGACCTCGTGATCCGGCAGGTCGTCCAGCGTCCTGACGTCCACGACCAGGCCCGGCGGGACCCTGAGATAGCCCAGGTCCCGTGCGATGCCCATGTTGCGGACCATCGAGCGGCCGACGAAGGCGACCCGCCGGCCGTACTCGTGGGCCGCGTCCAGGATCTGCTGGATGCGGTGGACGTGGCTGGCGAAGCTCGCCACGATGATCCGCTTGCGGGCGCCCGCGAAGACCTGACGCAGGACGTTGGAGATGTCGCGCTCGTGCGGGGTGAACCCCGGGACCTCGGCGTTCGTGGAGTCGGCGAGGAGGAGGTCGATGCCTTCCTCGCTCAGCCGGGCGAACGCGTGGAGGTCCGTCAGCCGGTTGTCCAGCGGCAGTTGGTCCATCTTGAAGTCGCCGGTATGGACGACCATGCCGGCGGGAGTGCGGATGGCGACCGCGAGGGCGTCCGGGATGGAGTGGTTGACTGCGACGAACTCGCAGTCGAAGGGGCCGACGCGCTCGCGCTGCCCCTCCGCGACCTCCAGCGTGTACGGGCGGATGCGGTGCTCCTGGAGCTTGGCCTCGATCAGGGCGAGGGTCAGCTTGGAGCCGATCAGCGGGATGTCGGGCTTCTCCCGCAGCAGGTACGGGACGCCGCCGATGTGGTCCTCGTGGCCGTGGGTGAGGACGATGCCTTCCACGTCGTCGAGGCGGTCGCGGATGGACGAGAAGTCCGGCAGGATCAGATCGATTCCGGGCTGCTCCTCCTCGGGGAAGAGCACTCCGCAGTCGACGATCAGCAGACGGCCTCCGTACTCGAAGACAGTCATGTTCCGGCCGATCTCCCCGAGGCCACCCAGCGGGGTGACCCTGAGGCCTCCTTCGGGGAGCTTCGGGGGCGGGCCGAGTTCAGGATGCGGATGACTCAAAAGACTCTCCTCACCACGCACGCCACGTACCGGTAGGGCACGTGGCGCGCGTGACGTTCGTGCAGAAGCAGTTGTCGGTATCGGATGCAGGCACCTGTGTCCTGCCTATTCAGTTGTGAAGTCGTTGTCAGAGCTGTACCCCGCCGGCGGCAAGATCGATCTTGAGCTGGGCGGTCTCCTCGCCGGAGAGCTCGACCATGGGCGGGCGCAGCGGCCCGGCCGGCAGACCCCTGAGGGCGAGGGCGGCCTTGGTGGTCATGACGCCCTGCGTGCGGAACATCCCGGTGAAGACCGGGAGCAGCTTCTGGTGGATCTCCAGCGCCTTCTGCACGTCGCCGCTCGCGTAGGCCTCGGCCATGGCGCGCAGCTCGGGCGTGACCACATGGCCGACGACCGAGACGAAGCCCACCGCGCCCACGGAGAGCAGCGGCAGGTTGAGCATGTCGTCACCGGAGTACCAGGCAAGGCCGGACTGGGCGATGGCCCAGCTGGCGCGGCCGAGGTCGCCCTTGGCGTCCTTGTTGGCGACGATCCTCGGGTGCTCGGCGAGCCGGACGATGGTCTCGGTGTTGATCGGGACGCCGCTGCGGCCGGGGATGTCGTACAGCATGACCGGCAGGTCGGTCGCGTCGGCGATCGCCTTGAAGTGCCGGTAGAGGCCCTCCTGGGGGGGCTTGTTGTAGTACGGCGTGACGGTCAGCAGACCGTGCGCGCCGGCCTTCTGTGCCGTGCGCGCCAGTTCGATGCTGTGGCGGGTGTCGTTCGTGCCGACCCCGGCCACGATGTGGGCACGGTCGCCGACCGCCTCCAGAACGGCTCGTACGAGATCCGATTTCTCCACGTCGCTGGTCGTGGGCGACTCACCGGTGGTGCCGTTGATGATCAGGCCGTCGTTGCCTGCGTCCACCAGGTGGGTGGCGAGCCGCTGAGCGCCGTCGAGGTCAAGTGCGCCGTCCGCCGTGAAGGGCGTGACCATGGCGGTGAGGATCCGCCCGAAGGGGATCTGCGGAGTGGAGGTCGGAGCCATGGACAACACGCTACTCGCTGCTCCGGTCGTGGTCTGCCCTCGGGGGTCGGCGAAAGTCCTGACAAAGATGGATCCCGGTACTGCCTGCTCGGGGGTTCAAGCAGTACCGGGTCCGTTTGATCAGGCTAGATGAACTTCGCGAAATGCCGCAATACGGACACTTCGCTCGGCTGACCCGTACATCTGTGCCCGGCCGACTGCGCCCGGCACCGCGCCGGTCCGCGTCACGGCGCGATGCGGCCGTTGGCGTTGAACGCGGCGTACGTGAGCGGCATGAGCGCGGCCCACTCGGCCTCCATCTTCTCGCCGACCATCTCGATCTCCCGCTGCGGGAAGGAGGGCACCTTCGCCAGCTCGTGCTGGGTGCGCAGGCCGAGGAAGTGCATCAGCGAGCGCGCGTTGCAAGTGGCGTACATCGATGAGTACAGGCCCACCGGGAGGACCGAACGGGCGACCTCACGCGCCACGCCGGCGGCGAGCATCTCCTGGTACGCCTCGTACGACCGCCGGTAGGAGTCCTCCATGACGCGGCCGACCAGCTCCTGCTGGGCAGCGGTGCCCTCGACGAAGCGGTACTTGCCCGGGCGGCCCTCCTGGACGAGCTTGCGGGACTCGTCGGGGACGTAGAAGACCGGCTGGAGCTCACGGTAGCGGCCCGACTCCTCGTTGTAGGACCAGCCGGCCCTGTGCCGCATGAACTCGCGGAAGACGAAGATCGGGGCGCTGATGAAGAAGGTCATCGAGTTGTGCTCGAAGGGGCTGCCGTGCCGGTCCCGCATCAGGTAGTTGATCAGGCCCTTGGAGCGCTCCGGGTCCTTCTTCAACTCGTCCAGGGACTGCTCGCCGGCGGTGGAGACACGGGCGGCCCACAGCACGTCGGAGTCGGCCGCGCTGTGCTTGACCAGCTCGACGGTGACGTCGCTGCGGAAGCCGGCCTTGAGGTCGTCGGCGGAGGTGTCGGTCACGGTGTGGAAGGTCCTTCCCATCACAAGCTCGGGCGGCGCCCACTCTACGGCCCGGCGCTGACAACGGGGCGTTCGGTGCCGGTCCGCGACATTCGTCGGCGAAGTCGATCGAAGTTCCGCGAAATCGGTGATTCATGGCACCTTTCCGGGCACCCGCTCGTCTGTCCCGGTGACGACGATCTGTTCGCGTCACCCGGTCCTCACACCAGCTGATCCATCGATCCCACGAGCCCCAAGAGGAGAAGCACCCCCATGTCCCGTCGGCGCGAGCCCGTACCGTTCGCCTTCCTCACCGAAGCCGACTCCTTCCGCAGCAATGTCACTCCGCCGCCCCGTCGGCGTGCCTCCGCCGCCGAGATGGCGGGGCGCTGGCTGCTGGGGCTGACCATCGTCGCCGGGCTGGCGGGCGCCCTGGTCATCGGCACGCCCGCCCTGTCGCATCAGACGCCTGCCGCGACGCAGCAGTCCGTGGCATCGAACGGCCGCTGACGCTCCCCGTCGCTCGTCGGCGCGACAGTCCACCCCGTCGGCCCTCGAGGGTGGTGGGTGGCGACACGGCTCGATAGCCTCACCGGTCACAGCTCCGTGCACCGAGTGAGGATCAGCCGTGCCCCTTCCCTTCCTGACGGCCGACCGTGCCTCCGACCACGCGGCGGACGACCTGCCGCTGCCGTACGACGACCGCGACCGCTGGCGCCGCCCCTACCGGCCCGGCCCATGGCGGGTGGGCATGGCCGCGCTCCTGCTGCTCCTCGCGTCGTACGTGCTCGTCGCGGCCCTCGTCATCGCCCTCACCGGCACCTTCGCGGGCGCGGGGACGGTGTTCGGCGTGGCACTGGCCGTCGTCGCCGGGGCCCTGCGGCTGCTGCGGATGGGCGTCTGGGTGAGCGCGCGCGGGCTGCGCCGAGTGGGTTTCCTCATCACACGTACCGTGCGGTGGGAGCAGATCGCCTCGGTACGCACCGTGCAGCAGCCGGTGCGCTGGCTGGGGCTGCCGCGCACGGTGCAGGGTCAGGCGCTGGTCCTCGAACGGCGGGGCCGGGCGTCCGCCGCGGAGCCCCTGCTGACCTCCCACAACGCCGACTTCCTGGCCCGCCCCCAGGCCTTCGACCGGGCGGCGGACGTGGTGGAGGCATGGGCGGCGGAGTGCGGCCGGAGCTGACCGGACGGGCCGAGGAGCACCGATGCCGGGCTCAGGACGCAACCGTCCTGCCCTCGTGCAGGGCGATCGCCCGCTGCATCGCCTTTCGGGCCCGCGGTGTGTCGCGGGCGTCGTGGTAGGCGATCGCCAGACGGAACCAGGTCCGCCAGTCGTGCGGGGCCGCCTCCGTCTCCGCCTTGCGCTTGGCGAAGACCTCGTCGGCCGAGTCGCGGTCGATCCGGCCGCCCGGGGTGCGCCGCAGCTCGTCGACGGGCAGGCCGCCCTCCGCGTCCAGCTCGGCGGCGAGCCGGTTGGCCTTGCGGACGAACTGGGTGTTCTTCCACAGGAACCACACCCCGATGACCGGCAGGATGAGCACCGCGACGCCGAACGCGACGGTGACCGGGGTGCCGTTCTCGATCAGCAGCACGCCGCGGCTGCCGACCAGGATGAAGTAGAACACCAGGACGGCGGCCGTGACGGCGTAGGTGATCTTCGCGCGCATCGCTTCTGTTCCCGCTACTTCAGGTCGAGGAAGTGCTCCAGGCCGAAGGTGAGGCCCGGAGTGGTCACGACGCGGCGGGCGCCGAGCAGGATGCCCGGCATGAAGCTGCTGTGGTGCAGCGAGTCGTGGCGGATGGTGAGGGTCTCGCCCTCGCCGCCGAGCAGCACCTCCTGGTGGGCCAGCAGACCGCGCAGACGGACGGCGTGCACCGGGACGCCGTCGACGTTCGCGCCGCGGGCACCGTCCAGGGCCGTCACCGTGGCGTCGGGCTGCGGGGCGCTGCCCGCCTTCCGGCGGGCGGCGGCGATGAGCTGGGCGGTGCGCGTGGCGGTGCCGCTGGGGGCGTCCACCTTGTTCGGGTGATGCAGCTCCACGACCTCGACGGACTCGAAGTACGGGGCGGCCGCTTCGGCGAACTTCATGGTCAGCACGGCGCCGATGGAGAAGTTCGGGGCGATGAGGACGCCGGTCTGCGGGGAGCCGGCGAGCCAGCCCTTCAGCTGCGTGAGCCGCTCGTCCGTCCAGCCCGTCGTGCCGACCACGGCGTGGACGCCGTGCCGTACGCAGAACTCGAGGTTGTCCATCACCGAGGCGGGGGTGGTCAGCTCGACCGCCACCTGGGCGCCGGTCTCGACGAGCGTCTCCAGCTTGTCGCCCCGGCCGAGGGCCGCGACCAGCTCCATGTCGTCGGCGGCGTCGACGGCCCGTACCGCCTCCGCACCGATCCGGCCCTTGGCGCCGAGGACCGCCACGCGCAGCTTGCTCATCTCACTTGCTTCCTTACCGGAGGGTGGTTACGACCGAAAGCGACCGGGAGCGGTTCACGCGACCGCGTCGTGCAGACGGGAAGCCTGCTTGTCCTTGAGCGGGCCGATGACCGACAGCGACGGCCGCTGTCCCAGGATGTCCTGCGCCACGGCCCGGACGTCGTCCGGGGTGACCTCCGCGATCCGGGCCAGCATGTCGTCGACGGACATCTGGTCGCCCCAGCACAGTTCGCTCTTGCCGATACGGTTCATCAGCGCGCCCGTGTCCTCGAGGCCGAGAACGGTGGAGCCCCTCAGCTGGCCGATGGCGCGGGCGATCTCGTCGTCGGACAGACCGTTGTGCGCGACGTGGTCCAGCTCGTCGCGGCAGATCTTGAGCACGTCGTGCACCTGGCTCGGCCTGCAGCCCGCGTACACGCCGAACAGGCCGCAGTCGGCGAAGCCGGACGTGTACGAGTACACGCTGTAGGCCAGGCCCCGCTTCTCCCGGACCTCCTGGAACAGGCGGGACGACATGCCTCCGCCGAGCGCCGTGTTCAGCACGCCCAGGGCCCAGCGGCGGTCGTCCGTGCGGGCCAGGCCCGGCATGCCCAGGACGACGTGCGCCTGCTCGGTCTTGCGGGCCAGCAGCTCGACGCGGCCGGCGGTGCGCAGGGCACGGCGGCCGGCGCGCGGGCCGATGGGTGTGGCGTCCGTCCGTGTGAGGGCGCCGGCCTTCTCGAAGGCGGCCCGCACCTGGCGGACGACCTTCTGGTGGTCGACGTTGCCGGCGCAGGCGACCACCAGGTGCGTGGGGTCGTAGTGCTTCTTGTAGAAGCGGCGGATGCGGTCGGCCGTCAGCGCGTTGACGGTGTCGACCGTGCCGAGGACCGGGCGGCCGAGCGCGTTGTCGCCGAACATGGTGTGCGCGAACAGGTCGTGCACGCAGTCGCCCGGGTCGTCCTCCGTCATCGCGATCTCCTCGAGGATCGCGCCGCGCTCGACGTCGACGTCCTCCTCCAGGATGAGCGAGCCGGTCAGCATGTCACAGACGACGTCGATGGCGAGGGGCAGGTCGGTGTCGAGCACGCGCGCGTAGTAGCACGTGTACTCCTTCGCCGTGAACGCGTTCATCTCGCCGCCGACCGCGTCGATGGCGGAGGAGATGTCCAGTGCGGACCTGCGGGACGTGCCCTTGAAGAGCAGGTGCTCCAGGTAGTGCGTGGCGCCGTTCAGCGCGGGCGTCTCGTCGCGGGAACCCACGTGCGCCCAGATGCCGAAGGTGGCGGAGCGCACCGAGGGCAGGGTCTCGGTGACGACGCGCAGCCCACCCGGAAGCGTGGTCTTGCGGACGGTGCCGATGCCGTTGGTGCCGTTGATCAGGGTTTGGGTACGGGCGACGGCCCGCGCCTCCGAGGAGGTGCGGGCCGTCGCCCTGGAGCCACGGGACGTCACTTGTCGGTGTCGTCCTTCGCCTCGTCGGCCTCGTCGCCCTCGCCCTCGATGACGGGGACGAGGGAGAGCTTGCCGCGGGAGTCGATCTCGGCGATCTCGACCTGGACCTTCTGGCCCACGCCGAGGACGTCCTCGACGTTCTCCACGCGCTTGCCGCCGGCCAGCTTGCGGATCTGCGAGATGTGCAGCAGACCGTCCTTGCCCGGCAGCAGGGAGACGAACGCACCGAAGGTGGTCGTCTTCACGACAGTACCGAGGTAGCGCTCACCGACCTCGGGCATCGTCGGGTTGGCGATGCCGTTGATCGTGGTGCGGGCGGCCTCGGCGGACGGGCCGTCGGCGGCACCGATGTAGATCGTGCCGTCGTCCTCGATCGTGATCTCGGCGCCGGTGTCCTCCTGGATCTGGTTGATCATCTTGCCCTTGGGGCCGATGACCTCACCGATCTTGTCGACCGGGATCTTGACGGTGATGATCCGCGGGGCGTGCGGGGACATCTCGTCGGGCCGGTCGATGGCCTCCATCATCACGTCGAGGATGTGCAGGCGGGCGTCACGGGCCTGCTTCAGGGCCGCGGCCAGCACGGAGGCCGGGATGCCGTCCAGCTTGGTGTCGAGCTGGAGGGCGGTCACGAACTCCTTCGTGCCGGCGACCTTGAAGTCCATGTCGCCGAAGGCGTCCTCGGCGCCGAGGATGTCGGTCAGCGTCACGTAGTGCGTCTCACCGTCGATCTCCTGGGAGATCAGACCCATGGCGATGCCGGCGACCGGGGCCTTCAGCGGCACACCGGCGTTCAGCAGGGACATGGTGGAGGCGCACACGGAGCCCATGGACGTCGAACCGTTGGAGCCGAGTGCCTCGGACACCTGGCGGATCGCGTACGGGAACTCCTCGCGCGACGGCAGCACCGGGAGGAGGGCGCGCTCGGCGAGGGCGCCGTGGCCGATCTCGCGGCGCTTGGGGGAGCCGACGCGGCCGGTCTCACCGGTGGAGTACGGCGGGAAGTTGTAGTTGTGCATGTAGCGCTTGCGCGTCACCGGGGAGAGGGTGTCGAGCTGCTGCTCCATGCGCAGCATGTTCAGCGTGGTGACGCCCAGGATCTGGGTCTCGCCACGCTCGAACAGGGCCGAGCCGTGGACCCGCGGGATGGCCTCGACCTCGGCGGCCAGCGTGCGGATGTCGGTGACTCCGCGGCCGTCGATGCGCTTCTTCTCCTTGATCACGCGCTCGCGGACCAGCTGCTTGGTGAGCGAGCGGTACGCGGCGGAGATCTCCTTCTCGCGGCCCTCGAACTCCGGCAGGAGCTTCTCGGCGGCGAGCTGCTTGACGCGGTCCAGTTCCGACTCGCGCTCCTGCTTGCCGGCGATGGTGAGCGCCTGGGCGAGCTCGGGGCGGACGGCGCCGGTCAGCGCCTCCAGGACGTCGTCCTGGTAGTCGAGGAAGATCGGGAACTCGGCGGTCGGCTTGGCGGCCTTCGCGGCGAGGTCCGACTGGGCCTTGCACAGCACCCTGATGAAAGGCTTCGCGGCATCCAGACCGGCGGCGACGACCTCCTCGGTGGGCGCCTCGGCGCCGCCCTCGACCAGCTTGATCGTCTTCTCGGTGGCCTCGGCCTCGACCATCATGATCGCGACGTCGCCGTCCTCCAGGACGCGGCCCGCGACGACCATGTCGAAGACGGCGTCCTCGAGCTCGGTGTGCGTGGGGAAGGCGACCCACTGGCCGTTGATCAGCGCGACGCGGACGCCGCCGATCGGACCGGAGAAGGGCAGGCCGGCCAGCTGCGTGGACGCGGAGGCGGCGTTGATCGCCACGACGTCGTACAGGTGGTCGGGGTTGAGCGCCATGATGGTGGCGACGACCTGGATCTCGTTGCGCAGGCCCTTCTTGAAGGACGGGCGCAGCGGGCGGTCGATGAGACGGCAGGTGAGGATGGCGTCCTCGGAGGGGCGGCCCTCACGGCGGAAGAAGGAACCGGGGATCTTCCCGGCCGCGTACATCCGCTCCTCGACGTCGACCGTCAGCGGGAAGAAGTCGAGCTGGTCCTTGGGGGTCTTGGACGCGGTGGTGGCCGACAGGACCATCGTGTCGTCGTCCAGGTACGCGACGGCGGAACCGGCGGCCTGCTTGGCCAGGCGGCCCGTCTCGAAGCGGATGGTGCGGGTGCCGAAGGAGCCGTTGTCGATGACGGCCTCGGCGTAGTGGGTCTCGTTCTCCACTAGCGTTTTCTCCTCGTCTTCGTCCCTTGGCTGCCCGTGTGGCAGGGGGACGGTGGCGGAGAAGCGCTCCGTCTGGTGCGGGCCGGTCTTCGATCGAAGCACCCGGGTCTCTCTTGCCCGGGGGCCACTACCGAGGACCGGCGGCGGCGAGGTGCGCTCCTCCTCGTTCGGTGTGTGCGGTGCCGCCTGGTGTGTCCAGGTACCCCTCACACGGTGTCCTACGTCTTGCGTTGTGCTACCACACTACAAAGCGGTGGTGACAGTCCGCACGTACAGCAAAAGGAGCGGTCCCCTTCACTACGGGAACCGCTCCCTTCACGGCGTCCTACCTGGCGCCCGCCGCACCGCGGCGGATGCCCAGACGGTCGACCAGCGCACGGAAGCGCTGGATGTCCTTCTTCGCCAGGTACTGCAGCAGGCGACGGCGCTGACCGACCAGGATCAGCAGACCACGGCGGGAGTGGTGGTCGTGCTTGTGGGTCTTGAGGTGCTCGGTCAGGTCGGAGATCCGACGCGACAGCAGAGCGACCTGGACCTCGGGGGAGCCGGTGTCACCCTCCTTGGTACCGAATTCGGTGATGATCTGCTTCTTCGTAGCGGCGTCGAGCGACACGCGTACTCCTCGTAGTCTTCTTCAGGTGCCGCCGAGTGCCCCTGGTCTTCTTCTCAGGGGAGCTTCCATGACTCGGGAGGCGGGGATCCGCTGGGCGCGGCCTCCAGGGGAAACCGGAGGTGCGTACACATACGGCCGTCACACAGCGTACCAGCCGGGCAGCGGTGGCCCGGCCCGGGGGCGGCGGGGATGCGGGCGGGCCTCGGACCACCGGCATCGGTCATGTGATCAGCCACTCCGGGACAGGCCGCCGGGCCCCAGCCCGCCTCAGACCCCACGCCCAGGCCCCAGCCCCAGCCCCAGCCCCAGCCCCAGCCCCAGGGTCACAACAGCCCGAAACTGAAGCCCGTGGCGAGGAGGCCGACGACGACGGTGACCGGCCCGATGCCGTAGTTGCCCCACTTCTTGGGGCCTTGAGCGCTCCACAGGGCAAGGGTCACCGCGACACCGGCCATGACGGTAAGACACCCGGCGATCCCGAGAAGTGCCAGGAAGAAGCCGCTCCAGGTAGCCGGGTGGTCCGGGTTCGGGGTCCAGGTCGCCGCAAGTCTCACTTCGCCGGCAGCTCTCACTCGTCCTCGGTCACTCGTTTTCGGTCAGGTCCTGGATGTCCGACTCGATGCCGGAGCCTGCAGCGTGGACGCCCGTGTTCAAGGTGGTGCCCACGGTGTTCTCGAACGCGCTGTCGGCGAGCCCGCCCCGGTCGCCGAGGTTTTCGCCGCCGAGACTTCCGTGCTGTTCCAGGGCATGGTTGACGCCGTGGTTCCGGGCGTTGCCGAAGGCACCGGTCGCGGCGTTCGTGAGGGCGTCCTGGCCCATCGTCGACGGGTCCTGGTCGTTGGCGACGTCGGCCGTGAGACCACCTGCGACGTGCCACCGAGCGGTCGTCACACGCCGCCGCGCACCTTGCTGTAGACGTCGAGGACGGCCAGGCAGACCGGGATCAGGGAGAGCAGCACCACCGAGTCGGCGAGGTCCAGCATGCGGCCCCAGAAGGGGGAGAGACCCTTCTGCGGCACGATCAGCGCGATCGCGATCAGCAGCAGCACGCCGGCCGCGACCGAGGCGCCGAGCCACAGGGTCCTGATGTCGACCGGGCCGGAGTTGCCCTTGAGCAGTTCGAGGACGATCCCGGCCGGAGGCGAGATCGCGAGGCCGAGCACCAGCAGGCCGAGGGTGACGACACCGGCCACGAACAGGCAGGTCACCTGGGCGGTGTATCGGAACAGGCGGGCCCGCATCATCGCGGCGAGACCGGTGCACAGGGCCAGCAGCTGGGCCCAGCCGCTGTCGCTGAAGCCGAGCACCGCGCCACCCGCGCCGACGATGACGGCCGCGCAGCCGCCCACCAGTCCGAGCAGCAGTTCATGACCGCGGCTGGTCCGGGCGACGATGCGCTGGACGTCGACGGCCTCGAGGTCGCCCTCCCGGCCCTCACGACGGGCCCTGGCCAGGTCCTCCGGGTTGCGGAAGCCGATCGGCAGCTTGGCGAAGCGGGCCGACCATCCGGGCAGGAAGCCCACCACCGCGAGCGCGACGACCGAGGTGCCCGCGGCGATCTCGCGCGGCTCCGCCTCGGTGAGCACACCGCAGAACACGGCGAGCGTGCCGATCGCGGCGGCCAGCGCGGCGGCCACGAACGGGGCGTCGCCCTGCGGCAGCAGCATGATCAGCACGACCGAGACGAGCAGCACGGCGACGCAGCCGACGAGGAACTGGATCCTGCCGGGTCCGTGACCCGCGTCCTGGGGGATCACGCCGGACCCGGCGATGAGCGCGTGCGGCAGCGCCGAGACGCCGAGCGCGACGGCGGAGGCCCGGTCGTCGTACACCCGCGCCCGCACACCCGCGAGCACCGTCAGGGCCAGTGCGACGACGCCGGCGAGGATGCCCTGGAGGCCGTGCATGTCGTGCCGTACCGGATCGGCGAACCAGAAGACGAAACCGAGCATGACCAGCAGCAGCGCACCGGAGACGAGCCCGGCCACCCGCATCAGGTTGTCGTTCCAGCTGCGGATGTCCTGCTTGACCGCTGCGGCGATCGCGTCCACCACGTCGTCGTGAACGGCCGGCGGCAGCGAATCGGCGAACGTGCGCAGCAGCAGCACCTCACCGTCCCTGACGCGGTGCTCGAGCAACGAGCGGCTCGCGTCGAGTACTTGGCCCTCCCGGCGTACCAGGTGGTAGCCGGCAGGACTGGTGTCCGGCTGGACCAGTCCCGAGAGCCTGACGATCTCGGGAAAGAGGTCCTGGATCGGCAGGTCCTCCGGCAGCGCGACATCGACACGGCTGTCCGGCGCTGCGATGGTGATTCGGCAGAAACCCGTCGAAGTCCCCGTGCTCACCTGGTTGTTCCCCCTGTTGGACAAGGATTCCTCACGCCGCTCCTACGGCACGGAGCGCCACCATATCCGTTGCGGCGTGCGGCACTGGGCCCGCCCACCCCTTTTCCCCCAGGACCCCCTCGGCATCTCCATCCTCCTGACTCCCTCGCGCACTTGGCTCATCAGTAGGATCAACGCCTGCGCGAACGACGCCTGCGCGAACAACAAACATGTCGCGGTACACGGGGGCGTCGGTGCCAAGACGTATCAATCGCGAAGGATGAGTGCATCGGTGAGCGTCGTCATCATCAAGCGACCGCCGCGGACAGCGCCCTCGGTCGTCCCGGACGGCGAGGTCAGACTGGAGACGCCGCCCGAGATCCCTCGAGAGGGCGAAGAGAGCATGCTGATGACCCTGCTGCCCATGATGGGCATGCTGGGTTCCGTCGGCTTCTTCTTCATGCCGGGCCTCCCCTCCTACATGAGGGTGGTCGGCGGGCTGATGCTGGCCTCGACGCTGGCCATGGCGATCGCCCAGTTCACCAAGTCCCGGCAGGGCGGCGGGGCCGGGATGGCCCAGGACCGGCGCGACTACTTCCGCTATCTGGAGCAGGTCCGCAAGGACGTGCACAAGACCGCGGACCTGCAGCGGCGCAGCCAGCTCTTCCAGCATCCCGACCCGGACCAGCTGTGGGCGGTGGCGGCCGACGGCAAGCGCCTGTGGGAGCGGCGCCCGACCGACGCGGACTTCGCATCCGTACGGATCGGCCTCGGCACCCAGCAGCTGAACACGCCTCTCGTCGCCCCGGAGACCGCGCCGAAGGAGGAGCTGGAGCCGCTGACGGCGGCGGCCATGAAGGCGTTCCTCGACGCGCACGGCAGTCTGTCCGATCTGCCGGTCGCCGTCTCGCTGCGCGCCTTCTACCACGTGACGGTGTGCGGGGACACCGACACGGTCTACGGCAACGCCCGCGCGGCCCTGACCCAGCTGGCGACGCTGCACTCGCCGGAGGACCTGATGGTCGCCGTGGTGGCGCACCCCTCCGCGGCGGCGGACTGGGACTGGATCAAGTGGCTGCCGCACAGCCAGCACCCGAAGGCCAAGGACGGTGCGGGCTCGGCCCGGCTGCTCTTCGACGACCTCGGGGAGCTGGAGGAGGCGCTGGCGGACCAGCTGGACGACAGACCCCGCTGGAACCCGGACGCGAACCCCGTCTACGACCAGCCGCACCTGATCGTGGTGCTCGACGGCGGCACCGTGCCGCCGGACTCCGAACTGGCCAGTGCCGAGGGCCTGCAGGGTGTCACCTTCCTCGAAATCGCACCGGGCGAGCTGGAGGAGGACCTGCGCGCGGGCCTGACGGTCTATGTGAAGCCGGGGAGGATGCGGTTGTTCGTCGGCCACGAGTCCGCGTACTCCGGCAGGCCGGACCTGCTGAACGCCGCGCAGGCCGAGTCCCTGGCACGGCAGCTCGCCCCCTTCCGGGTCGGCTCGGCGGAGGAGGGCGAACCCCTCCTGTCCAACCTGGACTTCACCGACCTGATGGGCATCGGCGACGCCGGGTCCGTCGACGTCTCGCGCACCTGGCGTCCGCGTACGCTGCACGAGCGGCTGCGGGTGCCGATCGGTGTGGGCGAGAACGGCGAGCCGGTCATGCTCGACCTCAAGGAGGCCTCGCAGGAGGGCATGGGCCCGCACGGGCTGTGCGTCGGCGCCACCGGATCCGGCAAGTCCGAGCTGCTGCGCACACTGGTGCTCGGTCTCGCGGTGACGCACTCCTCGGAGACGCTGAACTTCATCCTGGCGGACTTCAAGGGCGGTGCGACCTTCGCGGGCATGGCGGACATGCCGCACACCGCGGCCGTCATCACCAACCTCGCGGACGACCTGACGCTCGTCGACCGTATGCGCGACGCCATCACCGGTGAGATGCAGCGCCGACAGGAGCTGCTGCGCACGGCGGGCAACTACGCCAACCTGCACGACTACGAGAAGGCCCGCGCGGCGGGCGCCGCCCTGGAGCCGATGGCCTCGCTGGTGATCGTGCTCGACGAGTTCTCCGAACTCCTCACCGCCAAGCCGGACTTCATCGACATGTTCATCCAGATCGGCCGCATCGGCCGTTCGCTGGGTGTGCACCTGCTGCTGGCGTCGCAGCGCCTGGAGGAGGGCAAGCTGCGCGGGCTGGACACCTATCTGTCGTACCGGATCGGTCTGCGCACCTTCTCCGCCGCCGAGTCCCGTACGGCGATCGGCGTCCCGGACGCCTACCACCTGCCGTCGATCCCCGGCTCCGGCTATCTGCGGTACGACACCGACACCATGGTCCGCTTCAAGGCCGCGTACGTGTCGGGGGCGTACCACGGAGAGGGCCCCTCCCGGGTGAACCGCTCCACCCAGCTGCGGCCCGCGCTGTTCACGGCGGGGCAGGTGGCACTGCCTCCCCAGCCGGTGGTCGAGGACCTCGAGACCGACGACAAGGTGGACGACGCGCTCGCCGACACCGTCCTGGACGTCATCGTGGGCAAGATGGTCAACCAGGGGCCGCCGGCCCACCAGGTGTGGCTGCCCCCGCTCGACGAGGCGCCCTCGCTGGACCAGCTCCTCCCCCAGCTCGCCGTCACCCAGGAACGCGGCCTGACCGCGCCCGAGTACACGGCGCTCGGCCGGCTCAACGTACCGGTCGGCCTGGTGGACAAGCCGTTCGAACAGCGGCGCGACGTGCTGTACCGGGACTTCTCCGGCGGCGCGGGCCACGGTCTGTTCGTCGGCGGTCCGCAGTCCGGCAAGTCGACCCTGCTGCGCACGCTCCTCTCGTCGTTCGCCCTGACCCACACGCCTGCCGAGGTGCAGTTCTACTGCCTGGACTTCGGCGGTGGCAGTCTCATCGCCATGGAGGAACTGGCGCACGTCGGCGGGGTCGCCAACCGTCTCGACGCCGAGAAGGTGCGCCGCACGGTCAGCGAGGTCGAGGGCATCCTGAACGCCCGCGAGGAGTACTTCCGGGCGAACAACATCGACTCGGTCCAGACGTACCGGCAGCGCAGGGCCGCGGGTCTGCTGCCCGACCAGCCCTGGGGAGACGTCTTCCTCGTCATCGACGGTTGGGCGTCCTTCAAGACGGACTACGAGATGCTCGAGGCGACCGTCACCGACATCGCGACGCGCGGTCTCGGCTTCGGTGTGCACCTCATCGTGACGGCGAGCCGCTACACGGAGGTGCGGCCCGCGCTCAAGGACATGCTGCAGAACCGCATCGAGCTGCGACTCGGCGACCCGACCGAGTCGGAGATCGACCGCAAGGTCGCCCAGAACGTCCCCGCCACCGTGCCGGGCCGCGGTCTCAGCCTGGACAAGCTGCACTTCATGACGGCGCTGCCGCGGGTCGACGGCTCCTCGCAGACGGAGGACCTGGCGGAGGCGACGGCGATCCTCGTCCGCGGCGTCAACGACAACTGGCAGGGCAGCCACGCCCCGGCCGTACGGCTGCTGCCCACCCTGCTGCCGGCGGACCGCCTGCCCAAGGGGTTCGAGCACCCGGACCGGGGTGTCGCCATTGGTATCGACGAGTCCTCGCTCTCGCCGGTCTTCGTGGACTTCGAGACGGACCCGCACTTCATCGTCTTCGGTGAGAGCGAGTCCGGTAAGTCGGCGGTGCTGCGGCTGCTCATCAAGCAGATCACCGAGCGCTACACACCGGACCAGGCGAAGATCGTCATGGGTGACTACCGGCGCGCCCACCTGGAGGGGGTGCCGGACGCGCACCTGTCGCGCTACTGCGCCTCGGCGCCCGCCCTTGCGGAGACACTGGAGGGCCTGGCCGGCTCGATGAACCGCCGTATGCCGGGCCCGGACGTCACGCCCGAGCAGCTGCGCAACCGCAGCTGGTACAGCAGCCCGGACGCGTTCGTCGTCGTCGACGACTACGACCTGGTGGCGACGGGCATGAACCCGCTGTCGCCGCTCCTGGAGTACCTGCCCTTCGCGCGGGACATCGGCCTGCGCGTGATCATCGCCCGTGCCTCGGGCGGTGCCAGCCGGTCGCTGTACGAGCCGGTGATGCAGCGCCTGCGCGAGCTCGGCGCCCAGGGCATCGTGCTCTCCGGCGACCGGACGGAGGGCGCACTGCTGGGGAACATCACGGCCTCGCAGCTGCCGCCCGGGCGCGGGTACTTCCACACACGGCGGCGGGGTGGGCAGCTCGTCCAGACCGGGTGGCTTCCGCCCCGGTTCTGAGGGGCGGAGGCTCGAGACGGAGGGGTGGTACCCATGTGGTGCCGCCCCTCTTCCGCAGGTGCGGCGGTACGGGTGGGCCGGGTCCGGGCGCCACGCGCCCGCTAGGGTGGTCTCGCGAACCCAAAAGGCGAGTCACGGGGGGAAGTTGTGGGCAGCGACGGCCTGCGCGCCGATCCTTCGGTCCTCAAGGCCGAGGGCTTCAGCATGTTTACGGTGGGCCAGGACTTCAGCAAGGCGGTGGAGGCCCTGAAGACGGGGCTGTCCGCGCTGGAGGGCCGCGAAGGCGCCACCCCGCCATGGGGCGACGACGACATCGGACAGTACTTCGGAGTCGCCTACGAAGGTTTGCGTGAAGGCATGTACGAGTCGATGGGCAGCCTGGCGCAACGGCTCGCGGGGATGGGGCTGGCGTTCACCGAGATGGGCGTGCGGCACGAGAAGAACGAGGGCAACGAGGACGCCGCCTGGCGTCGGATCACCGCCGAGTACGACGGCCAGGTGGACACGACGAGGTTGCAGCACCTGTCGCGCAGGCACGAGGGCCGGCGAGAGGCCTGAGGTGGTGCCGTCGTCACCGTCACGCCGCGTTGCCTGCAACAGATGTGGGACAGCAACCCCCTGAGGTCGCCTCCGGACGACTCCGTAAGCTGTGCGCACGGCGGTTCCATGCGTGATGTCCCTTGATGGATGGGGCAGTTGGACGCCGGTTGCGAACGGGGTGTGCGCGCTGTGTCGATGATGCTGCCGGACGAGCTCGAATGGGTTCTCCAAATGCTCGGCTACCGCTGGCCGACGGCGGACGAGGACAAGCTCAGAGAGTGTGCGGCGCTTTGGCGCAAGTTCGGCGACGACGTCTCGGAGCTGCACGCCAGGGCGAACACCAGTGCCAGGACGGTGGTCGCCCACAACGCCGGTGAGTCCATTGACAAGTTCACCAAGGTCTACGCCAAGTTCGACGGTGGCAACGGCTCCGACGGCTACCTCTCGAGTGCCGCCCAGGCCGCCTACACCATCGCAAACGTACTGGAAGCGTGTGCCTACCTCGTCGAGTTCGCCAAGTGGGCGGTGATCGCCCAGCTGATCGCGCTGGCCTTCGAGATCGCCGCCGCCCAGGCCGCCGCACCCTTCACCTTCGGCCTGTCCGAGGCGGGCGCACTCGGCGCCACCCAGGTCACCCGGCTGATCGTCCGACGCCTCTTCGACGAGCTCAAAGAGGCGCTCATGGAGTCGATCGTCCAGGCGATGAAGCAACCCGCCATCTCGGCGATCCAAGCGATCATCACGGACCTGATCCGGCAGACGGTGAACGTCGGCTTCGGCGCCCAGCAGGGCTACGACCTCGGCAAGACCGTCAAAGCCGGCGCCGACGCCGGCTGGGACTCCATCAAGCAGACCCCCCTGACCCTGGCCGAGGGCGTACGCGACAACCTGGGCCAGAAGGCCGGCAGCCGCTTCCACCACGCCATCGACAGCCGCATCGACGGCTACCACGAGTCGGGGACGTCCCACGGCGACGATGCGGAGGGGGAGGGCGGCGGCGACGGGGAGGCCGGCTCCTCCTCGAGCTCGTCGTCGGACTCCGAGTCGGAGTCCTCGTCCGAATCCTCGTCCTCGAGGTCGCCGTCCGACTCCTCGACTTCGTCCTCGTCCGACGATTCCACCTCCTCCAGGTCGGACTCCTCGACGCCGACACACTCGGAGGGGAGCGCGGATTCGGGCACGGGTGCGGGGAGCCACATAGGCCGCGGTCCATCCGCCGACGCCGGGGACGCCGGTGTCCACACCCCGGATCTGGGCGGGGACCCCGTCTCTCACTCCGGTATCGACCCGGGATCCGACTCCGGATCCGACTCCGGGTCGGGGTCCGGATCCGGGGAGACTCCTTCCTCCTCGGACGTGGCGGCTCCGAGGCATACGACGTCGCTGTCGGACTTCGACGATGCGGCACCGAGCGGAACATCGCACAGCTCCTCGGACGTGACCGGTTCGTCCGGCGTCGAGAACACGTCCGGCTCCGGCTCCGGCTCCGGCGGCGGTTCTTCCCCCTCCGGCCTCTCCTCACCGACCCCGCACACCGCACCCACCCATGTGTCGTCCGACGGTACGGCGCCCCCGGCAGGAGGCGGCAACGGCGGAATCGGCACGTCGATCGACAGCCTGGCGGCCGGCGCCCCCACCCAGTCCCACGCCGCCCCCACCCCGGCCACCACCGACCACTCGCCCAGCGGAACGGGCGGCCGGGCGGACGGCATCTCGGCCATGCCGGCCTCGCCCACGCCTGCGTCGAGCGTGGACAGCGGTCCCGCTCCACGCTCCACCGCAAGCGCCCCCGGGGCCCCGTCCTCGTCGACGGGTCCCACCAGCCCGACTCCCACCTCCGCCGCGGCAAGGAATCCTTCCTCCACGACGCCCAGCCCCGCGTCAGCGACGGGAACGGGCCCCCTCTCCACTCCGAGCCCAACGGCGTCCTCGACTGCGCCGCGGGCGACGCGCACCTCGGTACCGGACGCCCGCCTGTCCGATGCGGTCGGCAACCGCTCAACAGGTGCGGGTGACGGCCGAATAGCCGGCGCGAGTGACGGTCGCGCAGCCGGTGCGGGCGGCAACCGCACAACGGGCGTGGGCGAGGGACGAATACCCGGCGCAGCCGAGAGGCGTACGCCGGGCACCACGGACGGCCGGACGCCCGGTACGACGGACGGCCGCATACCGACGCAGCGCACTCCTGGTGCCGCCTCCGAGGACCGCGCTGCGTCCCGCACCCCTTCGGAGGAGCGCACGGCACCGCGGAGCGCTCCCGGCACCACGCCGAGCGACCGCACTCCACCCCGGGACATCACGGACGAGCGCACGGCACCGCGCAACACTCCCGAGGAGCGCTCTTCCCTTCGCAACACCACGGACGATCGCGCCACACCCGGCAACACTACGGACGAACGCACGGCACCCCGCAACACCACGGACGAACGCACGGCACCCCGCACCGCCACGGACGACGAACGGACCGCACCACGCGACGCGCCTGAGGAGCGCTCTCCCGCTCGTGACACCACGGACGAGCGCAGCACACCCCGCGAAGTCCCGGACGAACGCACCACACCGCGGAACACCACGGACGAAGAAACCACCCCCAGGAACACGCCCGGCACCACGCCGGGAGACCGCACCGCTTCCCGCGACACTCCGGACACGAGCGGCGCACGGACACCCGCCCGAGGCCAAAGCCCGAATCCAGACCGGGATCCGACCACGAGCGCAAGCCCGAGAACGAGTTCGTCCAGCCGTGAACCGGAGCCGGCCTCCGCACCCGGCGGCACCAACACCCCGAACTCCTCAACGCAGCCCGGTTCCACGACACGGCCCGGTGACACCCAGTCCCCCGGTGCGTCCGGCAGATCCGCGTCCCAGCCCCAGCCGGGCACCCGCCCCCTCCCCGACCGGTCGCCGAACCAGCCCGCGGGCGCAGCACCCGGCACCACTCCACACCCGCACGGCCCGCAGGAGCCGGCGTCGCAGCACGACAGGTCGAAGACGCCCGAAGCCGAGACCACCGACCACCACGACCCCCGGCACCACCAGGTGACGCCGGTTCCGATCCACACCGTCACCCAAGGGCCGTCGTCACCACCGTCGCAGGCGAGCCATGCCGCGCCGCCGCCCCCGGGCGCACCCGACGCACACCCTGGTGCCTCTCCTCAGCAGCACCCGAACCAGGACAGCCTGAACAACATCCGCAACGATCTGAACCACTATCCGGGCGGCCTGACGGAACCGCACCCGGACGACCAGCAGGCGCTGGTGAACGCCGTGCCGCACCATCCCGACGGCACCCCGCAGCGCTTCCCCGACCCCTTCGGTCACTGGTCCCAGCTTCAGAACGACGGCGGCAACACCGTCCCCGGACGAAGCAACAACTGCGCCGACTGCTCCCGCTCCTTCCTGGAGACCTGGTACGGAAACCCGCAGGTCTCAGCCCCGCGCACCCTGGACGTCGACGAACACGGCAACCCGGACCCCTGGTCCCCCGAGCACAACGCCAACGCCAACCAGATCCGATGGGCGGGCGCCGAGCACATCTACGCCGGCACCGGCGACGACCCCCACACCGCCAACCGCATCGCGTGGGACCTCCACCAAGCCGGACACGGCGCCGCAGCCATCGTCCAGGTCTCCTGGCCCGGCGGAGGCGGCCACGCCTTCAACGCCGTCAACTACCACGGTCACATCATCTGGATCGACACCCAGAGCGGAGAGGTCAGCCACCAACCCCTCCACATCCCCAACGCGACCGGCGTCTGGCACATCCCCCTGGACGCCGACCGCAATCCCATCCACCCCACCGAGCCCGACACCACCCACCACGAGCCGGAGACGCCCCAGGAAGGCACCGACGCCTCCCACCAGGAGCCGGACAACTCGCCGCACGGAAGCGAGGAGCACAAGGCCCCCGCACCGAATCCGTCGGAAGAGGCCCCGGACAACGTCTCCGGCAAGAACGCGGACCACCCGGAGCCCCCGCCCACTGCGGACAAGCCATCGCTCACCGACGGCGACGGCCACACCCAGGACGGCCCGGCCCACGCAGACACGCCGAAGTCCGAGGAAACCCCGACTGCTCACCCGTCGGACACCACGCACACGCCGGATGCCGACACACCGTACGCAAGGGATGACAGCAGGGAGGGGGGCACAGGCGATCGAGACGCGTCCCCTTCGCGGCACGACGCACCGGAAAGGAACAACGCCACACGGACCGACGACACCGCCACACGGACCGACGACAGCACCCCGCACAGCCGCCAGACCGCTCACACAGCCTCGGAACAGCACACGACTTCACCGACCAGCCGTCCCGGTGACGCTGCCACCGGGAACCCTCACCCGCACCGACAACCGGAGCCCGGGGCCGAGACCGCGGCGAACCCCCACCGTCCAGCACCACCCGACCCCGCAGGTACGGACCACCTGAAACCCGAGGATCCAGCGGGTGCCCAGCCGGGCGCAGATTCGAGCGACCCCTGGCACGACGAGGGGGACGGCATCGATGACGGAGAACACTCCACCGCGCCTCCCGAGAGCACGTCTCCGTACGAGGAGCGTCAGCCAGATGACCACCAGCACTACGGAATGCTCGGTGACCAGGCACAACAGGACCTCCGAGACCGGAACGTACACCAGATCGATCAAGAGCGCGTACACGACTACGTGGAAGACCTGGCGAACAATCACAACGATCGGTTGCACCACCTGCTCGAGGGCAGCGAGAAGGGCGCCACTTGGCGCCGCAGCGACTTGATGCAGCTCCCCGGCTTCAAAGACCTGACGCGCGGGCAGCAGCTGGCGACTGTCGCTGTTCTGGCGCGGCTGAGCATCCACTTTCATACGAACCAGGGAGTCGGAACCAGCCCGTATCGGCGTGAAGGCGAGGACTCGGCCTACAAATGGCGGGAAGACACAGAGCGCGAACCACTCCGCCAACGGGATGTTCTCCGGCAGAAGAACTACGACGGCGTCGACAACCATCACACGTCACGTGCCGCCGGGATACGCGCGAAGTCGGACTTCTCCAACGTGGAGGGTTCCGACAACAAGAGCAGCACGCCCGCCCAACGCACTCGGCACTACCTCGACGAGAAGTACGGCGAGAGCACGGCCGAACAGGTGATCGCAGCAACGGGCGGCATGAAGCCCGACTTCTCCGGGCGAAACTTTGCCGTGATCGAGGTGTTCGATCCGCACTCACAGGAAACACACTACGTGGCTGATAGTTCATTCAGCCATGCCGGGCCACGGCCGGCGCACTCGGAACCGCATATAGGTGGCTGGATAGAACGCCTCAACGAGGACCGCGCGACTGAGGGGAAGAAACCCCTGGACGTGTTGCACATGTACACGGAGCGGGAGCCGTGTGGACACCCTTCCAAGTCTCCGGGCCATGCCGACTGCTCAGGGTACATCCTGAAGTACCTGCCCAAGGACATGCCGGTAAGCTATGCGACTGGATACCGGAAGGGCGAGCAGGGCGTTCCCTTCACCGACCCCAAGGGGCGTGAGGGCGTGAACACCCCGCGCCAGGCAATGGATGCGGACTTCCAGCATCACCTGAACAGAGTGGCAGACGTCCTCAAGGCATACGCTGTCCCGACGCCCACGTCGGATTCCTAGAAACGACTCGAGGTATGAGTACATCCGTCCCCGGCCCGAACGAGGTCTCCCGCGAGCTCGCCTTGGACCGCGCACTGTGGTGGATCGACAGGCCACGTGACAGCAGTGCCTGGTTGTGGATCGGCGGCAAGGAGAAGGTCGGAAAGACCGAGCTGCTCCGGGAAATCGCAGAGCGGCAGCGCGATTCGCTTTTCTTCGACTGTGCGGGCCTGCAGTCCGAGGAGATCGCTCGCAAGCTGGCTGATTCCCTGGGCGTTGCCTCACTCGATACCTATGGCGGCAACTTCGCTGAGGGGGTCGCCAGGATCACCACAGGACCGGTGGTGATCCTGGCGAATACGCAATGGGCAGGAAGCCTTCGCACCACGTGCGAGCCGGAACGACTCATGCGTCAGGTGGTGCAGACACTCGTCAGGAATCACAGGCGCAGCGTGCGGATGCGGCTCCTCATCGAGGTCGAGGACACATCAGGAGCGATGGCGGCTCTGGGCGGCCGCGAGTTGACGTTGCGAGCCCCCGACGACCACCGGGCGCCCTCGGCTGACACCGCCGGCCCGGTCGAGACCACAGCTTTTCGCGCCCTCGCATTGTCCGAATCCCGGGTGGTCCCGCTGCCCGTCTGGCCCGTTCTGTGCGCGGTCCTCGGACAGGACGTCTCCGCCGAGGAGTTGGAGCGGCTGGCCTCACGGCACTCAGCGGACATACGGATGGAGAACAGCGCAGGCTCCGCCTGGCCGCGCGTCGCTTTCCGTCGCGAGTCCGTTGCCCAGGTCTGGCGCGAGACGGTCTCCGATGACGAGACGAAGCGTTTTCATGTGCAGGTGCTCTCCGCGTTGCGGTCGGCGGAACCGACGTCCGCAACCCGTTGGTACGTGCATCGCGCGGCAGCCGGCCACGCCGCTGCGGCCGGAGACCTGGATGCTCTCCTCGGAGACGCATCCACTCTGGCCAAGGTCGGCTATCACAGCCTGTTCGAAGCGTTCGAAGCCGCTCACCACAACCGCGCCGTCCCCCCGGGGGGCCTCGCCGCCAACCTCTACTACCTCGCCGAACGTGGTGTCTGGCCCTCTGCACAGGGCGAGTGGCTGGCTCTCCTGCATCACTGCCTCCTCAATCGGGGACCGTCGGAGGCGGCCTTGGCCGATCGGCTTCTCGCCGCTGTCGACATCTCCACCTTGCCATGGCACACCCTGTGGGCCCATGGCACCGGTCCCGGGCTCGCCACCACGGACCGCCTGATCAAACGGCCAACCGTACGCGCGCTACAAGTGGTGCAGGCCGAGTCGGGCCCCTTTGCCATGGCCACGGATGGTCAGGGCAACAGCGGAGCGTGGCATCTGGACAGCGGAGAGCCCGCTGCCGACCCTGGTGACGTTCCCATGGCCCCCGAGTCCGTCGCGGCGGATCAGGGCCTTTCGGGGTGGAGACCTGCTGGAGCGGCTGAAGGGCATGTCGATCTACCTCGCATGCCTCGTTATGTACGACGTGCCGTTCGCGTAGGCGACCGTGCTGTGATGTCGTCCGCTGACGGGGTCTTCGCCATTGTCATCCACTCCGCGAACGCAGAGACGGAGGCCCGGTCAGGCGTCCTGAAGAGAATGTTGCGTACGACCGCCAGGGTGGGAGCCGCCCCCCTGCCCGCTGACGCGCTGATGGCTTCCGCCGAGTGGTTCGAAAACGTATGGGGCGCAGCCCGGCTCAAGCGGGTGGCCCCGGACGCTCTGCCCTCGAGCCTCTCCGATGTGGACGCACGACGGTTCCTGACCGAGGTCGGCTTCCCTCATGTCAGCGGCTTCCTGGAGCTTGAAACCCTGGATCTGACCGCTGCCGGACTGACCGAGGTCTCCGACTCCCCGGTCTGCCGAGGGCCCGGATTTCTGCTGGGGACCTGGCAAGGAGCGCACCTACTGCTGGACGGCACCAGTGGGAAGGTGCTACAGGACGAGTCGTCCGGAATCAGTGATCCCTTGGCCGGGAGTTCGCTGCGACAGTTCGTCACCATGGCCCGGCTCTATTACTGGTGGTTCGCGTCCGACTGGACTGTCGAGGACGTTGAAGCCGACCTGCGGTCGTGGCTCGCTCGTGTCGACCCCGACGCCTACGCCGCCCAGTGCTGGCAACGCGTCTTCGAGGACTACGACTTTGCTGACCGCCTATGAACCGGCCGGACGACAGGCTGCCGCGGGTGCGGCGGACGCCTCCGGTCCACCGCCGAGCCCCGCCGCTCACACACGAGCAGGCGCTTGAACGGGTCGAGGCCTGGTCGGCAGAGCCGCCTCGCCTGTGCGAGATGCTCGCGATCCGAGGGGCATCCGGAGCCGGAAAGAGCGCAATCCTGCGGGAGTTGGGCTCTCGGATCGACGACGCCGTCTACGTGGACTGGCCTGACATCGGATGACGTCACACGTCGTCTGCTGACCGCATGGAGTGCCTGCGCCGGTGCTGACTCACTCGTATCGGGCGCTCAGAGCATCAGCCGTGGCCGGATCGCTCTGCTTGCCAACGTTCAATGGGGCGGACCAGTTCGCCACCTCGAACGAACCGGGCGGAATAATCAGCGGTGATTCCCGGCGGCGGTGCGGTCGCGCACTGTCGCGCGGTCAGCGGTCAACAGCCGTGCGGGGTCGGCCAGTACGTCGCCCAGCTCCTCACTCATCCGGTGACCTGTCACCCGCACCCGACCACCTCACCCTCGGGATCACCGGCAGCCCTCATCGGCTCAACCGCCGCGCCAACGGCGCCTAAGATCGACTCACAGGCGAAGGCGTCCGCGAGGGCGGAGGACGGGGACCCATGACCGGCTCGACCGAGGACTACGCACCACACCCCCACATAGGCGGCCGGGCGGCTGCGCTGCGCGCGCTCGCGGCATGGCGTGGGGCCGCTTCCGGGGCGCCCCGTGTCGTCGTGCTCACCGGCGGTTCGGGCAGTGGGCGTTCGCGGTTGCTCACCGGGTTCCTGATGCTGTGCGAGCCGGAGTTCCGCAAGCAGCTTCCGCTGGAGGTGATGGATCCGTCGACGGTGCCGCCGGAGGCGCCGGCCCCGGCTGTGCCGGCCCCTGACGGACTGACCGCCGCGCAGGTGCTGTGGCTGCTGGCCGACCACTACGAGCTGGACGCCGCCGGCGCCGAGGAGGTGTTCGCCGAACTGGCGGCACTCGAGGACCCGGTGACCGTCGTCGTACCGGACGTCGACCGGGCCGGCCCGGTGCGGGCCGCAGGCGAGCCGGCGCGCCTCGTGCGGAAGGTGCTCGCCCCACTGGCCGCCACCGAGACGGTCCGGCTGCTGGCCGAGGTGCCGCGTCCGCTGGTCGCCGACCTGACCGCCGGTCTGCCACCCGGCGCCGTACGGATCATCGACCTCGACGAGCCCGAGTGGGCCGACCCCGAGGGGCTGGTGCTGCACGCCCAGGCGGCGCTCAACCCGGAGTTCGGTGCGCCTGAGCTGCCGTTCACGGTCGATCCCGCCGCCCGCCTGGCCCTCGGCGTGGCCATCGGCCGCCGTGCGGGGACCAGCCCACTCGTCGTCCAACTCGCCGTCCACTGCATCCTCATGGCCCCCGAGGGCTTCGACCCCGCAGAGGAGAGCCGGTTGCCGGCCTCCGTCGGCGAAGCCCTCGATCTGCATGCCGGACGGCTGGGCGCCGATCCGCAGACGCTGCGGCTGATGCTGGCGCCACTCGCCCTGGCGGAGGCCGGCGGCATACCCGTCCACCTGTGGGCGCGGCTGGCGAGCGCGGTCGCCGGAAAGGACATGAGCCAGGCCATCGCGGGAGGGGTGCTGCTGGCCGGGCCGTTCGTGCAGCCGGAGGAAGAAGAAGGTGGCGGCGGACGTACGCTTCTCCGGTTGCTGCACCCCGCCATCGCCGACGAGATCCGCGCCGGTCTGCCGAACGTGCGCGCCGCGCAGACGCAGATCGCGATGGCACTGCTGGAGGCCGTGCCGGAGCAGGACTGGGGCAAGGCCGACCCCTACGTGCGCGACCACATCGCCGGACACACGCTGGAAGCGGGACTGCTGCCCCAACTCCTCACCGACCCGGGCCTGTTCGTGCACGCCGATCCGGTGCCACTGCGGGCCGCCATCGAGGCCGTTCCGGTCGAGGCACTGGGCGCACCGGCCCGTACCTACCTGCGTGCCGCGCCTCTGCTGACCCGCACCCAGGCGCCCACCGCGCTGCGCGCCGCCCTGCTGGAGACCGCCTTCGTCGAGGACGGCCTGCCCGAGTACGGCGATGCCCTGCACCGGCTCGACCTCGAGCTGCCCTGGCGGACCCTGTGGAGCCTTCCGGTCGCGGGGGTGAGCGCCGTGACCGTCGGCAGCCTCCCGCGCCCGGAAGGGCCGGCCACTCCCGTCGCCGTCCTCGTCGTGCCGGCGGGCACGCCCGGTTCGCGCCCGGTCGGTGACCCCGAGGGAGCCACTAAATCCGCGGTACTCGTCCACGGTCTCGTACAACCGGACGACCTCGCCGACGCCGACGCCGGGCAGATCCTGCGCCCGTCCGGGGAGGAGCGGGCCGCCGCCCCGCTGGGGCTGAGCCGAGGCGCCGACTATCTGCGCGTCTGGGACCGGGCGGGGGGCGAGGTCGTGGCCGCGTTGATCTCCGACGCGCCGTTCACCGCCGCCGACCTCTCCCCCGACGGCATCCTCCTCGTCGCCACCGAACGCGGGGCGAAGGCCCTCCGCATCCGCTCGACCGACGCGGCGCTAGCCTCGTAGCCACACCCGTCCCCACCCGTTCGACCAGCCATCTCGAAGGAGCCTCCCCTTGTCCAGCCAGGAGCAGGCGGCGGTACAGGGCGCCGACGCGCCAGAAGGTGCCCGTCCGGTCACCGGCCCGGGCAACACCGCCGTCTTCACCTACGTCGACCCGGCGGGCGGCGAGGAGACCACCCTCTTCCGCAACTCGGGCCCGGGGATGCCGCCCGCCGAGTACCAGTGCTGGGCCGAGCTGCGGCGGATGAACGTACCCGTCGACAATGTCGTCGCCGTCCACACCGACCTGCGTCCCGGCCTGCTCCCGGGCGGCTACACGGCCGAACTCCTCAATTCGTTCCCGAACGCCCAGCTCTCCTGCTCGCAGACCTACGGCGCCCGTCCCGAGGAGCGCGCGGAGGGCGTCGCGGCGCTGGTCGAGCAGGTCGAGATGCTGCACCGGGTCGCCGGGCAGCAGCCTCCGCCCCGCCCGTACCGCCTCCCGGTCCCCGCGCAGGTCGCGCCCGCGGAGCCGATGCGTGACGTCGCCCTCGGCCGCCATCTCGTGGAGGTCTTCGGCCAGGAGGGGGTGCGCCGCTACGACGCCGACGACGTCGCCGACAGCCCCCTGCCGGACGCCGTCAAGTCGACGCTCACCTGGGCGGGACTCCCCGCCGACCTTCCCCTCTTCTTCACCGCCGACCGACCCGACGCCCCTCCGGCCGGCGGCCTCTTCACGGACGTCGCCACGAATTTGCGCGAGCGCCGCAGCCCGGCGGGCGAGGAGAGGATCGGCGCCCTGACCCACCTGGCCCGGATCGGCTTCGACGGGGTCGCGATGATCGCGGTGCAGTGCGTGCCCGGGACGACGGAACCGGACGGCCTCGGCGCGCTCTGGGCCGTGGACCCGGTCACCGCCGAGGCCCGCTACGTCAACGTCTCGGTGGCCGCCCTCGCCCGTTCCCTGGCGCTGCTGGCCACCGTGCGGCAGCGGATGCGTGGCCTCGACCCCGTCGCGGCGGGCTCCGAAGTGGCCGGATTGCAGGCGCAGTTGGTGGCCGTCGACGCGTCCGCACTGGCCACCCCCGACACCTGGTGGTCTCTGATCGTCGAGCAGATGTGGCACGGGTTGTTCTGAGCGGCCCTCTGGACATTCCCCCCGCCCCCCGCCGAGAGACCTGAGACGACTGAGAGAACGAGGAGAGCACCTGTGACATCCGACAACCCGGCACCGCCGACCACCGCTGAGCAGGCCCTCGACATCGTCCGCAGCCGGTACGCACAGCCCAGGCTGCCGGACGGCACGCCCGCCCAGCTGAGCGTCGAGGAATTCGACATCGGATACCTGGTGTACGCGGAGTTCCCGCCGGTCACCGACGCCGCCGGACGGCCTCAGCCCGCCCCGCCCGGCGGCAGCAAGATCGTCGTCTCCAAGGAGACCGGCGAGACCGTCACCGTGCCCAACTTCCCGAACCCGGCGGCCATCGATCTCTACCGCAGACAGCGCCGGTGACCGGTACGGGATCAGTACAGCGAGAACCCGCCGCTGTGCCGCCCCTGGCTCTTCCTCCCCGACCGTGAGGCCGGGCCCGCCTCGCCCCTGGGCTCGGACTGCCCCGCGGACGGATCGCCGCCCGTCAGCGGCTCCCCGTGCCTGATCTGCTCGCGCTCCTCCTCGGAGAGCGACTCCCACTGGCCGCGCAGGGACGCCAGGCCCCCGCCCAGGGCGTGTGCCACGGCGGGGTCGTCCAGGGCCTCGCGCAGGGCGAGCCGGCCGGAGAGCAGCCGCTTCGCCGCATCCTGCAAGCCCTTGCCGGCGTTGTCGGTCTCGGACAGCTTGCGCAGGGCGGAGTTCAGCGAACGGATCTGCTCCGGTTCGAGTGCCTCGTCCAGCACCCCGCGGTCCTCTGAAGAGTCGTACGGGGTCGGTGGGTTCTCAGGGTGCCTGGCCATGTTGCTTCTCCTCGCTGCCCTCGTGCCTCGGACACCCGAAGTATCTCCTGTGGCCCACGGATGCCATGCTGGCCCCCGATCACCCGAAGAGGAGGGGGACTTCGTCGTCATGGCTCAGGCACAGAGCACGGGAACGGGCAAAGGAACCGGCCGTTCACCGGCCGCCGGTCTCGTCGGCAGGGCCTTCGGCCGCCTGGGGCGCTGGGGCGGTCTGGTCTTCCTGCTCGCGGGTCTGGCCCTGAGCGGATGGGGCGCGTACGAAGGGGCGTATGCGGCGGGTTGGGCGGGCACCCACGGCACCCTGACGGTGAGGCAGTGCGAGGTGAGCTATCCGAGCAACGCCTCACGGAGCAGCCGTAGGCACCGCCGCCCCGTCCGGTGCGAGGGCACGTTCGTCTCCGACGACGGCAAGGGCAGGGACTCGGCCGCGGCTGTGCAGGTCAGGCACCGGTACGCGGTGGGCACCGAGCTGTCGGTGCAGCAGACGGACGCCCCGACGACGGCCACCTCGGCGAACGGCGACTACGTCCAGGGCGGAATGGACCGCGCCTGGCGCTTCTTCGCGGCCTTCTTCGGCGGGTGGGTCCCCACCGGCCTCGGCGTCTTCTGCCTGGCGACGGGTTACGCCCCGTTCGGCCGGAGCCGCGTCTCGTACGAGGAGGCGTGGGAGGCGGCGGGGCGGGGAGTGACGCGTCCGGTCCTGATCGGGATGCTCGGCGTGGGGATCGTGGGAGCCGGGGTGTGCTTCCTGGTCGGCTACTTCGTCTGACCGGCTTCCGGTGGGGGCCGACCGACCGCGGAGGGTGATCCTCGCCGGTCGACTTCGCGTTGGCCTTTCCCTGTTCGCTCAACCACGGGGTCCCGCAGGCTTGTCGACGCCTCCACCGCAGTGCCGGAGCCGGCCGCCACGGGCAGCAGCGACAGCCGTACCAGCCCTACGGCGGGCCGCAGCCGAAAGATCGGGGACCCGCGGGGTCGTCCGCTTCCGGCGATCGTCGACTGCACCTCCCCGGAGGCCCGGTGCAGGACCGATGACCGGCTGTTGGGGGATCACAGGGGACCACGCCCCTCAAGCAGACCGGTACCGAACCGACGGTCATGATGCGGCAGTGCGAGAGGAAGAGGCCGAGTCCGTCGACCCCGCCGCTGGAACCCGTGGCACAACCGCCCGTTCGCCCGCCCTCCGGCACTGGGTCACAGCCGCTCACACCGCGGCATGGTCGTAGCCGACGCGGTCCGACTCCGTCCGGTGCCGCACCTCCCGGTTCGCGGTGAAGAGTGGCGTCGCCGTCATCCGAACTCGCTTCGGGCCCAGTTCTGCGCGTTCCCCGTGGCGTGCGCGGAGCCGGAGCGCGCCGAGGAGGCGGGGACCTCAGTCCCGTCGGACGCCTGCGACGTATGGGCACCGTGCCCGACCAGGGTGCCGACACCCCGCTGTACGCGGTCCCCGACCGTCCCGGTGACCTGCTCCGTCGCGGTGTCGACGGCGTGGTCCACATGCGCGTTCAGGTCCGTGCAGTCGGCGAGGGTCGATCCCTCGCCGCCGGTGACCTCGTTCTTGAGGCCGTCCACGTATTCGCCGGCCGCCGTCCTGGCGACGCCCGCAGTCTCCCCGAGGTCGATACCGGAGCGGGCGTCGAAGTATGTCTCGATGCTCTGCCGGCCGATGTCCTGCGCCATTCCGATGGCGGCCTCCTTGGCCTTTTCCTTGGCGGCGTCGACCACCTTCTCCTGGACGAACTGCTTGGCCTGCTCCTTGATCTGCTGTTTGGCGAACTGCTTGACCTTCTCCTTGGTGATCTGCTCGAGCTGCTCCTTGGCGATCTTCTTGAGGGCGTCCATGGTGGCGTGCTCCATGGCCTTGGTGACCGCCTCCATGACCTCCCTCTTGAGCTTGTCCAGCAGCTCCCGGACGATCACCCGCGTGGCCTGTGTCGCGCCCAGCGCGCCGATCTCGGACAGCCCGAAGGTGAAGGGTGCGGACGCCTGCGCGGCGATGATCTCCATGGCGAGAGCGACGAGTTGCGCGATCACGGCCAGCTTCGCCGTGAGGACCGCCACCGCGGCCGCGTCGAAGGCGAGGGCGATCACTTCGCACGCGGTCTTCGCGTCCGGGAGGTAACGGTCCTCGCCGTTCGCGCCGGTGTAGGCGCCCCAGGCCTTGCTGAAGCCGCCGACGGCCGTGCCGACGTTGCTCGCGACGACGGCCCGGGCGAAGCGCTCGCCCTGTGCCTCGATCTCCTCCAGTTGCCTGCCGAAACCCCGCCAGGCCTCGGCGACCTCGTGCAGTGCCTCTTCGTCGGCCTCGGGCCAGGAGTAGCCGAGGAGGTCGAGCACCCAGACGAGCTCGCCGGGCAGTGTGAGCGACATGCCGAAATTGCCCCGTCTTCGACTAGAGCTGAACGGGAATTCCGCTCAGCAGACCGCTGTTCGACGTTTCCGATCCGTCGTATCCGTGGGCCATGTCCTGCAGGTTGTGCCCGATTTGCTGAAGCCGTTCCGCAAGACTGTCCATCGATGCGAGGATGCCGTCGCGAATCGGCGTGTAGACCTGCCCGAAGAGTTCGCCGAAGTCCGCGTCCTCCCAGGGCTCCCCCAACCCCTCGAGGGTGTCCTGCAATCCCTTGGAGGCTTTGGAGAAATCACCCCCGAGGTCGACGAAGTTCTGCCCCTGCTTTCGGAGCACGGCCGTGTCGACGTCAAAGGTGTCGAACTCCATCGCTCTCCCCCGGACTCCCCTTGCGGCAGTTCATATTGCACGACAGGCCGATACCTTAGACTCCTCACGCACGGCCCGGCCAGCCCGCCGGTCAAGAGATCGTCAAGTCGTTCGGGGGGACCAACTGTGGTGTCGGCACAGCCGAGTTACGGCAGTACAGCGAGCCTGTGGGCGGGAAGGCTGCTCGGCTTGGGGCTCCTCGTGGTGGCCGCGGTCGTCGCCGCGGTGACCGTTCCGGAACTGCGCAGCGAACTCGCGGGCGAGGGGACGGACGGAACCCTCACGGTTTCTTCATGCGAAACGCACACGAAAACCCACTACGGCACGCACAGGCGTACCACTGAACTCAAGTTCAGCTGTACCGGAACCTGGGCCGCGCAGCACGGCGGAGCCACCTACCGGAACGTGGCGGTGCAGACTTCGGCGCGTTTCGAAGCCGGGGCCGAAATCCCCGTGGTGCACGTAGGTGAAACCTTCGAGCAGCCGCAGGACCGGGCCCCCGGAAAGGACGCCGCGATTCTCGCGTTCTGCCTCTCCTTGCTGACGTTCGGCGTCTACTGCCTCCTCACCGGATTCGGCACCCGCAACGGCCCCGGCTTCGCGGCCTCCTGGCATCGCCTGCCGGCCCCGACCGTCACCGGCCCGCTCCTGGGCGGCATCTTCGCCCTGGGCGCCCTGGCAGCGCTCGTGTGCTCACTCGTCGTGTAACGCCTGCGTCTTCTCCTGCATCTCCTCCTGCATCTTCTTCTGAGGAACCCTCATGACCCACGTACACGGGAACGACGCCGCGACGAACGCCGGCGTTCCCGGAGAACGCCCGCACCTCGGCCGCCTCATCGGCGCGGGCCTGATCCTCGTAGGCCTCGTCCTCCTGTCCCTCGGCGCCTTCCTCGGCCCCTACCGCTACGCCACGTCCACACCGGGCAGGCTCACCGTCGAGACGTGCACCGTCGACTACAAGTACCGGGGCACAACTAGCAGTTCACGGAGGAAGACCAGGACGAGGTGGTGCTACGGCACCTTCACCGCCGACGACGGCAGCGCCAAGGACCTCAACGCCGAACTCAAGAGCGACGCCCTGTACCGGCGCGGCCACGTCCTGGAGGCCCGCAGGACGGGCGACACCTCCTACCAACTGGACCACGGCTGGACCGGCGCCATCGCCACCGGCTGCGCATGGTGGTTCGGCGCCCTCGTCCCCCTCGCCGTCGGCCTCCTCGGCGCCGTCACCGGCTTCTCCTCCGGGCAGGCGGCGAGCCAGGCCCTGCTGCGCACCACCGTCGTACTGGTCGCGGTGGGCGTTGCCGGATTCGCCATCAGCCTGCTGGTGGTGTTCTTCACCTGACGGAGGCCCCCGGCGCGCGTCTGCGAGGCGACGGGCGGGGTTGTGCTTCTTGATCAAGAGTGCCTAGCTTTCCACCCCATGTCCATGACCCGAAGAACGATCCTCAAGGGGCTGACCGCCGCCCCGTTCGTCACAGCCGCCGGCAGCCTGTCGGCCCCCACCGTCGCCGAAGCGGCCACCGTCGACGCGGGACAGTTCAGCCTCAGCAGCAGATCCTCCAACGCTTACGGCGAGTTCAGCGATCTGACCGCCGGTCTGGCGACCAGACTGGCCGGGGTGGACGCGACCGCCGTCATCGCCGACACCAACCGCAACGCCACCCACCTCACCAGCGCCCCCGGCACCGTCGAGGCGTTCGCGACCGGATTCGCCTGGGACAGCGCGGACCAGGCGGTGGACTACTGGATCCCGCAGGGCGTCACGACCAGCGCCGACGCCTACGGCAAGGGGGTCTACCCGGCAGGCGGCAACAACCGGGTCGTCCTCGTCTCCTGGTACTTCGAGACAGACCCCGACAACGACGGCACCAACGAGTACGCGCTCGACAAGGGCCTGAGACTGACGTTCGTCGACTACACCACCGCCACCACACCGACGTACCGGCACGTCCTTCTGGTCGAACCGGTCATGACCGGCACCGGGGAGTACTCCTTCAACCCCATTCGCAAACACGCCGGCGGCATCATGTGGTACGGCAACCTGCTGTATGTCGCCGACACCTACAAGGGGTTGAGGGTGTTCGACCTCAACACCCTCTTCACGGTCGCCACCGCTGAAACGGACGTGTGCGGCCTGCACACCGACGGGTCCTACTACGGCTACGGGTACAAGTACGTCCTGCCGCAGAGCCACGCCTACGACAACGCGGGGACGTACCTGCGCTACACCACGATCGGGCTCGACAGGGCCAGCACCCCGGACAGCCTGGTGGTGAGCGAGTACTCCCAGTCCGGGACCGTCGACTACACGGACGGCACCTTCAACGGCACGGGCCCCGGTACCACCACACCCAAGGTGGTCCGCTGGAACCTCGACTACACCAACCGGCAGATCGGCTCTCTCACCGCGTCCGAGGCCGTCACCGTCGCCCAGCAGAAGATCCAGGGAGTGGTGTCGCGCAACAGCAAGCACTACCTGTCGACGAGCGCCGGTCCGTCCACGAAGGGTTCGCTGCGCACCTTCAACTCCGGCGACTCCACCGCGACCACCGTCTGTGACCTGGCCATCGGCTGCGAGGACCTCAGCTACCACAGCAGTGGCGCGTCCGGCTGGGCCTACAGCGAGTCCGTCATCTGGAACCTCAGCGAGTACGTCGGCAAGCGGTACGTCTACGCGGTCCACGCAGACGGCTCGTAGCCGCGTTGGGGGCGGGACGGGCCTGAAGCATCGCTGTCCGCCTCCGGCCGGAAGCAGGCGGGCCCTGCTGAGCTGAGCCTGCGATCAGACGCTCGATCGGCCTCTGCCGCCTGCACCGCGTTGCGGGCGGCAGGCGTGCAGGCGGAAGGCGACGGGCGGCAGGCGGCAGGCGGCAGGCGGCAGGCGGCAGGCGGCAGGCGGGAGGCGGCAGGAGTCGACGGGGCTCCTCCGCACCGACGGCTCCGGAACGGGTACGTGACCCGGCCGGTTGCGGGTCAAGGAGATGTCACTGGCATGCCAAGTGACTGCTGGCCTAGGCTGAGCAAGAACGTTCCTTCCGCACGGGGTGGGAGCCGGTCAACCGGCTCCGGGAAAGGCGACGATGAACCAACCGGTCGATCCGAGGCTGGCCTACGCCCAGGTATCGGCACCAGCCACGACCGCTGCGCCGCAGCCTGAGCCGTCACCCTCGCCAGGCCCTCCGCCCACGCCTCCGCCCGCCCCGCCACCGGTCTGGGGCGGCGATCCGGACGTCGGCGTCACCTCGTCCTTCCTCCGGGCCAGGGCCGATGTGTGCGACAGCGCCTCCGAGATGCTCCGCAAGACGCGTGGCGCTGCCGAGGACGCCGACGGCGATCTGGTGAAGGCGGCGCCCGGATGGTCGTTCGTCGGCAGCGTCGACGACATGCAGCGCCGGTGGGAGGGCCTGCTCAAAGTCGTCACGGACCGCTTGGACGAGGCCGCCCGGAACTTCCGCGACAGCGCGGACGCCTACGACCGGCAAGGTCCGCAACCAGCTGAACAACGTCGGCGCGTACTTCGCCACGGTCAAGGGCTGGCCCACGGCGGCCGGACTGATCCAGCACTACCTTGACCGCAGTGGCAAGACGGTAGAGGTGGAACCGCAGACCATGATGGATCAGATCCCGGCCTTCCAGTCGGACGTCGACGACACGCTGCGGAAGGACGTCCACGGCCGCCCGGACGGCCCGTTCACGACCGAGTGGAAGTCCACCGCTCCCAACCCCGCGGACGGGGACAGCAGCACGGAGTGGTACTACGCGCTCAACCACTTCCAGTACCGGCTGACCGGCTACGTCCACGACGGGGAGGTCACGTACCGGCTCGAGGTCAAGAAGCGTTACGACTGGGGCATCCCCAGCGAGCACCGCGCCAACGCGACCGGGGGCTGGGGGCCGGCCAGCATGAACCTGGAGCAGGCCGACATCGCCCACCTCAACACCGTCGGCCTGGGCCGGGACTTCGATGTCGTCGGCACTTCCGACGAGATGACGTCCTGCGCATGACCGGCCGGCACACCCCCGGCAACGACGTTCGCCGGGACCGGGACCCCGACCGGGCAGCCGAACCTGACCCCGGCCGCCGCGGAGCAGCGAGGTCGGTACTACGGGTCGTACTGTGGCTGGCGGCGCTGGCCGCCCTCGCGTTCACCGTCGTCGTGGTCTACGGGTTCATCAAGCTCGACCATGACATCGACCACCCCCAGGACGGCTTCTCCGGCTGGCAGTGCGCCGGCCAGTCGGGCACCTGCGATCGGTGAACCAGCCGGGGGGCCAGGCCTGCCGCCTGATGACATCGGTTCGTCGCCGACAGGCCTGACCGCACCTCATCCGCTGGAAGCCGTATGGCGTCGGCCGTCGGTGCGTGCCGCTCTCGCCCCCGCCAGGCACTGGCCACCGGCAGGGCCTGCACCGGACACGCCCCGTTTCGACTGGGCCGCGGGATGCGCCGGGTCAGCGTCGCGGGGGTGGGACGATGCCCTGACTCAGCGCCTCCAGGGCCCGGGCCTGTTCCTTGGTCGCCTCGACCGCAGCCATGGAGCCGTCGGCGAAGTGCAGGTCCACGCGTTCCGAGAGCGATGTGTGCCGGACGGCGACGCTCCGGAGCTGTCCCGGCAGGATCTCGCCGAGGCGCCGGGCCTCCCTGAGCGGCGTTCCGGGCGGGACCTTGCCGAACAGGGACACCTTCTTGGTGGAGACCGTGCACATCAGCAGGATCCTGCGGTCGGTGAAGACCATCAGCGCCCGTTCATTGTCGTAGTCGGTGCGCGAGGTGTCGGGCCCGGTGCGCACGGCGATCGCGAACTGGCCGGCCATGCTCTGCCACCCGCCCGTGAGCCCGGCCCCGCGCACGATGCGTCGGAGCCTGCGGATAATCCCGAAGTCGAAGAACTCGACGGCGTCGGCGGCCGAGGCGGCAGCATCGACGGCGCCTTCCACCGCTCCGAGCGCCCCCCGCACCTGCTTACCGCTCCGCAACTCGCGGGGCAGGGGGCGGCGGATCAGATCGCTCAGCTTCACATCGACGATCCCGAGCAGATGCTCATGCGGGTGCAGCCACGGCGCCATCAACGGCACATGGGAGCCGCCGCCGAACAGGCGTGGCTCGAAGATGGGCTGTGGCGGACCGTACTGGCCGGCGCTCATCCGAAGTCCTCCTCGATCCGTGTCTTCGGCACACGGTACGGGGCATCGTTCTTGCGGCCGTCGAGCTGGCCGGTCACGGCGTCGATGGCGGGGTCCTCGTTCAGCCCGTCCGTGACGGCGCTCATCGGGCCGTCGGCGCCCAGCACTGCTCCGATGCCACCTGCGAGGGTGCCTTTCGCGGCGCCGTACACGGCCTTGGTGCCCCTGGCGGCCGCGAACTCTCCGAGGTTCTCCATCGACGGGGAGCGGACCAGGTCCCTGATGCTCTTGGCCCTGTTGCCCATGCCGCCGATCTTCCGCACGGCCTTGGCCGCCTTCAGCCCGTCCTTGATCGTACGGAAGGACTTGCCGGCCTCCTTGATCTTCCGGACCTCCTCCATCAGCTCTTCCAGCGTCTTCGCCAGGCGAGCGGAGACCGTTTCCACCCGTTCGATGAAGACGGTGATCTCGGCATCCGCCACGAGGGCGTCGGCAGCGGTCGCAAGGCCGAGGGTCAGGATGTCGACCGCGACCATCGCCGCCAGCGAGACGATCAGTGCCTCGATCGCCTCCCGGATGATCTCGATGACCATGTTTTCGGCGAGCTGGCAGGCGGCAGCCGCCTGACTGATGATCTGCGCGATCTCGTCCATGTCCTTGGCGGTGCCGTCGATGGCCTCCACCACCTGGCCCATGTGCCTGCCGAACGCGTCCGACGCGGTGCCTTCCCACTCCCCGGCGAGTCTGCCGCCGCCCTCGCGCAGGGCGTTGCTGACCTCCCGCATGGCCTTCGCCTGGTTCTGCCACTCGTGGGCGGCCGCGGTGAGTCCGGCGAGGTTGCCGGTGACCTCCTCCAGCATGTCCATCAGCCCGGTGGAGTCGAGCGCCGCCTTGACGATGCTGTCCAGACCTGCGTCCAGGCCGTCCGCGACGGGATTCTCGATCTGCGGCAGCGGGATCAACGGCTCGTTGACGAAGTCCCGCGTCCACTTGTACGCGTCGCCGACCTGTTGGAAAGTGCCGCCGCTCACCGTCCGCCCCCGAAGGAGGCCTGGATGTGCACGTCCTGGCTCTCGTAGTTCGTCGCGGTGTCCTGGAGCCCCTCAGAGGTGTCGCGAAGTATCTCGAGCAGGTCGGCGAAGTTGTCCCGCTCGGCCTGCACGTGCTCGTGGTACGCCTCGTAAAGGTTGTGCGCGTTCGGCAGCTTGCCGAAGTCGTTCGACGAGAGCGGCACCGACTCCAGCCTCGGCCAGATCCGCGCGATCTGGTCGGCCTGGGCCTGGATGACCTTGTCGTACGACTTCAGCGCCCCCGGCTGAACGCGAAATCCCTGATCCCCCATAGTTTCTCCCTGATCGCGGAAACGCACCTGATCATACTTGTGGGACGTTACTCAGGTTGAACTCGGCACGTCCGGCGTATTGATCGCGTCGTGGTCCATGGTCAGGCCGGTGGGCGGAGTTGCCCCGGCATGACAGGCACCGATGGGCTCGCCGCTCGGCGTGGTGTCGGGTGGGGACGGCGGTTCGGTCGATGAGCTCGGCCTCCGAGGAGAAGAAGCGCTCCGGGACGGTTGTGTCAAAACGTGCGCCGGTGTGCGCCTCGACCCGAGCACGGTAAGAACCTACTGGCCCTCGTAAGGAGGCGGCGAGGCATAGGGATTAGGGTGCTGCGAGGGCTGAGCAGGAGGAGCTGGGTACCCGTACCCCTGATCGGGAGCTGCAGTGGGGTATGTCCCTCCTCTGGTGCTGGGTTGTGCTGAGCCGAGTCCGCTTCGGCAGATGAGCTCTGGTGAGGTCGAGCCCCTTCTGCGGTGCAGGACTCGCGACCGTGAGGCGGGCCGACCGAAAATTCTGGATGAGGGGGCGCCCTTTACCGGGTAAACACTGCTCGGGAACCGGATACCGCCGGGCGGCGATCCATACCGCTCAGGGAAAGCAGCGGACTCCCGACTGACATGGCTTCTACGCAAGGCGCGGCCAACTTGGGCCTACGGAAGAACTTGCGGAAGGGTATGGGTCAGCGGCATGCACAAAGTACGCACGCCGCTGAAAAGATGTGGCTCTTGTGGCTGTTTCCCCTACTGGCCCTGCTGTGGGGGCCGCTGGGCGTACGGGTTCGGTTGCTGCGGAGCCTGGCCCGGAGGCGTGGCATACCCCTGGCCGGAACCCGCATTGGGGTACTGCGGGTGACCCGTCGGGTACTGGGGCGGGTAGCCCGTGCCCTGAGGGGGGAGTCCGCCACCGGAGCCGGGGCCGCCGCCACCTCGGTTGCGGCGGCTACGGATTACCGCGAAGGCGATCGCGATGACGACCACGACGGCTGCGATGCCGCCGATGAGGAGAATGCTGCCGGAGGAGGACTGGTTCTTGTCCTTGACCGAATTCCCGCCGGCGTTGCCCTTCGAGGCACTGCCGGACTGCGTGGACGTGGACGGCGAGGCCTGGGCGAGAGGGCCTTGCTTCGGGCCGGCAGGAATGTTCATCGTCAACGCCTTGTAGGGGCGGATGATGCCGTAACCGTACTGCTCGTCAGGCACCTTTTTGACGGTGTGATTGAGGAAGGTTGCTGACTTGATCAGTCGGTTGATGACCTGGCCTGCGGTGAGGTTGGGGTACTTGGCGCGGATGAGGGCTACGGTGGCGGAGACGTATGCGGTGGCGTCTGAGGTACCTGTTCCCTCTGCATAGCCACTGGACTCGGTAGGATCAGCTTGAACAAGCTTGACACCAGGTGCAGTCAGTGTCAGGCCTGCACCATAGTTGGAATCCTGCCACAAGGTTAGATTGTTATCGACAGCACCAACAGAAACCACACCAGGGAGCTTAGCAGGATACTCCAACTGGCCAACGCCGTCATTTCCGGCCGCTGCAACGACAACAGCGTCGCGTTCCTGCGCATACTTAATCGCCTCTGCACCCGCCGAGCCAGGCCGAGCAAGCGAATCCCCGAAGGACAAGTTAATCACAGAAGCGCCGTGATCCACAGCGTATCTGACGCCCGCCGCCCACTGCTCGTCGTCGAATTGATTCTCTGTTCCAGCCCTTATCGGAAGGATTTTGACCTTCGGGGCCAGACCGATGACACCTGACGAGCCATCCGGTCCATGCCCATGCGCCGCGATGAGGCTGGCCATACTCGTTCCGTGACCAGTGAAATCACTCTGGGCGCCTCCATTTTTGCCAGTAAAGTCCCTTCCTTTCAGGACCTGCCCCTTGAGATCAGGGTGACTGCCAGCCACCCCAGTATCGACTACGGCGACCGTGACACCTTGCCCTTCTGATTCTTCCCATACTTTCTTGAAGTTCATGACGTCGATGACCCACTGCTTATCGCGGATGTAATCCGCCGCAGCGGTGGGGGGTGAAGTGAGGAGCAAGGCTCCCGTCAACGCCATGACGCCTGTCATGGACAAGACTCGTCTGAAACCCAATTCCTTGCTCCTCACTCGATTAAGGCCGGTTGCGCCAGCCTTCATATCAGCCTGGCAACGACTCTGCCTGGCGCGCTTGTCCCTCTACTCGATGGTTCGGGGTACGTTGCGGTTGCGGTCCTCTTCCGAGATCCAGGTCTCTTCGTCCTCGACCAGGTAGTCAGGACGTTCTCCCCTGCTGTTTTCCTTCTCGGACTGTCGGCCTTGGCGGCCGCCTGCACCACCAGCCATGGTTCCGCCGCGGCTGCCGTGCAGTCCTGCTCCGCCGCCAGCGCCCTTACCGACTCCCTTAGCTGTGCCGACCACACCGCCACGAGCCCTCGCGAGCGCTCCACGGCCGCCGCTGCCAGCGCCGCCTCGGCCAGCCACTCCGGCTCCGCCGCCTAGACCGCCCACGCCAGCTCGTCCCCCGACGGCACGACCAGCTGCCGCACCGCCACCCGAAACACCACCGCGAGCACCCACACCTCCAATGCCGCCACGCAGGGCAGCACTGCCACCGGCACCGAGTTCTCCAGCCGAGGCCATGATGCCCGGCCCCTGAGTCCCGCCAACGCCGACACCACCGCCACCAACTCCAACAGTTCCAGTGCCAGCAGCCGGGCCCGTCAGTCCGGGGGTAATACTGTCAACGTTCGTTCGAGCCGTCGGCAATTGCGTATCGGCGGTCGGGAGTTGCGTTCCGCCTGTGATGCCCTTGTTCTGCGGCACGGGCACCGTGGGAGCCGGCTTGATGCTAGTTGTAGGTCCGGCACTCCATGACCTATTTGCAGCACGCGCTGGGCTTGGTCCGGTAGGTGAAACGGCGGGAGGTGAAACCGGGGGAGGCATAGTCACGTTGGAGTTGTTCGGGGGCGTGACTCCTTCCTTTCCTCCTCTTTGCCCACTCTGCGCAAGGTTCTTCGAATAGACCTGATAGTTAGCCGCCAGCTCCTCCATCACCGCAACGGCCTGCAGCTGTCGCTCCTTAGTGAGCGACAGGTTCTTCTCGTCCGCCTTGGCGACCGTGTCAGCGCTTACGCCCGCGGCGAGGTCCTTCTTCATCTGGGAGTCATCACGGCCGTCGTCGTTGAGCTTGTCGCCTGCACGCTCGAGCAAGGACGGTTCCTTGATCTCCTCCATCTTTGACTTGGAGGTATCAAGGTCCTTGCTGATCGCAAAGAGCTGCTCCGCCATGAAGTTGGCGTGCGCTGCTCCGTTCCGGATCTGGCCACCGATGTGGTCGGCCCTGCGCCGGAAAGCTTCCGCCGCCTGGCCTTCCCAGTGCTCGAGGACGTTGTCAACGGCTGACTGAAGCAGGCCGGCGATGCTGCCCTTCGCCGACTGGGTGTCCACACCACCGGACTTGCCGTCCCCGTCACCACCGGAGAGGATCTCGTGGACCTTCTTCCAGTGACCGCCGACCTCGGCAATCTTGCCGGGCTGGGAGTCCAGGATCATCTTGCGCAGGCCGTTGATCGAGTAGGACATGAAGTCGGTCTTCAGGCCCGTGGGGCGTCCGCCGTGCCCGTGGTGTGCGACCTTGTCCTGCTCGACGAGGCGGTCGTGGTCCTTCTGCTCCTGTGCTTTCCTCTCCTTTTCCTGGTGCTCCGCGTACTGCTTGCTGGCTTCGTAGTCCCCTCTAGCGTCGGCCATTGCCAACTCCCCTCGTCAGTGCTGCTTCCGGAAACCGACTACTAAGCCAGCTGGTTCTTCCTGGTGCCACCCGAGTTGTCCCCGACACTCCGCTTGATCTCGTGTTCCTTGTCGTTGTACTTGTCTCGGATCTTCGAGGTCTTTGTGCTGAAGTCGTCTATCAACTCGTGAAGTTGTTTGATGATTCCTTCGATCTTGGTCTTCATGTCGCCCTGAGCCCCGTGCAGGTCCCTGGCCTCTGTGAAGTAGCAAGACTGGCCGAAGGCGTCCATCGGTATTTCCGTGTCGTACTTCGACGTCGTCCCGGCCTTGTCCATGTCGTCCAGCAAGGCCCAGAGTCTGCGGATGACCTCATCCAGCGCGCTCAGATCGACCCGCATTCCGTTGCTCATACCCCGTTGTCCTCTCCCCTGTTTCCAATTCTGTGGGCACCTGTTCGGCGCCCAAGTCATCGCCTAGCCCGTCAGCCCAGCTCGGCCGACGCGGTCGGCCCGGCCGGCCCTGCCGCTCGTGCCGTCGCGGGCGCCCCGCTTGTTCCGCCAGTCCCGCACAGCCACCCCGCTCCCCGCCGCCACGCCCACCAAGAGCAATCCGACACCCAGTACGTACACGGCGATCCGGCGTTGCCGTTCTGCCTCGCTCTCGCCCATCGTCACCGCCATGGGGACGACTCCGCCAGACCCGGCCTTCACCGGTGGGTCCGGTGTCGGGGTTGAGCCCGGAGTCGAGTCGTCCGACAGTGCGGCGACCGGGTCGACGACGCCCCAGCCGATGAAGCGGTTGGGGCCGCGGCCCGGGCGTTGGGCTGTTTGTTCGATGCGGGTGGCGATCTGGGCCGCCGTCCAGTTCGGGTGCTTCTCCTTCAGCAAGGCCGCGACACCCGCGACGTACGGGGCCGCGAAGCTCGTGCCGTCGGCGGTGCACTGGCCGCCCTTCGGGACCGTGGAGACCATGCCGACGCCCGGTGCCGCGACGTCGACGAAGTCGCCCGTCTGTGAGAAGAAGGCGCGTTCGTCATTGCGGTCGGAGGCAGCCACCGCCAGGACGCCCGGATAGGAGGCCGGGTAGGTGTCCGCGGGCTTGCCGTCGGCTCCGTCGTTGCCGGCGGCTGCCACGACCAGGGCTCCCGACCTCACCGCGGCGGCCACGGCGTTGCGTAGTTCTGTGTTGTCCTGCTTGTCCGCCGTGTCCGAGGAGATGTTGATGATCTTCGCGCCCTTGGCGACCGCGGCAGTGATCGCCGCGGACATGGTGCGCGAGTTGCCCTGCTTGTCCTGGGCGCCCGTGTAGCGGAAGGAGAGAATCTTGGCGTCGGGAGCGAGACCCACGAAGCCGGTGCCCTTCATCGGGCGGGCGGCGATGATGCCCGCGACCCGGGTGCCGTGGCCCTCGAGGTCCTGGGTGCCGTCCGTGGAACCGACGAAGTCGCGACCGCCCGGGGCCATCGCGCCGCGCAGTTGGGGGTTGGAGTCGTCGACGCCGGTGTCGATCACCGCGACCGTGACGCCCTTGCCCGTCGCCTGTGCGCGCAGCTGGTCCAGGAGGATCCGCTGGAGTGACCACGGCGTCGACTTGATGACGGGGCCGCCGAATGTGCATTCGGTGGTGCCCGTGTCGCCGGAGCCGGGGTCCGAGTCGGTCAGGTGGACGGGGACCGCCGCGCCGACGGGCGCCGATGCTGCCGGTTCCGGGACGGCCGATGCCGCTGTACCCGGTGCGAGGCAGATTCCCGTGGCTGCGAGCACGCCGAAGGTCCGCCGCACTGCGTGGGATTCAGCGATGCGGTTTCGCGAACGGGCGGTCGTGCCCCGCATGGTCAGGTCCCCCATGTGTTCAGGCCCTGAGGGCTTTCTCGGTTCCTTGCTTCCTTCGAAGCCGGGTCACATGTGTACGTAGATGAAGGTGCGTCAATGCCTGTGCGGATTCCGGTGATTTGCCGTGTGCGGTGGCGGACACGGGCTCGGCCCAGCGGACGCCTTGGCGTCGGCTGGGCCGATTCCCCTCATCTCATGCCCCTCGGGCCGCCGACGGCTCAGCCCCAGGTCGAGGCGTTGCTCTTCTCGGTGGCCTGGTAGTTCTCGGCGGCACTCTGCAGGGCCGTGGCGATCTTCAGCAGCGTCGTGTGCAGGTCCGCGGCGGTCTGGTCCCACTCGCGCTGCTTGCGCTGGTAGCCCTCCTGGGCCTCGCCTTCCCAGGTGTTGGCGACGCGCTTGACCGCGGCCTCGAGATCATCGAGCTGCTGCTTGATGCGGCCGGCGGTGGAGCGCACGTCCGAGGACGCGTTGGTGATCGTGGCGTAATTTACGAGGATGCCCGACATCGTCGTTCCCTTTCAGGGAGAGTCGAAGGAATCGGCGGCAACCGGTCGCAATCGGCGGCAACCGGTGACGACCGTGGATGGTGGTGAAGAGTGCTGGAGAACAGAAGAGCCGAGTCGTGAGCGTTCGGCTCAGCCGAAGTCGGACATGATCTTGCTGATCTCGGAGTTCTGCTGCTCTTCGGACGCGGAGTAGTTGCTCCGCGTGGAGTCCACGGCTTCCTTGATGTCGTTGAGGATGTCGCTCATCCTCTTCGCGTCCGCGTTCCAGCGTTCCTGCAGCTGGTGGTAGGACTGGGCCGCCTGGCCCTGCCAGCCGCCCGCGATCTGGTCGATCACTCCGTTGAGGCGGCGGATCTCACCCTGAAGCTGACCGTTCACGGTGTTGATGTCGCCGGAGAGCTTGGTCAGTTCGTCTTCTGTTACCCGGAACTGGCCGGCCATGTTGAACCTTCCCCCATGTCGTCGTTGATCCGGGAAACCTGCACCAGTACCCGGAGAAGCGGCCCATACGTGAGCGCTGAAAGCACTCTATCGTCCGGCCGTCACACATCCACAAGCAAGGCCTATGCGTTACAGGGTTCACACAGTTGAGCGATGATCCTGTGATCCACTACGGCCAAGTAGCGTCTGTTTTCGGCCAGTTGACATGTTACTGGCTCTGCGGCTGCGCCGCGCTGCCGGTGTCCAGGGTGGGTCCCTTCGGGATGAACGTCGCCCAGGACTGCGGCACGACCGCGGGGTTGGACACCTTCTCGTAGCCCAGCCGGGTGCGCGCCTTGTCCGTCTCGCTCGCTCCTCCCGAAGACGAGGACGAGCCGGTGTCGTTGCCCTGCGCCGCGGTGTCGTTGTTCGACGGCAACGAGTAGCGCAGGCCCGTGTCCGTCAGCAGATACGTCGCACCGCCGCCCTGCGCGGTTCCCGTGACCTCCTGGAAAAGGAGTCCGGAACCGGACGAGACGTAGGCGTTCAGCGAATCCGAGATGACCTTCTTGGGGTAGGACGTCCCCGCCCAGGCGGCCAGTTGGGGCTTCCGGTCCTCGCCGATGGTGCCGTCGTAGACGCTGCACGAGGTGGTGCGGGCCTCCTCGGTCGCCGTCGCCGCGGGGTTGGCCTGCCGGGGCACCGTCTGGGGCCAGCCCTTGTCCGCGTAGAAGCTGTCCGCCTGGCCACCGTTGGCGGCGATGACGTCCGGGGTGTCGACCCGGATGTCGGTGATCGCCTCGGTCCCGTACGCGAGCTTGGCGGAGGGCGAGCTCTTGAGCAGGTTGGCCACGAAGGGCGTGATGGCGGCGACCCGGTCCCGCAGGACGACGTAGTACTGGGTGCCCTGCGCGTCCTGTGCCTTGAGCACCCGGCCCACCGTCCGCGCCGCCTGCGGGAGCCCGGAGACCGAGGTCGGCTGCCCGGCGGACGGAATCGTCGGGAAGGTGATGACGCCGCCTTCGTTGAGGGTGTGCAGCCACTGCTGGCTCACCGGCTGCGGCTTGGCCGTGGTCCCGATGACGGCGGCGCGCAGCTGCTCCATGGTGGTGCGGTCCAGGCCCGCGGGGCCGCCGAGCAGGAAGGCGTCGCCCCTGCCGTCGACCAGGTACTCCCGCGAGGTCTTGGGGTCGACGACGTACAGCGCCTCGCGGGCGTCGACCTTGCCCTCGCCCTGCAGCGCCTTGGCGTCGTCGGCGTCGAGGACGAAGACGGCACGGTCGATGGCGTCGCCCGATCCGGGGGCGGGCCGCTCGCACACCGCCCAGGTCTTCGCCTTCTCCGCATCCGCCTCGGCGGGCAGCCGGTCGGGGGCGTACGGGATCCCGAGGGTCGCTCCGTGCGGGATGCCGCTCTTGTCGATCTCCTTGCCGGGAACCTCGATGACGCTTCCCTTGCCCTTGTCCAGGAGGAGCTTGGCGGAGGCGTAGTTGAGGACGGGGTGGAGCGTCGGAGTCTCCTTGCCGTTCGTCGCCTTGTCCTTGAGGACGACGTAGCGCGTCGTGGAGTCGCTGTCGACGATGATGTACTCACCGGGCGTGTCCCAGCCCGCCGGCGCCGACGGCTTGATCACACCCCAGGCGATGAAGCCGACCACCAGTACGACGCCCAGCGCGAGGCTGGGCATCACCGTCTGCATGGGGCGTGGTGCCCCTTCGTCGGAACCGCCCGGCGACGGCGCCAGGAACGCCGCGACGGTGCGCTTGCGGGCGAACGTATAGGCGGCGAGCTCATCCCGACGCTTTGCCATGGTCCCCAGGTCTCCCGTTGTGTGACGCTCGATGTCTCGATGTGCTGTGTACTTGACGTGCTCGACGTGCTCGACGTGCCGGTGGTGGTCGACGTGCTCGCGTGCCATTCGTGCCCGACGTGCCGATGGCGCTCGACGCGCCCCTGTGCCAGTCGTGCTCGTCGTGCTCCATGTGCCCGGGTCTCTCGATGCGCTCGAGAGCCGCTTCGGCCGAGCAGGCCCTTACTATGCCCTGTGCCGCGAGGCGACGGTGCATCAGGTGGGCGGCTGCCCCTGCATCTTCACAGAGCCTCACCACCGCGCTCCCCCATCGGAGACCGGTCCGTGAAAGGCTGGCCACCTGGGGTTTCGGTGTCCCCTGTGTCTCCTCGTGTGCGGCAGCGGGTACCGTGAGCCACTCGCAGATGATGTGGGCCATCGGTGCCCCTGGCCCGTCGCCGGGTTCTCCGACAGAGGATCTCCGCCCGACGAACGGCCACTACTTCGCGAAAGGGATGTCCCGGGGGATGACCAGCGCTACGAGCACTCGGCGCGAAGACCGCGCACAGCAGCAACAGGACGGTCCGGGCCGCAGACGCGGACCGGCTCCGGCCGTCGCCGCCGCGTCGCCGCGCCTGCTGCCCAGCCCGGGTGGTATGGGTCCGCTGCGGTTGCAGCAGCTCATCCTGGTGGAGCTCGCGGCGGCCGTCATGCTGGTCGCCTGGGCCGCGGACGCGTCCTGGCTGCTGGCCCCGGCCGGCGGGGTGGCGGCGCTGCTGCTGCTCCTTGCGGTACTGCGCCGGGGCCGCCGCCCACTGCCCGAGTGGTACGAGACGGCCCGGGCGCTCAGGCACCGTCAGCGCGAGGCCAAGACGTCCGTCCCGCCGGGGACGGACCCGATGCTGGCCCCCACCGTCGAGTGCGACCCGGCCCTGCGGACGTACCGCTTCGTGTCCCGTGACGACCGCTCGATCGGCATGATCGGCGACGGCACCTTCCTGACCGCCGTGCTCTTCGTGCAGCCGGCAGACCAGCCGCTGCGCCCCGATTCCGCCGGGCGGCAACTGCCGCTGCTCCTGGTCCAGGAGGCGCTGGAGGTCGACGGGATCCGTCTGGCGTCCGCTCAGGTCGTGCAGCACACTCAACCGGCGCCCGCACCGCATCTCCCCCAGCAGTCGGTCGCCGCGCGGTCGTACGGGCCGCTGCAGGCGCAGACGGGTTCGCCCGCGCTCCGGCTCACCTGGGTCGCCCTCAAGCTCGACCCGGAGCTGTGTCCGGAGGCGGTTCAGGCGCGCGGGGACGGTGTTCCCGGGGCGCAGCGGGCACTGCTGCGAGTGGCGGACCAGCTGGCGAGCCGACTGGCGGGAGCCGGCTTCCGGGCGACCATCCTGGACGAGAACGAGCTGATGCAGGCGCTCGCGACGTCCAGCTGCCTGAACCCGCGGGCCAACGCGCAGCACGCTCAGGACGGCCGGTCGCCCCAGCGGCGTACGGTCGAGTCGGTACGGACCTGGCGGGTCGACGACCGGTGGCACACGACGTACTGGCTCTCCCGGTGGCCGCAACTGGGCAGCGGTGGTGTGGCACTGCCCGAGCTGATCACGCGGTTCACCTCGCTTCCCGTGCTCGCCACGACGTTCAGCGTGACGCTGGGCAAGGCCGGCAGCCGGGGTGTCTCCCTGGCCGGGCATCTGCGCGTCACCGCCCGTGGTGACAGTGAACTCGCGCAGGTGGCACGTGAGTTGGAGCGGGCCGCCAGTGCCGCGAAGGTGGGTCTGGTCCGCCTCGACCGGGAGCAGGTCCCCGGAGCCCTCGCCACTTTGCCGCTCGGAGGTACGTACTGATGTCCCACCCCGCCACGGCCACGGACCCGCGGCAGCACGGCCGGGCCTCCGGACGCACGCCGGCCCATGTCGCCTCGCCCACCGACACCGGCGTGATCCCCGTCATCCGGCAGCCGGAGGCACCGCAGCAGCAACGGCGCATCTTCAGCCCGGGTTTCGGGCTGCGCGGCCCTCGCCGCAACCGCCATGTGGTCACAGTCGACGAGCTCGCGGCCATCTGCATGCCGATCGGCGACGACGGCGTGATCATCGGCACCGACCCGGAGTCGCAGCCGGCGGTGCTCGGCCTGTCCCGTCCCACGCCCTTCGACGTGGTGCTCGTGGGCGGCCTCTGGCTCGCCCAGGTGCTGGCGCTGCGCGCCGCCGCGACGGGGGCTCGTGTCGGCGTCGAGACGGGACGTCCGCAGGCCTGGCAGCAGTTGGCCCAGGTCGCGGGTGGCGGCCAGCAGTGCGTGACGGTCTATCCGGTGGGAAGGGTGCCCGCTCAGGGCCCGTCCGTCTCGAGCCCGGTGGTGTTGATCCGGGACTGCGGCGTTCGTCCGCCCCGCGGGCGGGTCACCGCCCTGCCGTGGCAGGCCGTGGTGACCGTGCTGCCGTTCGTCGGCGAGCACGCGCCGCGCTGGCTGGCCCAGGCCCAACTGGTCGGTATCCAGCGCATCTCGCCGCAGGAGACCGAGATCGTGCGCGACACCCTGGGCATCCCGGACGAGCATCTCCAGCTGCTGCCCACGCTGTACGACGGCGTCGCCCTGTGGTGCACGCGCAGGCACCGCAAGTTCGTCATGACCGAGCCCACCGACGCGGAGACGGGCCTGCTCGGCGTGGCCCGCCGTATGGACTGACACGTCGTCCGGCTCGTTCGACGCTCGCCGGGCGACCCGTTCGAGTCGACGCTTGCCCGACGACCGTTCGACGCTTGCCCGACGACCGTTCGACGCTTGCCCGACGGCCCGTTCGAGGCTCGCCCGACGGCCCCTTCGACAGCTCGCCCGACGGCCCGTTCGACGGCTCGTCGTCCCCGGATCGCGTGCCGCCCGGTCGCGTCGACAGTCACTTTTCCGTACCGCGACCCTAGTGATTAGTCTCTTCTGGTGATGCGGTGACGATCGCAGCCGCGTGGGAATCGCCACTCGGTCCGCCCGGCCGCGACGACGACCAACTCAGCAGCAGTGGCTGACCAGGAGGCAAGCAGTGAACAGCGATCGGTCCGAGTACAACGGCGGCAGCCCGTCCTCGGACGGGGACGATCAAGAGGTGGACCTCACCGGCGAGTTCGAAATCGTCTACACGCCTCCCGCCTGGTACGCCCAAAACACGCAGGGTGGCTCCCCGGCCGGCGGACAGCGCGACGCCGGGACGGCCGCGCCGCCTCCGCCGCCCGGTCCGCCCGTCGGTCCTCCAGTCGGTCCGCCCACCGGTCCGCCGGGCGGCCCCGCACCGCACACTCCCGCACCGGCCCAGCCATACGTCCAGGGCGCACCGCAGCAGCCCGCGCAGCCTGCGCAGGGCGCGCCCGCCGCGCACCAGAGCGGAGCGGGCGGCTACGGTTTCCCGCCGCAGCAGCCTGCTCCGGGCATCCCGCAGACGTCGGGTGGCGCGGCGGTGCCCGGCGGATACGGCTACCCCCAGCAGACGGGAGCGGGCGCGCCCCAGCAGGGTCAGGACACGTCGGGCGGTTACGGACAGCCGCAGGCACAGGCACCCGCCCAGCCGCAGACACAGGCGCCCGCCCAGGCACAGGCACCCGCCCAGCCGCAGACACAGGCGCCCGCCCAGGCACAGGCACCCGCCCAGCCGCAGACACAGGCACCGACCCAGCCGCAGCCGCCGGCCCAAGCGCCCGCGCCCGGTTTCCCCGTGCTGCGGCCCGTCGACGAGGACGCCCAGCCCGAGGCGCCACAGGCCGCCGCCCCGGCGGCGGGCGTCCCTCAGCAGCCTGCCGTCCCCCAGCGGCCTGACGTCGCACAGCCGATGCCCGAGGCGACGCACGATCAGCCGATGGCGGAACTCAACCATGCCGCCGCCGACGCCGAGGCGGCGAAGCTGTTCGGCGGAGATGACGACGAGGAGCCGGAGGAGGAGCGCGGCGACGAGGCGGAGTCGGGAGACTCCGCCGGAGGCGGGGTGTCCGGTGCGGATGCTGCCGAGACCGCCGACGTCCGTTCCGATGCGGAATCCGCCGCGCCGCACGGGGCCGACGCCCTGTCAGCGACCGCGGAAGCAGAGCCGGAAGCCGAGGCGGGTCCGGAGCCGACGCCCGCCGCCTCCGGACCCGCACCGGCGCCGGCGCCCCCGGCACAGGGGCAGCAGCCGCAGCCGCAGGCGGCTCCCGCCGCGCAGGTCCCCGCCGCGTCCCCCGCCGGTCAGGAGCTTCCTCCGCTGCCCCAGGGATACGTGCCCGCGCATCCCGTTCAGGGGGCACCGCGGCAGGCAGGACAGCCGGACCAGCAGGCCGCGGCCGCACAGGCCGCCGGATACGGCTACCCGCAGCCGCCCGCCCAGCCGGGTCCCGGACAGCCGGTGCAGCCGGTGCAGCCGGTGTATCCGACGCCTCCACAGGGCGCGTTCGGCCCGGCCCAGCCTCCCGCGTACCCGCCGCAGAGCGGACAGCCCGCACCGGTGGACCCGCGGCAGGCGCCCCAGCCTCCGCAGCCGTATCCCCAGCCGCAGGCCGCCGGATACGGCTATCCGCAGCCGCCCGCCCAGCCGCTTCCCCAGCAGCAGCCCGGACCGGTCGGTTACGGTTATCCGCCCCCGCAGCCCGGCTACGGCTACCCGCAGCCCGTCCAGCCGCAGCAGGCCGCGCCGCACCAGCAGTCCGCGGCCCAGCCACCGGCTCCGGACCAGCAGCAACCGGCGGCGCAGCAGCCGCTTCCGCAGCAGCAGCCCCCCACGCAGCAGCCGCTTCCGCAGCAGCAGGTGCCCCAGCAGCATCCGGCTGCTCCGCCCGCCGCCCACGGCAACCAGGGCTGGACCGCCCCGGTCGGCCCCCAGGCGGGCCCCGGTGCCCCCCAGCAGCAGGCCGCGCCCGGCACACCGCTCGGCTACAACGCGGCCGTGGAGCTGTCCTCCGACCGGCTGTTGCGCCATCAGCCGAAGGCCCGCAAGAACAACACGGGCCCGTCGCGCTTCAAGTTCGGCGCGAAGAAGGAGGAGGCGGAGCGGCGGAGGAAGCTGGACCTGATCCGTACGCCGGTGATGTCCTGCTACCGGATCGCGGTGATCAGCCTCAAGGGCGGCGTCGGCAAGACCACGACGACCATGTCGCTCGGCGCGACCCTGGCCACCGAGCGCCAGGACAAGATCCTGGCGATCGACGCCAACCCGGACGCCGGCACCCTCGGCCGACGGGTGCGGCGCGAGACGGGCGCCACCATCCGCGACCTGGTCCAGGAGATCCCGCGGCTGAACAGCTACATGGACATCCGCCGCTTCACCTCGCAGGCGCCGTCGGGGTTGGAGATCATCGCCAACGACGTGGACCCGGCGGTCTCCACCACGTTCAACGACCAGGACTACCGTGCCGCGCTCGACGTGCTGGGCCGGCAGTACCCGATCATCCTCACGGACTCGGGCACCGGTCTGCTCTACAGCGCGATGCGCGGAGTCCTGGACCTCGCCGACCAGTTGATCATCATCTCCACCCCTTCGGTGGACGGTGCGAGCAGCGCGTCGACGACGCTGGACTGGCTGTCGGCGAACGGGTTCGCCGATCTGGTCCAGCGGTCGGTCACCGTCATCTCCGGTGTCCGTGAGACGGGCAAGATGATCAAGGTCGAGGACATCGTCGCGCACTTCGAGACCCGCTGCCGCGGTGTCGTCGTGATCCCGTTCGACGAGCACCTGGCGGCGGGCGCCGAGGTGGACCTCGACATGATGCGCCCGAAGACCCGCGAGGCCTACTTCGACCTCGCCGCCCTGGTCGCCGAGGACATCGCCCGTACGCAGCAGGGCTTCGGCAACCCGAACCTGCACTTCCAGCAGCCCCCGCAGGGATACGCGGCCCCGCAGCAGCCCCAGCAGCCATACGGCCGGCCCGACGGTGCCCCGCATCCGGGGCAGGGCTGGCAGCAGGCTCCGCAGCAGCCCGGACCCGGGCAGGGCTGGCAGCAGCAGCCCGCGCCGGGCCAGAGCTGGCAGCAGCAGCAGCCGGCCCCGGCCCAGCCGCCGCACCAGCAGCAGGACCAGCCCCAGCAGGGCGCCGTACCGCCCGGCTGGACGCAGCAGTAGCGAAACGGCGGACAAGGCCAGAGGGCCGGCACCTTCACGGTGCCGGCCCTCTGAACTCCCGGGGTCTCACTACTTCAGGTCGAACTCCCCGTCGCGCGCCCCGAGTACGAACGCCCGCCACTCGGCCGCCGTGTAGCGGAGCACGGTGTCGGGGTCCGCGGAGTTGCGCATCGCGACGGCGCCGCCCGGCAGATACGCGATCTCCACCCGTTCGTCCTGGGGACCTTCAGGGGAGCCGACCCACTCGACGCCGCTGATGTCCATGGCGTACAGCTCTTCCTTCTCCTGCTCGGTCGCCACCGGGTCCACTCCGTTCCACCGACCTTACGGACGAGGGGGATTCTACAACCGGGCCTGGCGGCAAGGAGTTTCCGAGCGGTTCGCGTGCGAAGGACGCGGCCGTCGTTCAGGCGGGGTCCCCGGCCGCCGCGATCAGTTCACGGCAACGCTTGACGTCCTCCGCCATCTGCTCCAGCAGCCCGTCCAGCGAGTCGAACCTCGCCTGGCCGCGGACGAACGCCAGGAAGTCGACGGCGACATGGAGCCCGTACAGGTCCAGTCCCACCCGGTCGATGGCGTACGCCTCCACCGTGCGCTCGGTGCCGTCGAACTGGGGGTTGGTCCCGACGGAGATCGCGGCCGGCATCGCCTCGCCCTCGACCAGCAGCCAGCCGGCGTAGACACCGTCGGCCGGGATCGCGGTGTGCGGGAGCGTCTCGACGTTGGCGGTCGGGAAGCCGAGGTCGCGGCCGCGCTGGGCACCCCGGACCACCACGCCCTCCACCCGGTGCGGACGCCCGAGAATCTCGCGCGCGCCCTCGACGTCGCCCTCGGCGATCAGCCGGCGGGTCAGGGTGGAGGAGAAGGGCTCGCCGCCGCCTGCCTCACCGGTCACGTAGAGGTCGACCACCTCGACCTCGAAGTCGTACGTCTTCCCCTGCTGGGCCAGGAACTCCACGTTGCCGGCGGCCTTGTGCCCGAAGCGGAAGTTGGGGCCCTCGACGACGGCCTTGGCGTGCAGCTTGTCCACCAGCACCTTGACCACGAAGTCGGCTGCCGAGAGCCGGGAGAACTCGGTGGTGAAGGGCAGGACGAGGACCGCGTCGACGCCCAGTTCGGCGCACAGTTCGGCGCGGCGGTGGTGCGGGGCGAGCAGCGGCGGGTGGCTGCCGGGGCGGACGACCTCACTGGGGTGCGGGTCGAAGGTCACGACGACCGCGGGAACACCCAGCTCACGGGCGCGTTCCACGGTGTGCCGGATGATCAGCTGGTGGCCGCGGTGGACTCCGTCGTACGAGCCGATGGTGACGACGCTGCGCCCCCAGTCCTCGGGGATGTCCTCCAAGCCACGCCAGCGCTGCACTGTGACCGCTCCTCGTCGAACCCGTGTCCGTCTCTGCCTTGTACGCAGGTCTAAGGGTGCCATGCCGGGACGCCTCGGCCCGCATCGGCATGGGGGCTGTGACGGGGGGCACGTCGTATCGAGGGTGTCCGGCGGGCGGACGTCGCCGTGCGGGCCGTGCGGCACCGCCTGTGCCGGTCGCCGTGCGGTGAACGCGCCCCCTTCCGCTCCCTCGGTTCACTCCGAGCGCCTGCTCGCCGGGGTGAATGGATGCGGGTGGATGGATACATCTCTGTGAGGGGGAACCGAGGGGGGACCGTGGAGCGGCGACCGGCGTCCCGGCGATCGCCGCTCCACGGGCAGCCCAGGCGGACGCCGGCCCCCAGGGGGCAGACCGGGCAGACGCCACCGCGCCACGGTCAGCCCAGGCGGATGCCGCCCCCACCGACAAGACCACGCAGACGTCCCCACCCGCAGGCAGACCACGCAGACGCCGGCCCCCCACCGGCTGACCAGGCGGGCGTCAGCCGAACACGGCCAGGCTCTTGGCCTTGCCCCGCCGGGCCTCCACGAGCGCCAGGAGGCGGCCCTCCGGGTCGAAGACGGCGACGGGGCCCGCCCCCGTGTACGCGTCGGGCATCTCCAGCCGTACCCCGTTGGCCAGCAGCCGTGCCCGCTTGGCGTCCACGTCCCAGCGCGGGAACGCGGCCGCGGCGGCCTCGGCGATCGGCATCACCGTCAGCTCCTCCTGGAGCTGGTCCAGGGTGCGGGCGGCGTCCAGCCCGTAGGGCCCCACCCGGGTGCGGCGCAACGCGGTGAGGTGACCGCCGACGCCCAGGTCCGCGCCCAGGTCGCGGGCGAGGGCCCGGATGTAGGTGCCGGAGGAGCAGACCACGGACACCAGCAGGTCGAGCACCGGGGTGCCGTCCTCGGAGACGGCGTCCCGGACGTCGTAGACCGTGAAGGAGGAGACGGTGACCGGCCGGGCCGGGATGTCGAACTCCTCGCCCTCCCGGGCCCGTTTGTAGGACCGTACGCCGTTGATCTTGATGGCGCTGACTTTGGACGGCACCTGCATGATGTCGCCGGTCAGCCTGGCGATCCCGGCGTCGATGGCGTGCCGTGTGACCTTGGAGGCGTCGGTGGAGGAGGTGACCTCGCCCTCGGCGTCGTCCGTGAGCGTCGTCTGCCCGAGGCGGACGGTGCCCACGTACTCCTTCTCGGTCAGCGCGAGGTGGCCCAGGAGTTTGGTGGCCTTCTCCACGCCGAGGACGAGGACACCGGTCGCCATCGGGTCGAGGGTGCCGGCGTGACCGACGCGCCGCGTCCTGGCGATCCCGCGCATCTTGGCGACGACGTCGTGCGAAGTGAAGCCCGACGGCTTGTCGACGATGACAAGGCCGTCGGGCGTGGTGTGCTGCCGGGTCATTCGGTGGTGTCGTCCGTCTCGTCGTCGGAGCCGGGCTTGCGGTACGGGTCGGCGTCACCGGCGTACGACTTGCCCGTGGCCGCCTCGCGCACCTTCGCGTCGGACTGCCGGGCCTTGTCGAGGAGGTCCTCGATGGTCCGGGCCGTGTCCGGGAGGGCGTCCGCGACGAAGGTGAGGGTCGGGGTGAACTTCACGCCCGCGGCGCGTCCGACCTCGGAGCGCAGGATGCCCTTGGCGCTCTCCAGGCCGGCCGCGGCGGCCTTCCGCTCCTCCTCGTCCCCGTACACCGTGTAGAAGACGGTCGCCTCCCGCAGATCGCCCGTCACCCGGGTGTCCGTGATGGTGACGTGCGAGCCGAGCCGCGGGTCCTTGATCCCGCGCTGCAGCTTCTGGGCCACCACCTCTCGGATGAGGTCCGCCAGCCTTTTAGCCCGCGCGTTGTCGGCCACTGGTCCGTCTCCCTGTCTTTCCTGTCTGTGTTCTTCGGTCGGTCGTCAGTCGTCGTCGCCGTGGAGGCGCCGTCTGACGGACAGCAGCTCCACCTCGGGGCGTCCGGCGACCAGCCGCTCGCACCGGTCGAGTACGTCGGTCAGGTGCCCCGCGTCGCCGGAGACCGCCGCGAGGCCGATGACGGCCCTGCGGTAGAGATCCATGTGGTCCACCTCGGCTGCGCTCACCGCGTACTTGCGCTGGAGCTCGGCGACGATCGGGCGGACGACGGAGCGCTTCTCCTTCAGCGACCGTACGTCGCCGAGGAGGAGGTCGAAGGACAGGGTCCCCACGTACATGTGTGTCCGGATGACCCGCCGGTACGGGATCGATGGCCCCTGCCGTCGGTATGGGCAGGAACACGAAAACCGTACAACGAACCCTGCGGCCCACTCGACGGGATTGTTCCCGCCCCGGCCGCCCCTGCCCGTTCCCTTCCTCCAGGGTCTGCCACCGCTCCGACCCCACCAAGGGCTGCGCCCCGGAAACCCGGGCGGGGACTACGTCCCCAGCACCCCGTCAGGGCTCTGGCGTGGATGCGCCCGAGGGCATGACGGGGACTGCGCCGACCCCGGGGCCCCGACGGGGACCGCGTCCCTGGCCGGGCCGCGCCCCGGAGCTCCTACCCCTTCCTGGGGCCGACCGCCCCGGGGCCCCGCTCTCACACGCCGGAGGGGCTGAATTCCAGCCCGTCCGGCGAGTGAGGACGAGGCCGCAAGGCCGACAGCGGGGTTCTGGGGCGCAGCCCCGAGGGACGGGAAGGGCAGGGTCGGCGGGGCGGGAACCCCGGCGCCGGCGGTCCGCCGGGCGCAGCGCAGGGGCAGACGGCCGCCGGCCGACGGAACAGGTCGTCCCGTCGGCCGGCAGGCAACCGTCGGCCTTACGCCCGCGGCTTCTCCCGCATCTCGTACGTCGCGATGACGTCGTCGACCTTGATGTCGTTGAAGTTTCCGAGGTTGATACCACCCTCGTAGCCTTCGCGGATCTCGGTGACGTCGTCCTTGAAGCGACGCAGGCCCTCGATGGTGAGGTTCTCCGCGACCACCTTGCCGTCGCGGATGAGGCGGGCCTTGGTGTTGCGGCGCACCTCGCCCGAGCGGATGAGCACACCGGCGATGTTGCCCAGCTTGGACGACTTGAAGACCTCGCGGATCTCCGCCGTACCGAGCTCGACCTCCTCGAACTCCGGCTTGAGCATGCCCTTGAGGGCCGCCTCGATCTCCTCGATCGCCTGGTAGATGACCGAGTAGTACCGGACGTCCACACCCTCGCGCTCGGCCATCTGCGCCGCGCGGCCGGCCGCGCGGACGTTGAAGCCGATCACGATGGCGTCGGAGCCCATCGCCAGGTCGATGTCGGACTCCGTGACCGCACCGACGCCGCGGTGCAGGACGCGGATGTCGACCTCTTCGCCGACGTCCAGCTGGAGCAGGGAGGACTCCAGGGCCTCGACGGAACCAGAAGCGTCACCCTTGATGATCAGGTTCAGCTGCTGGACCTCGCCGGCCTTGAGCACCTTGTCCAGGTCCTCGAGGGACACGCGGCGCGTGCGCTTGGCGAAGGCCGCGTTGCGCTCACGGGCGGCGCGCTTCTCGGCGATCTGACGGGCCGTACGGTCCTCGTCGACCACCAGGAAGTTGTCACCCGCACCCGGGACGTTGGTCAGGCCCAGGACCTGGACCGGCGTCGACGGGCCGGCCTCGGCGACGTTGTTGCCGTTGTCGTCGAGCATGGCGCGCACACGGCCGTAGGCGTCGCCCACCACCATCGTGTCGCCGACCCGCAGCGTGCCTCGCTGGACGAGGACCGTCGCCACGGCACCACGGCCGCGGTCGAGCCGGGACTCGATCGAGATGCCCTGCGCGTCCTGGTTCGGGTTGGCCCGCAGGTCGAGCGAGGCGTCGGCCGTGAGGATCACGGCCTCCAGCAGCGAGTCGATGTGCAGACCCTGCTTGGCGGAGATGTCGACGAACATGGTGTCGCCGCCGTACTCCTCGGCCACCAGGCCGTACTCGGTCAGCTGACCGCGCACCTTGGTCGGGTCGGCACCCTCGACGTCGATCTTGTTGACCGCGACGACGATCGGCACGTCGGCCGCCTTGGCGTGGTTGAGCGCCTCGACCGTCTGGGGCATGACGCCGTCGTTGGCCGCGACGACCAGGATCGCGATGTCGGTCGACTTCGCACCGCGCGCACGCATGGCGGTGAACGCCTCGTGACCCGGGGTGTCGATGAAGGTGATCTTGCGCTCTTCGTCGTTGACCTCGGTCGCGACCTGGTAGGCACCGATGTGCTGGGTGATGCCACCGGCCTCGCCCGCGATGACGTTCGTCTTGCGGATCGCGTCGAGCAGGCGGGTCTTGCCGTGGTCGACGTGACCCATGACGGTCACCACCGGCGGACGGACGACCAGGTCCTCCTCGGAGCCCTCGTCCTCGCCGAACTCGATGTCGAAGGACTCGAGCAGCTCGCGGTCCTCCTCCTCCGGGCTGACGATCTGAACCGTGTAGTTCATCTCGTCGGCGAGCAGCTGCAGGGTCTCGTCGGAGACGGACTGCGTCGCGGTGACCATCTCGCCGAGGTTCATCATGACCGCGACGAGCGACGCCGGGTTGGCGTTGATCTTCTCCGCGAAGTCGGTGAGCGACGCGCCGCGGGAGAGACGGATGGTCTCGCCGTTGCCGCGCGGCAGCATCACGCCGCCGACGCTCGGGGCCTGCATGGCCTCGTACTCCTGGCGCCTCTGCCGCTTCGACTTGCGGCCACGACGCGCGGGACCGCCGGGACGGCCGAAGGCACCCTGGGTGCCACCGCGGCCACCGGGACCACCCGGACGGCCGCCGAAGCCGGGACGGCCACCGCCGCCACCGCCGGGACCACCCGGACGGCCGGCGAAACCGCCGCCACCGCCACCGGGACCGGCGGGACGGCCGGCGAAACCGCCACCGCCACCGGGACGACCGGCGAAGCCGCCGCCACCCGGACGGCCGCCGCCGCCACCGGGACGACCGCCGCCACCGGGACCACGGCCGCCGGGGCCGCCGCCACCGGGACGCGGGCCGGCAGCGGGACGCTGCGGCATCATGCCCGGGTTCGGACGCGGGCCGCCGGGGCCGCCGCCGGGACGGGGACCGCCCTGCGGACGCGGCATCGAGCCCGGGGTCGGGCGCGGGCCGCCCGGTGCCTGGGGACGCGGACCGCCACCGGCCGCGCCCTGCGGACGGGGACCACCCTGGCCCGCACCCTGCGGACGCGGACCGCCCGGGGCGCCGGGACCACCCGGACGCTGGCCCTGCGGACGGGGCGCCTGCGGGCGCGCCATGCCGGTGGAGCCACCGGAGGTGAAGGGGTTGTTGCCCGGGCGGGGACCGGCCGGACGGGCACCCGGACGCGGGCCGGGAGCACCCGGACGCGGAGTGCCGGGACGCGCACCCTGGGCGCCGCCCTGGCCCTGCCCCTGACCGGAGGCGGCCGGACGTGCGCCGGGCTTGGGGGCACCGGGACGGGCGCCGGGGCGCGGCGCGGGGGCGGCGGGAGCCGCCGGGGGTGCCGTGAACTCGGGGGCACCCGGGGCCGGGGACGCCGGAGCGGGCCGCGGCGCGGGCTTGGGACCCGGCGTCGGGCGCGGACCGGGGGCCGGTGCCGCGGGCTTCTCGGCGGCCGGGGGCTTGGGGGCCGCCGGACGCGGGGCAGCCGGACGGGCGGCCTGCGCCGGGGAGGGCGCGGCCGGCTTCGCCGGGGCGGCCTTGCGCGGGGCCGCGGACTTGGCGCCACCGCCGTTGCCCTGCTGCAGGGCGTCGGTCAGCTTGCGTACTACGGGCGCTTCGATGGTCGAAGACGCCGAACGGACGAATTCACCGAGTTCCTGGAGCTTGGCCATGACGACCTTGCTCTCGACACCGAACTCCTTGGCGAGTTCGTAGACCCGGACCTTAGCCACTTCGCTCCTCTGAGGTCCGGGTTGAAGCCGGACCGTCGCTAGTTCATGGGCGTACTCATCGCGTACTCATCGAGTGCTCATCGCAATCTCGACCTGCTTTCGACTCGCGAGGTACCAGGACCGCACGGGGATCCGTGCGGCACGTCTTACGGTGTTGCCTGCCCAGCTACGTGCTGCTGACAACTTTCTTCCTGCTCGACGTACTCGCGCAACGCCTTTGTGTCGAGCGGACCCGGGACGCGGAGCGCCCGCGGGAACGCCCGGCGGCGGACCGCCAGGTCGAAACAGGACAGTACGGGGTGCAGGTACGCACCCCGGCCGGGCAGCGTACCGCGAGGATCGGGGACGCAGGCGTCCCCCATCGCCACGGTGCGCAGCAGTTCGATCTTGACCGCTCGCTCCCGGCACCCCACACAGGTGCGTTCAGGGCATGATCGGGCGTGCGTCCGGCCAGACACGGTTAAGTCTACCTCCCCGCGCCGACCTCACCCCTCCGGGGCAAGAATCGAACAGCTGCTGCACATGATTCTGTCGTGATCTCAGCGACGCACGGCCGGGATCTATTCCCCGCCGAGGCCGCCGAGGTCGCACGGCTCAGGCCTGCCTCTCGGCGGGCTGTTCGGTGTCCGGCCGGATGTCGATCCGCCAACCGGTCAGCCGGGCCGCCAGACGGGCGTTCTGCCCTTCCTTGCCGATCGCCAGGGAGAGCTGGTAGTCGGGGACCGTCACGCGGGCGGAGCGGGCCGCGAGGTCCACGACCTCCACCTTGGAGACCCGGGCCGGGGACAGCGCGTTCGCCACCATCTCGGCCGGGTCGTCCGACCAGTCGACGATGTCGATCTTCTCACCGTTCAGCTCGCCCATGACGTTGCGCACACGGCCGCCCATGGGGCCGATGCAGGCGCCCTTGGCGTTCAGGCCCGAACGGGTGGATCGCACGGCGATCTTCGTACGGTGACCGGCCTCACGGGCGATCGCGGCGATCTCGACGGAGCCGTCGGCGATCTCCGGCACCTCCAGCGCGAACAGCTTTTTCACCAGATTGGGGTGGGTGCGCGAAAGAGTGACGGACGGGCCGCGCACGCCCTTCGCCACCCGGACGACGTACGACCGGATGCGCTTGCCGTGTTCGTAGGTCTCCCCCGGGACCTGCTCCTGCACCGGCAGGATGGCCTCCAGTTTGCCGATGTCCACGAGCACGTTCTTCGGGTCGCGGCCCTGCTGGACCACGCCGGTGACGATGTCGCCCTCGCGGCCCGCGTACTCGCCGAGCGTCGCGTCGTCCTCGGCGTCGCGCAGACGCTGCAGGATGACCTGCTTGGCGGTGGTGGCGGCGATGCGGCCGAAGCCCGACGGGGTGTCGTCGAACTCGCGCGGCTCCTGCCCCTCCTGGAGGTCCTCGGGGTCCTCCTTCGCCCACACGGTCACATGACCGGTCTCCCGGTCGAGCTGCACGCGCGCATGGCGGCGGCTTCCCTCGGTGCGGTGGTATGCGATGAGGAGGGCCGCCTCGATCGCCTCGACCAGCAGGTCGAAGGAGATCTCCTTCTCCCGCACCAAGCCCCGCAGGGCACTCATGTCGATGTCCACGGCTACGCCTCCTCCTCTTCCTTCATGTCCCTCGTGTCCTTGCGGTTGAACTCCACCTGCACCCGCGCCCTGGCGATGTCCGGGAAGGCGAGTCTGCGGGTGGTGGCCTTGCGGCCCTTCACACCGGGCACCTCGACATCGACCCCGTCGTCGTCGACCTGCTGGATCCTGGCGACCAGTTCGCCGCCCTCGGCCAACTGGAACCTCACCAGCCGGCCCGTGGCTCGCACGTAGTGCCGGTGCTCACCGAGGAGGCGCTCCGCGCCCGGGGTTCCGACCTCGAGGGTGTACTCGCCCTCGCCCATCGCGTCCGTCTCGTCGAGCTTCGCCGAGAGCGCGCGGCTCACATCGGCGATCTCGTCCAGGTCGGCACCGGTGTCGGAGTCGACGACGACGCGCAGCACACGCTTGCGCCCGACGGAGTCCACCGCGATCTCCTCGAGATCGAGCCCCTGGGATGTGACGAGCGGTTCCAGCAGTTCTCGCAGCCTCTCGCTCTGGGTGGTGCTCATCCGGGTGACTCCTCGGCCGCGTGTGCTGTTGTGGGATGGTCGCTGTCAGGTCAAAGGGTATCCGGTCCCGGAGGGTGATGCCGTCCACCTGGGCCGCCCCGCCCGGGGCGCGGCCGGCCGGGCCGACGGCGAGCGCACGCGCGTGCAGTTGCTGTCGGCCGAGCCGGTGGCGGGCACGGACCGGGTGCGCGGGTACGGTGATCATCGGGCTCCCGCCCATCCGTCGGAGTCCCGCCCATCCGTTCGCACCGAAGCCTCCGAGGACGGTCTGCCGTGCCCCTCCCCCCGTCACCGCACGCCGACGCGCTGCGCAGAAGGAGCCTGTTCGTCTCGGCCGCGGGTGCCGCGCTGCTGGCGGGCTGCTCCGGCGCCTCCGATTCGAGCGCCACGGGCGGCAGTCCGGGGACGGCCGACCGGGCACGCGCGCGTGCGGCCCGGGACAGCGAGGCACTGGCGGCGCGGTACGCGGCGGTCATCGCCGCCCACCCGGACCTGGCGGCGCGGCTGGGACCACTGCGGGCGGAGGTCGTCCGGCACGCACAGGCGTTCGGCGGCGGGAGCGGCGCCTCGGCGTCCCCCGCCGCCGGTGCGACCGGCCTCTCCGCGTCCCCCTCCGCCTCCACCGACTCCCCCGCACCTCCCTCGGCCGGCTCCTCCGCAGCCCCCTCGGCCGCCGCCTCCACCGGCTCCTCCGCAGCCCCCTCCGCGGTGCCGGCGGACCCCGGGTCCGCGCTGGCCGGTCTGGCCGCGGCCGAGCGGGCCCTGGCCGACCGGCGCGGCAGGGCGTTGCTGGGGGTGCCGGGCGAGCTGGCGCGGCTGATGGCGTCCGTGGCGGCGGCCGGGGCAGCGCACGCGTACCTGCTGACGGAAGGCGGAAAGTGAGTACCAGCAGCACCGGCACACCGACGGCCGCAAGCGCCGAACTGACCGCCCTGCGCGCCGCCCTGCGCGCCGAGCACGCCGCCGTCTACGGCTACGGCGTCGTCGGCGGCCGCATCCAGCAGACGCGGCGCGAGGAGGCGCGGGCCGCCTACGCCGCCCACCGCGCCCGGCGGGACGAACTGGCCCGGGCGGTACGGGAGCTGGGCGGCACGCCGGACGCCGCCGCGGCCGCGTACGCGCTGCCGTTCCCGGTGCCCGACTCCACCGCCGCCGTGCGGCTGGCCGCCGAGCTGGAGGAGCGGGTGGCCGGGGTCTACTCGGATCTCGTGCGGGCCTCGACGGGCGCGCGGCGCGGCTTCGCGGCCGGGGCGCTGCGGGAAGCGGCGGTGCGGGCGGTGCGCTGGAGCGGCGAGAGCGTAGCCTTCCCTGGTCTCGCCGAGCGGGCGGCGGCCACCCCCACCGCGTCGGCGACACCGCGGACCTGACGCGTACGCGCTCGACCGTACGCGTGCGAAGCCGACCTGGAAGGGAACAACTCGCGCATGGCTTTGGAACCGCCGCAGCGCCTGGTGAGGGCGCTCGGCGAGACGCGGCGGGACGGTGGCGCCGACTGGCTGGGCAGGCTCCCGGAGCTGGTCGGGCGGGCCGTCGATCTGCGCGAGTTGACCGTGGAGCGGGTGCAGGCGCCGGGCGGCCGCAGCAGCCTGGTGCTGCTGGTGCGGCGGGCCGACGGGACGCCCGCCGTGCTGAAGCTGGTACCGCCGTGGGCCAGGCCGGCCGGCGAGCGGGCCGCACTCTCGCGGTGGGACGGCCTCGGGGCCGTCCGGCTCCTGGAGACGGACGCCCCGGACGCCGAGGAGGGCGTGCTGCTGCTGGAGCGCCTGCACCCGGAGATGTCCGTGCGCTCGCTGCCGGAGGCGAAGGCCCTGCTGGAGGCGGCCGGGACGCTGCGGCGGCTGTGGGTCGAGCCGCCCGCCGGCCACTCCTTCGAGACGGTGGCCGCGCGCACCGGACGGCAGGCCGAGGCCATGCTCGGGAGCGCGGAGACGGACCCGGAGGCCGCGCCGCTGGTCCGGGCGGCGCTGACGGCCCGGGAGGAGCTGCTCGCCGCGCCGCCCGAGGAGCGGCTGCTGCACGGCACCTTCCGGCAGAGCAAGATCCTCGCCGGGGAGCGCATGCCGTGGCTGGCGGTGGGTCCGGACCCGGTGGTCGGCGAGTGCGCCTTCGATCTGGCCCGGCTGGTGCGCGACCGGGTGGAGGACCTGATCGCGGCGCCCTCCGGGGCGTCCATCACACGCCGCCGGGTGAAGCGGCTCGCGGAGTCCCTGGACCTGGACCGGGAGCGGCTGCGCGGCTGGACCCTGTTCCGGGCGGTGGAGTCGGGTGTACGGGCGCGCCGGGTGGGCCGCCCGGGGGATGCGGAGCTGCTGCTGGAGTTCGCGAGCTGGCTCTAGACGAGGCGTGCCGACAGCCCTCGCCCGACCCCGGTCAGCCGTGCCGAAGGCCCGAACGGCCCTGCGCCGGGCCCCTTTCGTCCCCGCCCCGTCCCGCGGCCGACGGCGTACGGTCTACCCATGAGGAGCAAAGCGCTGAGCACCTTGGTCGTTCTCGCCGCCGGCGCGGCCACCGCCGCGGCCGTGGCGCAGCAGTTGCGCAAGCCGGCGCAGGAGCGCACCTGGACGGGCCGGGTCGCGGGGCTGCCGTACGACTTCCGCAGGCCCACCGTGGACAGGGTCGTTCGCGAGTTCTGGAACCCGGGCAGCGACGCGTTCCTCACACCGCACGCCTTCGGCATCGGTTACGGCGTCAACCTGGCCCGGCTCGGCCGGGGAATGCCGAGGGCCGGGCGCCGTCGGCCCCGCCCGAGGACGTGACCGGCTCGCAACGCCTGCGGACCGGGCGTCAGGGAGTCCGCCGCCGGAGGGTGGCGGCCGCGAGCGCCAGGGCGGCCAGGGCGGAACCGGCGATCACCGAGAGGTCGCGGACGAGGTCGGCCGTGCCGGTGGTGCCCGCGGCGGCCCGGTCCAGGGCGTCGACGGCGTAGGAGAGCGGGAGGACGTCCGAGGCCCAGCGGAGCGGCTGCGCCATGTGTGCCCGGGGGACGAACAGCCCGCACAGCAGCAACTGCGGGAAGACCACCGCGGGCATGAACTGCACGGCCTGGAACTCCGTCCGGGCGAAGGCCGAGACGAACAGCCCCAGCGCCGTGCCGAGCAGGGCGTCCAGCACCGCCACCGTCAGCAGCAGGCCCATCGATCCGGACACCGTCAGCCCGAGCGGTCGCACGCTCACCCCGGTGACCGCCAGCGCCTGGACCACCGCGAGCAGGCCGAAGGCACAGGCGTAACCGGTCAGCAGGTCCAGCTTGCTCAGCGGCATCGTCATCAGCCGCTCCAGCGTCCCCGAGGTCCGTTCGCGCAGGGTCGTCACCGAGGTGACGAGGAACATGACGATGAACGGGAAGATGCCCAGCAACGCGGGGGCGACCCGGTCGAAGGCGGCCGCCGAGTCGAACATGTAGCGCAGCAGCACCACGAGCAGGACCGGGACGAGCAGCAGCAGGCCCACCGTGCGCGGGTCGTGACGCAGCTGGCGCAGGATGCGCCGCGTGGTGGCGCGGCTCGCCGAGGTCGTCACGGCGCGGTCTCCTCGTGCTCGTGGGGCCGGTTCCCGCGGGGCGGAACGTCCTGGATCAGGCGGAGGAACGCCTGCTCCAGATCGGCGGTGCCGGTGCGGTCGCGCAGGGCGTCGGGGGTGTCGTCGGCGAGGAGCAGGCCGTCGCGCATCAGCAGCAGCCGTCCGCAGCGCCCGGCCTCTTCCATGACGTGGCTGGAGACCAGCAGCGTGGTGCCGTCCGCCGCCAGGGCGTGGAAGAGCTGCCAGAGCTGGTTGCGCAGGACGGGGTCCAGGCCGACGGTCGGCTCGTCGAGCACCAGCAGCGGCGGGGCGCCCAGCAGGGCGGCGGCGATCCCGGTGCGCATCCGCTGGCCGCCCGAGAGGGAGCCGACCGCCTGGTCGCGCTGGCGCTCCAGGTCGGTGGCGGCGATGACGCGTTCGACGTCCGGTTCCGCGTGCAGCAGCGCGGCGAAGTAGCGCAGGTTCTCGGCGACCGTGAGGTCCGGGTACAGGGCCGGACTCTGGGTGGCGTAGCCGACACGTCCGCGCAACCGCCGGGATCCGGCCGGCTCGCCCAGGACGGTGACCGTACCGGAGGCGGTGATCTGTGTCCCTACGACGCTGCGGATGAGGGTGGTCTTGCCGCAGCCCGAAGGGCCCAGCAGGCCGGTGACCGTGCCCCGGGGCACGGTGAACGACAGGCCGCGGAGCACCTCCCGGCCGCCGCGGACGACCCGCAGCCCACGGGCCTCGACCGCCAGGGTCTGCGGGCCGCTGCCATTCGGCGCCGGTACGGTGGGGGCCGCCCCGGCCGGCGGCCGGGTGCGCCCGTGCCGCAACCGGGCGGGGCCGAACCGGTACCGGTGCCGGCCAGTCATGTCGGACACGGCGTCCTCCGGGTGGTCAAGATCCGCGGATCCCTTGGTGTGCGGCCTCATCATGCCCGAAGGACCTGCCCGCCCAGTAGGGACGGGAGACGCCCGCCCAAGGGCTGTTCGGCCCCTGGGCGGGTGGTGCCCTGACGTACGGGGTCAGGCGGTGAGGCGGGCGATCGCCTCGTCCACCGTCAGCTCCTCGCGCTCGCCCGTCCTGCGGTCCTTGAGCTCGACCACGCCCTCGCCCGCGCGGCGCCCCGCCACCAGGATCTGCGGTACGCCGATCAGCTCCGCGTCGGTGAACTTCACACCGGGCGAGACACCGGCCCGGTCGTCCACCAGGACGCGGACACCGGCCGCCGCCAGCTTCTGGGAGACGTCGAGGGCCAGCTCGGTCTGCAGCGCCTTGCCGGCGGCCACCACGTGCACGTCGGCCGGGGCGACCTCCTTGGGCCAGCACAGGCCCTGCTCGTCGGCGGTCTGCTCGGCGAGCGCGGCCACCGCGCGGGAGACGCCGATGCCGTAGGAGCCCATGGTGACGCGCACCGGCTTGCCGTTCTGGCCGAGGACGTCGAGCTTCAGGGCGTCGGTGTACTTGCGGCCGAGCTGGAAGATGTGGCCGATCTCGATGGCGCGGTCCAGCCTGAGCGCGGTGCCGCACTTCGGGCAGGGGTCGCCCTCCTGCACCACGACGACGTCCACGTACTCGTCGACCTCGAAGTCGCGGCCCGCGACCACGTTCTTCGCGTGGGTGTGCTCCTTGTTGGCGCCCGTGATCCACGCGGTGCCCGGCGCCACGCGCGGGTCGGCGATGTAGCGGACCTTCTCGCCCAGGCCCTGCGGGCCGACGTAGCCGCGGACGAGGTCGGGCCGGCCCGCGAAGTCGGCCTCGGTGACCATCTCGACGGCGGCCGGGGCGAAGTGCGCCTCGACCTTGCCCATGTCGACCTCGCGGTCACCGGGGACCCCGACGGCGACGATCTCGCCGTCGACCTTCACCAGGAGGTTCTTCAGGGTGGCGGAGGCCGGGACGCCGAGGGAGGCGGCGAGGGTCTCGATGGTGGGGGTGTCCGGGGTGGGGATCTCCTCGGCGGCCGGGACGCCGGAGGCGTCGGCCGGCTTCAGCTCGTAGGTGATCGCCTCGGTGTTGGCGGCGAAGTCGCAGTTCGGGCAGTCGGCGAAGGTGTCCTCGCCGGCGGCGGCCGGGGCGAGGAACTCCTCGGACTTGGAGCCGCCCATCGCGCCCGCGGTCGCGGCGACGATCCGGTAGTCGAGGCCGAGCCGCTCGAAGACGCGCTGGTAGGCCTGGCGGTGCAGGGCGTAGGACCGGGCCAGGCCCTCGTCCTCCAGGTCGAAGGAGTACGAGTCCTTCATCAGGAACTCACGGCCGCGCAGGATGCCCGCGCGGGGCCGGGCCTCGTCCCGGAACTTGGTCTGGATCTGGTAGAGGATCACCGGCAGGTCCTTGTAGGAGGACGCCTGGTCCTTCACCAGCAGGGTGAAGATCTCCTCGTGGGTGGGGCCGAGCAGGTAGTCGCCGCCCTTGCGGTCCTTCAGGCGGAACAGCTCGGCGCCGTACTCGTCCCAGCGGCCGGTCGCGTCGTAGGGCTCGCGGGGCAGCAGGGCGGGCAGGAGCACCTCCTGGGCGCCGATGGCGTCCATCTCCTCGCGAACGATCCGCTCCACGTTGGCGAGGACCTTCTTGCCGAGCGGCAGCCAGGTCCACACACCGGCGGCGGTGCGGCGCACATAGCCCGCGCGGACCAGCAGCTTGTGGCTGAGGACCTCGGCGTCGGCCGGGTCGTCGCGCAGCGTCTTCGCCATCAACTGGGACATGCGCTGGACCGGTGCGTTGGCCATGGTTCTCGTACTCCTGCCGATGGTGGTCCCCCCGCTCGGGCCGAGCCGGGAGTGGGGGAGGTTTTGGCTAGGAGGTTAGCCGGGCTTGCCGTGCCGGTGGAAATCGGTTAAGGCCCGAAGTGACCTCGGCGGCGGAGCGGCAGCGGGGCGCCCATCACGGCGTACGGCTTCGGCGCGCTGGGGAAGAGGACCTGCCGTGCGAGGTCCACGTAGCCCAGCGAGTGGTACAGGCCGCGGGCCGGGCTGTCGGTGTCGATCGCCGAGAGGATCGAGCGGGGTTCGGTGGCGGTGTCGGTGATGGTGGTGATCAGGGACCGGCCGATGCCGCGGTTCTGGTACAGGGGGTGGACGTGCAGCTCGGTGATCACGAAGGAGTCGTCGAGCCAGTCGTCGCGGCCCTGGGCGCGCAGATACGGCTGGACGACGGTGGACCACCAGTGCGCACGGTCGTTGGGCATGCCGTACACGAACCCGACGAGCCGTCCGTCCGAGGTGGTCGCGCCGAACGCGCGGGCTCCCGGGTAGGTCATGTGCCGCAGCACGATCTGCCGGCGTACGGCGACCTCGTCGGCGCTCAGTCCGAACGCGAGGGCCTGGACGGCGAGCGCCTCCTCGGCGCGGGCGGACAGGTCCAGGGCGCCGATCACGACATCGTCGACGGTACGAGGCATGGTCGTGAGCCTACAGCGGGTGCCTGCGGCGACGCTCAGAACAGGACGCTCATGAACGCCCCGACCTCCTGGAACCCCACCCTGTGGTAGGTCCGCCGCGCGGGGGTGTTGAAGTCGTTGACGTACAGGCTCACCACCGGGGCCACGTCCCTCAGCGCGTAACGCAGCACCGCCGCCATGCCCGGTGCGGCCAGGCCCGTCCCCCGGTACTCCGGGGCCACCCACACGCCCTGGATCTGGCAGGTCAGCGGGGTCGCGGCACCGATCTCCGCCTTGAAGACGACCCTCCCGCTGTCGTCGATGCGGGCGAAGGAGCGGCCCGCGCCGACGAGTTCGGCGACCCGCGCCTGGTAGAGCAGCCCTCCGTCGCCGGCCAGCGGGGAGACGCCGACCTCCTCGGTGAACATCGCCACGCAGGCCGGCATGATCGTCTCCAGCTCGTCCTTGCGGATGCGGCGGACGTACGGATCGGGGTCGATGCCGTCGGGCATACGGTCGGTGACCATGAGCGGTTGGTGGGCGCGAACCTCGCGGGCGGGCCCCCAGCTCGGCTCCAGCAGCTGCCACAACCGGGCGGTGGACTCGGCGGGGCCGACGATCGAGGAGCAGCGGCGGCCGGTGCGCCGGGCGCGGTCGGCGAAGGCCCGCACCGCGCGGGGGGTGGCGCAGATCGGGACGAGGTTGGCACCGGCGTAGCAGAGCGAGGTCAGCATGCCGTCCTCGTACCAGCCCCACATCTCGCCGCCGAGGCGCCAGGGGTCGAGGCCCGCGACATGGACGCGGGACGTCACGAAGGCGTTCGCGACCGGCTCGCGGTCGAGGACGGCGAGCGCGGCGTCCAGGTCACTCGGTTCGAGGACCCGGGTGGTCGTCTGCGTCAACACGTGCGGAAGCCTCACCCTTGGGTCTGCTGATCTCCGCACTGTACCTGCCGCGCCTGGACAGTGCCGCCTGGTGGGGGTTTGCTGTGGCTTGTGGGATCGCAGTGACTCATTGCCGACCGGCGAAACCTGTGAACGCCTCCCAGGAGGCGGGCGCGATCATGAGGGTGGGGCCGGTTCCGGGGGTGTGTTTGGAGTCGCGGACGTGGATGGTGGTGGGGCGGGTGGCTACCTCTACCCATTCGCCGCCGGCGCCTCTGCTGTGGCTGCTCTTGCGCCGAGCGAGGGCCACTTCCACGCACTGGCCTCCCTGGTCATCGCTGTAGCTGCTCTTGAACCAGATCAACTCGGAAGGCTCTTGGGCGTTCATGTCTCCCCCAGCAACTTTTCTACGAAAGCCAGCGATTCGCTTGGTGTCAGGGCTAGGGCGCGTAGAAGGCTGTACTTCTCCTCCAGTTCCCTGACCGTCCCACGATCGGTGAAGAGGCGACTGTGCTTGTACGCCTCCACATATGCGATCCTGCGCCCTTGCGCCGTCTCGATCAAGGTGAAGGGACCAGTGAGCGCGGGATGTTCTTCGCGGTCGATCGGCATGACCTGGATCGCCACGTTGCGTAACTGGCCGATGAGGAGCACCTGCTCCAATTGCCCCCGCATGACGGCCCGTCCGCCGAGACGGCCACGCAAAACCGCCTCCTCGATGACAAAGCTAGTGACGGGAAGCGGCTTCCTCAAGAAAAAGTCCTGCCGTGCCAGGCGAGCGGCCACTCGCTGCTCGACCGTCTCCTCATCGAGCAAGGGCCGCGCCATGGCGAACACCGCCCGTGCGTAGTCCTGCGTCTGCAAGAGGCCGTTGACAACGCGTGCGTCGTACACATGCCACTCGATCGCCTCTTTCTCCAACTTGGCTGCATCCCGGAAGAACGCCGGATACTGCGCCCGTTGCAACTCCTCGACCAACTCCAGCAACACCCCGCGTCCCCCGAGCACTTCGTCCGCCCGGGCGATGAACTCCGCCGACGGGATCCGCCTCCCCTGCTCGAACGACGCGATGGTCGACTCGGAGTAGCCCGTCCGCGCCCCCAGTTCGGCACGCCCCATCCCCGCCGCCGTGCGCAGCCTCTTCAACTGCCGTCCGAAGATGTGGGCCACGCCCGTCGCCTGCTCCTCGCTCATGCACCCCTCACCGCTCCCGCGCAGCCGTGGTCACGGCTCACCGCGCGTACAGACGCGACCCGCCCGCGTACAACCCGCGGTGGTCCCGGCGGAGCCCCTGTCCAACGCTACGCACGGTGCGCGACCGTGAGCGGTATGAAGTCGGCAAGCCCCTCCAACTGGCATATTCAGAAGCGCACCGCGCCCGCACACGAGTTCGCCATGCGGTTCACGTCCACTCCGCGCGGCGCGCGACTCGCCAGGCGTCTGGTGTCCCACCGTCTCGACGAGTGGGGGCACCCCTACGGCGGTCCCCTCAACGAGGCCGTCACGCTCATCGCAGCCGAGCTGGCCGCCAACGCCGTGCGGCACGGTCATGTGCCGGGGCGGGACTTCCACGTTCGGCTCACCGAGACGCCGGAGGTGGTGCGCCTGGAGGTCTCCGACACGCGCACGGAGCGGCTGCCCGGGTCCCGGCCCCCGCGGGACCCGGCGAGCGAGGAGTCCGGACGCGGGCTGCTGCTCGTCGAGGCGCTGGCCGACCTGTGGGGCGTCGTGCCGCGCAGCCCCGGGAAGAGCGTCTGGGCGGAAGTACGGCGGAGTCCCGCCACCGACGGGTGACGGGACTCCGGGAAGAGGAATGGGAAGAAGATGCGGTGCTCAGTCCGCGACGGACACCGACGGCTCTCCCGAGGCCGTGCCGTCCTTCTGCATCTGCTCGGCGAGCTTCATGGCCTCCTCGATGAGGGTCTCCACGATCTTCGACTCGGGCACCGTCTTGATGACCTCGCCCTTGACGAAGATCTGCCCCTTGCCGTTGCCGGAGGCGACGCCGAGGTCGGCCTCGCGGGCCTCGCCGGGGCCGTTGACGACGCAGCCCATGACGGCGACGCGCAACGGGACGTCCATGCCCGTGAGACCCGCCGTGACCTCCTCGGCCAGCTTGTAGACGTCGACCTGGGCGCGCCCGCACGACGGGCAGGAGACGATCTCCAGGCCGCGCTCGCGCAGGCCGAGGGACTCCAGGATCTGGATGCCGACCTTGACCTCCTCGACCGGAGGCGCGGACAGGGAGACACGGATGGTGTCGCCGATGCCCTGGGAGAGCAGCGCGCCGAAGGCGACCGCCGACTTGACGGTGCCCTGGAAGGCGGGGCCGGCCTCGGTGACGCCGAGGTGCAGCGGGTAGTCGCACTGGGCGGCGAGCTGCCGGTAGGCCTCGATCATCACGACGGGGTCGTTGTGCTTGACGGAGATCTTGATGTCCCGGAAGTCGTGCTCCTCGAAGAGGGACGCCTCCCACAGGGCGGACTCGACGAGCGCCTCGGGGGTCGCCTTGCCGTACTTCTGGAGTAGTCGCTTGTCCAGGGAGCCCGCGTTGACGCCGATCCGGATCGGGGTGCCGTGGTCCTTGGCGGCCTTGGCGATCTCCTTGACCTTGTCGTCGAACTGCTTGATGTTGCCCGGGTTGACGCGGACCGCCGCGCAGCCCGCCTCGATCGCGGCGAAGACGTACTTCGGCTGGAAGTGGATGTCGGCGATGACCGGGATCTGCGACTTCCTCGCGATGGTCGCCAGCGCGTCGGCGTCGTCCTGGGTGGGGCACGCCACGCGCACGATCTGGCAGCCCGACGCGGTCAGCTCCGCGATCTGCTGGAGCGTCGCGCCGATGTCCGACGTGCGCGTCGTCGTCATCGACTGCACGGACACCGGGGCGTCCCCGCCCACCGCCACCGGCCCGACCTGGATCTGCCGGCTCTTCCGGCGCTCGGCGAGCTTGGTCGGAACGGACGGCATGCCGAGTGAAATCGCAGTCATCTGCTGTGCAACCCCAAGTCGTGGATCAAGGTCCGGTCCCGGATAGCGGCGGGTCCCGGGCTCCGAGATTACGCCACGGGTGCGGACCCCGGCACATCACCATCCGTGAACCCACCCGATGGGCGGCGGCCGGGATGACAGTCTTCCCGGCCGCCCGAACTCCCCGTGGCTACGAGATTTTCACCGGGTTGACCACATCTGCCACCAGCACGAGCAAGGTGAAGCAGACAAAGATCCCGGCCACCACGTACGCCACCGGCATCAGCTTCGCCACGTCGAAGGGGCCCGGGTCGGGGCGGCGCAGCACCCTGGCAACACCGCGGCGCAGCGACTCCCACAGGGCGCCCGCGATGTGCCCGCCGTCCAGCGGGAGCAGCGGAAGCATGTTGAACAGGAACAGGGACAGGTTGAAGCCCGCGACCAGCATCAGCATCATCGCGATCTGCTGGGACGGCGGGATGTTGAGGGTGAAGACCTCGCCGCCGACCCGGGCCGCGCCGACCACGCCCATCGGGGAGTCGGGCTGGCGGGGGGCGTTGCCGAAGGCCGCGTCCCACAGGGCGGGGATCTTGCCGGGCAGGGAGACGATCGACTCGACGCCGTTGGCCATCATGTCGCCCATGCGCTGCACGGACTGGTCGAGGGACTGCTGCACGATCCCGGTGGCCGGGGTGAAACCGAGGAAGCCGGCGTAGACGTACTTGCCCTCGACGTAGCCGCCGTTGCCGTCGGTCTTGCTGACCTGGTTCCTGATCAGGTGCGTGTGCAGGTCGACCGTCTGTCCCTTGCGCTCGACGGTGATCGTGACGTCCTTGCCGGGGTTGGCGCGGATGTCGGACTGGAGGGTGGACCAGTCCTTCACCCTGCTCCCGTCGAACGCGACGATCTTGTCGCCCGGCTTGAGGCCCGCGGCCTGGGCGGGTGCGGCCGGGTCGCCCTTCTCGCACTTGCTGCGGTTCTCGCTCTGCTGGATGACGCAGTCGGAGACCTTGGAGACCGTGGTGGTCTGGGTCTGGACGCCGAAGGTCATCATCACGCCGAGGAAGACCACCACGGCGAGGACCAGGTTCATGAAGGGGCCCGCGAACATGACGATGACGCGCTTCCACGGCTTGCGCGTGTAGAAGAGCCGCGTCTCGTCACCGGGCTGGAGTTCCTCGAAGGACTGCGCCCGGGCGTCCTCGATCATCCCGCGCCACGGCGAGGTGGAGCGGGCCTCGATCCGGCCGTCCGGGCCCGGGGGGAACATGCCGATCATGCGGATGTAGCCGCCGAGCGGGACCGCCTTGATGCCGTACTCGGTCTCGCCCTTCTTGCGCGACCAGACGGTGGGGCCGAAGCCGACCATGTACTGCGGCACGCGGATGCCGAAGAGCTTGGCGGTCGACAGGTGCCCCAGCTCGTGCCAGGCGATCGAGAACAGCAGGCCGACCACGAAGACGACTATGCCGAGGATCATCATCAGAGTCGTCATGCACGAGCCTCCGCCGTAGCCGTCTGCGCCGTCAGTTCCCTGGCCCGGGCGCGCGCCCAGGTCTCCGCTTCGAGGACGTCCGCGACGGTCAGGGAAGTTCCCTGCCGAGGGGTGCCGTGCTCCTCGACCACCTGTGTGACCGTGTCCATGATCCCCGGGAACGGCAGGGCGCCGTTCAGGAACGCGTCGACACACTCCTCGTTGGCCGCATTGAACACCGCCGGGGCCGTCGCCGCGAGCTGCCCCACGTGCCGGGCGAGCCCCACCGACGGGAACGCCTCGGTGTCGAGCGGGAAGAACTCCCAGGTCGAGGCCTTGCTCCAGTCGAAGGCGGGCGCGGCGTCCGGCACCCGTTCGGGCCAGCCGAGTCCGATGGCGATCGGCCCCCGCATGTCGGGGGGCGTCGCCTGCGCCAGGGTCGATCCATCCGTGAATTCCACCATCGAGTGGACATACGACTGCGGGTGCACGACAACCTCAATGCGATCGAAGGGAATGTCGTACAGCAGGTGCGCCTCGATCACTTCCAGGCCCTTGTTCACGAGGGTCGCGGAGTTGACCGTGATGACCGGGCCCATGGCCCAGGTGGGGTGGGCGAGCGCGTCCTTGGGGGTGACGTGCGCGAGCTCGGCCTTCGTCCGGCCGCGGAACGGGCCGCCGGAGGCGGTGACGACGAGCCTGCGCACATCGGCGCGGGTGCCGGAGGCGAGGGCCTGGAACAGCGCGGCGTGCTCGGAGTCGACCGGGATGATCTGGCCGGGCTTGGCCAGGGCCTTGACCAGGGGTCCGCCGACGATGAGCGACTCCTTGTTGGCGAGTGCGAGCGTGCGGCCCGCCTCCAGGGCGGCGAGGGTGGGCGCGAGGCCGATGGACCCGGTGATGCCGTTCAGCACGGTGTGGCAGTCGGAGGCGGCGAGCCGGGTGGCCGCGTCGGGTCCGGCGAGCACCTCGGGGAGGGTCTCGCCCGGCCCGTACTGTGCGCTCAGGGCCTCCCTCAGGGCCGGTACGACGTCGTCGCGGGCGACCGCGACGGTGCGCACGCGCAGACGGCGGGCCTGTTCGGCGAGCAGTGCGACCCGGCCGCCGTTGGCGGAGAGCCCGGTGACGCGGAACCGGTCGGGGTTGCGCAGCACGAGGTCGATGGCCTGGGTTCCGATCGAGCCGGTGGAGCCGAGGATCACGACGTCCCGCACTCCGTCCACGGGGTCGAAGACGAGATGGGGGTCGGCAAGAGGGGCTGGGCTGTCGCTCATCCCTCCATTGTTGCGGTACGGCGGAGGCGGCCGGACAGGGTGCCCCGTCTCCGGGGGTGCGTCGCCGGGCGCATCCGTGGCTGTGCGTGGCATCGAGGACGCCTCGGCGGACGCGGCCGATCTGCTCGTCGCCGCGTCCGCCGGGCTCCGGGGGCTCACCCGTGCCGGTGCCCCCTGCACGGCATACAGCCGTCGGTCACCGGATCGGGCGGTGGACGTTCTCCTTGCGGGTCGGGCCGGGTGTCGCGTCGGCGATCCACGGACCGTCCCCGGAGGGGTCGATGATCCCCTCCTCCAGCCACTCGTAGGTGCCGGTCAGCACGCCCTTGACCACCTTTCGGTCCAGGTCGTCCGTGTTGGTCCACAGGCGGTCGAAGAGTTCGTCGACGCGGATGCGGGACTGCCGGCAGAAGGCGTCGGCCAGCTGGTACGCCTCCCGCCCGTGGTCCCCGGTCCTGCGCAGGTGCTCGGCGCGTACGCAGGCCGCGGCCATCGCGAACAGCTCGGCGCCGATGTCCACGACCCGGCCCAGGAAGCCCTGCTTGGTCTCCATGCGGCCCTGCCAGCGGGACATGCCGTAGAAGGTGGACCGGGCCAGCTTGCGGGCGCTGCGTTCGACGAAGCGCAGGTGTCCGGAAAGGTCCACGTCCCGGCGGAACTCGCCGAACGCGCCGGGGACCTGGCCCTGTCCGGCGACCAGCTTCGGCAGCCACTTGGCGTAGAAGACGCCCGCGTTCGCGCCCGCCCTCGCCTTGTCGGACAGGGACTTCTCCGGGTCGATCAGGTCGCCGGCCACCGACAGGTGGGCGTCCACCGCCTCGCGCGCGATCAGCAGGTGCATGATCTCCGTGGAGCCCTCGAAGATGCGGTTGATGCGCAGGTCGCGCAGCATCTGCTCGGCCGGCACGCCCCGCTCGCCGCGGGCCCGGAGGGAATCCGCGGTCTCGAAGCCGCGCCCGCCGCGGATCTGGACCAGCTCGTCGGCCATCAGCCAGGCCATCTCGGAGCCGTAGAGCTTGGCGAGGGCGGCCTCGATGCGGATGTCGTTGCGGTCCTCGTCGGCCATCTGCGACGACAGGTCGACGACGGCTTCCAGGGCGAAGGTGGTCGCCGCGATGAAGGAGATCTTCGAACCGACCGCCTCGTGCAGCGCGACGGGCTTGCCCCACTGCTCCCGGGCCGCGGACCACTCGCGGGCGATCTTCAGGCACCACTTGCCCGCGCCCACGCACATCGCGGGCAGGGAGAGGCGGCCGGTGTTGAGGGTGGTCAGGGCGATCTTGAGGCCCTGGCCCTCCTCACCGATGCGGTGGGCGGCGGGGACGCGGACCCGGTGGAAGCGGGTGACGCCGTTCTCCAGACCGCGCAGGCCCATGAAGGCGTTGCGGTTCTCGACGGTGATGCCCTCGGAGGCCGACTCGACGACGAACGCCGTGATGCCGCCCCTGTGCCCCTCGGACCTGGGCACCCGCGCCATGACGACCAGCAGGTCGGCGACCACCCCGTTGGTGGTCCACAGTTTCACCCCGTCGAGGACGTAGTCGTCGCCGTCGGGGACGGCCGTGGTGGCCAGGCGGGCCGGGTCGGAGCCCACGTCCGGCTCGGTGAGCAGGAACGCGGAGATGTCGGTGCGGGCGCACCGCGGCAGGAACGTCTCCTTCTGCTCCTGCGTGCCGAACAACTTCAGCGGCTGCGGTACTCCGATCGACTGATGCGCGGACAGCAGCGCGCCGATCGCGGGGCTCGCGGAGCCGACGAGGGCGAGCGCCTTGTTGTAGTACACCTGGGTGAGGCCGAGACCGCCGTACTTCGTGTCGATCTTCATGCCGAGGGCGCCGAGCTCCTTGAGCCCGGTGATCGTCTCGTCGGGGATCCGTGCCTCGCGCTCGATGCGGGCGCCGTCGATGTGCGTCTCGCAGAAGTCGCGCAGCTTGGCGAGGAACTCCTCGCCGCGCTGTACGGCCTCGGCGTCCGGTACCGGGTGGGGGTGGATGAGGTCGAGCCGGAAACGGCCGAGGAACAGTTCCTTGGCGAAGCTGGGCTTGCGCCAGTCCTGCTCGCGCGCGGCCTCCGCGACCTGGCGGGCCTCGCGCTCGGTGACCGTCGGCTTGGGAGTGGGGGCTGTTGGTGCGGTCATGAGGCTCACCTCGCCGCGAATCGGGATGTTTGGGGACGTACACCACACAAGGTGCCGTACAACGACCAGGAGGGTCGTACGGCGATCTCGCGGGCGTACGTTACTGACCGGTGCTACTCGATCGTTGGTACCCCGATCCGGGCAAGGTCACCAGTCCTCGCGCACCGACCCGTCGGTGAAAATCGCCTCGGCCGACGCCACCGGGTGCGCCCCGATGTCAATCCGGGCCAGGACGCACCACCGCGACGGGCGCCGTCGAGAGTGTTGCGCAGGTGGGGCCTTCCGGGGGACGGTTCGGATACGCCCGGTCAGCGGCCGCCCGGGGGCGGCCGGACGGCCATGGGCGCTCGGTGGAATCATGTGCCTGTCGAAGCGCTTCGACAGACTCTGGACAGCCCACCCCCGCCGAGCTACTGTCGATCCACCCTCACACGGCCCTGTTTCGCAATGCGCGCTCTGTCGAAGCGCTTCACTACGCTGGGAGAGCTGGATGGTCACCCTCGCCGAGGTCGCCCAGCACGCCGGAGTGTCGGCGAGCACGGTGAGCTATGTCATCAGCGGCAAGCGGTCCATCTCCGCGTCCACCCGGCAGCGGGTCGAGCGGAGCATCCGGGAGCTCGGCTACCACCCGAACGCCGGGGCGCGCGCCCTGGCCAGCAACAAGTCGAACATCATCGCGCTGATGGTGCCGCTCCGCACGGACATGTACGTGCCGGTGATGATGGAGATCGCCATCGCCGTGGCGACCACCGCGCGCGCTCACGGGTACGACGTCCTGCTGCTCACCGGCGAGGAGGGCCCGGACGCGGTGCGACGGGTCACGGGCAGCGGCCTCGCGGACGCGATGATCCTCATGGACGTCGAACTGGACGACGAGCGGCTGCCGTTGCTGCGTGAGACGGACCAGCCCTCGGTGCTCATCGGTCTGCCCGCCAGCACCACCGGACTGACCTGTGTGGATCTCGACTTCGGGGCGACGGGCGCGCTGTGCGCCGAGCACCTGGCGGTCCTCGGCCACCGTGACGTCGCCGTCATCGGCGAGGCGCCCGCCGTCTACGAACGGCACACCGGCTTCGCGGAGCGCACCCTCGACGGCCTCCGGTCCCGCTCCCGGAAGCTGGGCCTCAGGGTGCTGCACCGCCCCTGCGAGGGCGGGTACGACGCGATGGCGGTGACCCTGGCCCGGATCCTCGACGAGCGGCCGGGCACCACCGGGTTCGTCGTGCAGAACGAGTCCGCGGTCGAGCCGCTGCTCGCGCTGCTGCGCCAGCAGGGCAGGGCCGTCCCCGAGGACGTCTCCGTGATCGCGATCTGCCCGGACCAGGTCGCCACGCAGGCCTCGGTGCGGCTGACGTCCGTCGCCATCCCCGCGCAGGAGATGGGCCGGCGCGCGGTCGAGCTGCTGGTGGCGAAGCTGGACGGCCACGGCACGGACGAAGTCGTGCTGCTCGCCCCGGAGCTGACGGTCCGGGCCAGCACCGGCCCGGCGCCGTCCGCGCCCTGAGACCACGGCTCGGCACCGCACCCGTGCCGTGCCCGCCGGGGCATCCACGCCGCAGCTCTCCCAGGCGCCTGCCGTTCCCGGCGCCTGAAGTTCCAGACACCTTCCTGTCTGCATCCCTTCAGGAGCACCCCACCGTGAATCAGCCTGCCGCAACGCAGCCCCAGGTCAGCCTCGCCCAGTCCGCCCCCACCGTGGGCACCTTCCGTGAGCGGGACGGTGCGCTGGAGTGGAGCGGCCGTCAGGAGACCGTGCGCATCGAGCCGTGGGGGCCGGACGCCGTGCGCGTGCGGGCCCGGCTCGGCGGCCCGGTCCTCGAGGGGCTGCCGGGCGCCCTGCTCGACGCGCCGACGGCCACCGGGAGCACCGTCAAGATCGAGGAGGGGCACGGTCGGCTCACGGTCGGCGCACTCACGGTGGACATGGACGCCGAGGGCCTGATCCGCTTCCTGCGCACGGAGGACGGCGGCGAGCTGCTGGCCGAGGAGCGCGCCCACTTCTGGTGGCCGGGGCCGCGCCTGTACACGGCCGTCGGCAACGGCCACCACCGCCTGGAGCAGCGTTTCGCCGCGTACGACGACGAGAAGCTGTACGGGCTGGGCCAGCACCAGCACGGGCGGCTGGACCAGAAGGGGCTGGTCGTCGATCTGGTCCAGCGCAACGCCGAGGTCTCCGTGCCGGTGCTGACCTCCAGCCGCGGCTACACCCTGCTGTGGAACAACCCGGCGATCGGCCGCGTGGAGCTGGCGGGCAACGGCACCCGCTGGGTGGCGGACTCGGCCCGGCAGATCGACTACTGGATCACCGCGGGCGCCCCGGCCGACGCCCAGCGCGCGTACAGCGCGGTCACCGGCCGCGCCCCGATGCTCCCGGAGTGGGCGGCGGGCTTCTGGCAGTGCAAGCTGCGCTACCGCACCCAGGACGAACTCCTCACCGTGGCGAGGGAGTACAAGCGGCGGGGCCTGCCGATCGACGCGATCGTGTGCGACTTCTTCCACTGGACGCACCTGGGCGAGTGGAGGTTCGACCCGAAGGAGTGGCCCGACCCGGCGGCGATGGTGCGGGAGCTGGACGAGCTCGGCATCAAGCTGGTGGTGAGCGTGTGGCCGTCCGTGTCGCCGCTGAGCGAGAACCACCCGGTGATGGAGCAGCGCGGCTACTTCATCGGCACCCAGTACGGGCCGTTGGCACACGCCGACTGGCCGGACAAGGAGGTCGCCTCCACCGTCCAGGTCGCCTTCTACGACGCCACGAACCCGGACGCGCGGGAGTTCGTGTGGTCGCGGGTGAAGGAGAACTACCTCGACCCGTACGGCATCAGGGCGTTCTGGCTGGACGCCTGCGAGCCGGAGCTGAAGCCGGGTTTCCAGGAGAACCTGCGCTACTGGGCGGGCCCGGGTCTGGAGGTCGGCAACATCTACCCGGCCGAGAACGCCCGCACCTTCTACGAGGGCATGCTCGCCTCCGGTGAGACGGACGTCGTCACCCTCAACCGCTCGGCGTGGGCGGGCAGCCAGCGCTACGGCGCCGCACTGTGGTCCGGAGACATCGGCACCGACTTCGCGACCCTGCGCCGCCAGATCGCCGCCGGCCTGAACACCGCCCTGTCCGGCATCCCGTGGTGGAACACCGACATCGGCGGCTTCCACGGCGGCGACCCCCACGATGCGGCCTACCGCGAGGTGATGGTCCGCTGGTTCCAGTTCGGCGCGCTGTCCCCGCTGATGCGCCTGCACGGCTTCCGCGACCCCGGCATGCCGCTCGGCCCGGAGATGACCGGCGGCCCGAACGAGGTGTGGTCGTACGGGGAGGAGGCCGGCGCGATCCTGGAGCGGTACCTGCGGCTGCGCGAGCGTCTGAAGCCATACGTCCTGGAGGTCATGCGGCAGGCCCATGAGGAGGGGCTGCCGGTGATGCGGCCGCTGTTCCTGGAGTTCCCCGGGGACGAACGCGCCTGGCAGGTGGCCGACGCCTACCTGTTCGGCCCCGACCTGCTGGTCGCCCCGGTCCTGGAGCCGGGTGTGACGACGTGGACCACGTACCTGCCGGAGGGCGCCCGCTGGAAGGACGCGTGGACGGGTGAGGCGTACGAGGGCGGCGAGGTCGTCACCGTCGACGCGCCCCTGGACCGCATCCCGCTGTTTCTGCGGGACGGGGCGGAGCTGCCGATCGCCGAGTGACTGGCGGACGGCCCGCGGCCGGTCCCGCCGGGACCGACCGCAGCCGAGGGCCGGTACGTCGGCTTGCGCAGACCGACCGCAGGGAGCGGAGCGGCGCCCTGGTGTGCAGGGCGTCCAGACGGTCCTCGTGGTGGACCCGGACAGCGGCGAGGGCGAGTTCCGGGCGGCAGACGGGCACGGCGCGGGCCGCGGCCGTGTCGGCGAGGGCCTGGACGAGCGCCGTGTTGGTGCGGTTGATCTCCTGGCGGACGACAGCCAGGTCGGGTCGTGTGAGGGGGGCCTGGTCCGGGTGGTCGGTCCACCGCCGGAACAGGCCGCGCTGCACCAGCTTGTTCGCTTCGATCCGGTCGCGGAAGACGCGCCGGACCTCGTCCGGGTCCGCACCGAGCTGCTGTGCCCGGGCGGCTGCCGCGTCGAGGACCTGCTGCTCGCGGGCGGGGTCGTCGATGGGGCGGTCGGTGCCCCACTTGGCGGCCGCCACCAGGTCGGCGGTGGCGAGCCGCTCGGCGGACAGCTCGGCGACGGGATGGAGGACGGACGCCGAGGGCCTGGTGGAGACGGCAGCGGGCGCCGGGACCGGCGCGGCGTGTGCGGCGGCGGGAAGGGCGAGGACGACGGCCGCGGCGGTCGCGGCGGTCAGGATGCGCAGGGGGCGGCCGGTGATCGGCATGGCCGCCATCCAACCCATGCCCGTCCGGCGGAGGAAGCCGCCCCTCAGTGAAGGGACGGCTTCCGGCCTTGGTCAACCGCTGGAGACGCTCAGGCTGTTGGTGGCGAAGTTCAGGCCGCCGGACGAGGACGTGATCTCGTAGCCGAACTGCAGGTCCGTGATGGTCACGTCGCCGAACCAGCGCTTGGTGTCCCTGATCCACTTCAGGATCGGCAGGATGTCGACGGTGCCGGAGCCGGAGTTGGAGGTGCGCACGAACGAGAAGACGTCGTTCGCGCCGTTGTTGCCCTTGTGGACGGTCCAGGTGGAGCCGCCGAGCGTCACGCTGCCCTGGGAGGTGCCGAGGGGACCCACGGGCCCGGTCTTGTTGACCCAGAGCATGATCTCGTGCTTGTTGCCGGTGTCCCAGATGTCGTACGCCGTCTCGTACGCGCCGGACGCCGGCACCGTGACGTTGTAGCTGCTGGACAACGACGAGAGCGAGGAGATCGACTTGTTGATCACCTTCTTGGCGTTCGGGTAGGACTTGATGCCGCCGGTGTCGGGGTGGTCGGCCCAGACGCCCCAGTTGGTGCCGGAGTTCGCCCAGATGCACTGGCTGCCGGCGCCGGAGCCCCAGATGTCGTTGTAGAGCGTGTAGCCGTTCAGGGTGGTGCTGCCCCACTGGTCGCAGGAGCTCCAGACGGCGGCGGAGGCGGGGGCGGAGGCCAGGCCGATCGTGGCACCGAGCGCCATAGCGGGGGCCAACAGGGCCTTGGCGACCCTGCTCAGGGTGTGTGTTGCCATGGTGTCCCTTCCATGGGTGGGGGGAATTGCGGGGGGAGTGTTCACCACGTCGTCAGAGTGAGGACGTGGTCTTCTGCGGCGACCAGGTCGAGGGACCCGGTGCCGGCGAAGTGCGGAGTTCGACGCGGTGGCTGCGGCTCGGCCGGATGACGGCGGTGGCGCCGTCCGGCCTCCAGGTGAGGTGGACCTCGGCCCCGCACCGGGGGCGATCCCGCGCAGCCCGCCGCTCGGGTACGCCTTCGGCGGCGCGGGCCGCAGGACCAGCCGGTCGGGGGTCGAAGGCGGGGAGGCTCGGGTCCGTCGCGGGCGACCGCTGACGGGAGCAGGTCGGCCGCGACGGAGTCGGGGGGTCCGGCCGTCAGCCCTTGACCGCGCCGGTGAGCATGCCCTTCTTGAAGTGCTTCTGGACGAAGGGGGAGAGGACGGCGACGGGGAGGAGGGCCATCACCATGACCGCCATCTGGATGGCGAGCCCCGACAACTGACCGGTCCTGATGGCCTGGCCCAGACCGACCGGCTGCTGCTGCCTCTGCACGAGCTGGATCATGACGTTCTGCAACGGCATCTTGTTCTGGTCGTTCAGGTAGATCGAGGCGTTGAACCAGGCGCTCCAGTACCCGACGGCGTAGAACAGCGTGATCACCGCGAGGACGGCCCGCGACAGCGGCATGACGATCGTCCACAGGATCCGGAAGTCCCCGGCTCCGTCGATGCGGGCGCTGTCGATGAGTTCCTGCGAGATCCCCATGAAGAAGCCCCGCAGCACCAGGATGTTGAAGACGCTCACCGCGCTCGGCAGGATCAGCGCGGGATACGTGTCCGTCAGGCCCAGGGACTGCACCAGCAGATAGGTGGGGATGAGGCCGGCGCTGAAGAACATGGTCGCCAGCAGCGTCATCAGGATCCCGCGGTGCGCGAGCGAGCCGCTGCGGGACAGGCCGTAGGCGCAACCGACGGACACGGTCATCGAGAACAGCGTGCCGACCAGGGTGACCAGGATGCTGATGACCGTGGCCCGGGTGACCTGGCCGCCGCTGAGCAACTCCTTGTAGGCGATGAACGTGATGCCCTTGGGCACGAGCACCAGGCCGCCCGCCGCGTCGATGGTCCTGCGCGAGGAGAGGCTGGTGACGACCACGATCCACAGCGGGAAGAGGACCGCCAGACAGGCGACGGACAGGACCAGGCCCTTGCCCGCGAGGCCGGCCCTCGAGGGCTCCTCCTCCCACGCCGGGCGCTCCGGTGCGACCCACGCACTCGGCCTGCCGGCCGGTTTGTCGACGACGGTGGTCATTTCTTGTACACCCCCTGCTCCCCCATGAGATGGGCCACCTTGTTCGCGGCGAGGACCAGGCCGATGCTGACCACGCCCTTGACCAGGCCGGCGGCGGCCGCATAGCCGAAGTCCTGGTTCCGCACGCCGTTCCACCACACGAAGGTGTCGAGGACCTCCCCGGCGTCCGGCCCGACGGCGTCGCGTTGCAGCAGGATCTGTTCGAACCCGACGGTCAGGGCGTCGCCGACGCGCAGCACGAGGAGCAGGGCGATCACCGGGCGCAGGGCGGGAAGCGTGACGTGCCACATGCGGCGCCGACGTCCGGCGCCGTCCATCGCCGCGGCTTCGTAGAGGTCCTGGGGAACGGAGGCCAGCGCGGCGAGGAAGACGATGATCCCCCACCCGGCGTCCTTCCACACGCTCTGCGCGGTGACCAGGAGCGGGAAGGTGTTCGGGTCGGTCATGATGTCGAAGCCGTCGTACCCGTGCTGCCGCAGCAGCTGGGAGAGCATGCCCGCGCCGCCGAACATCTGCTGGAAGACGGCGATGACCAGCACCCAGGAGAAGAAGTGCGGCAGATAGAGGACGGCCTGCGCGACGGCCCGCACCCGGGGCCGGACCACGCTGTTGATGAGCAGCGCGAGCAGGATCGGAATCGGGAAGAACAGCACGAGCTGGACGAGGAACAGCACGAGCGTGTTCTCGACGGCGTTCCAGAAGGCGGAGTCCCCGAAGACCTGCTGGAAGTTCTCCAGTCCCACGAAGGGGCTGTGCAGGATGGAGACGACGCCGTTGCCGCTGATGTAGGGGTCGTAGTCCTGGAAGGCGACGACGTTGCCGAGGATCGGCAGGTAGTTGAAGACCAGAAGCAGCACGACGGCCGGCAGCGTCATCAGGATCAGGACCCGGTCGCGCCGGAACCTGAGCCGCAGACTCGGCTTCCCTGTACTCCGCCTCTCCCGGGAACCGGTGGCGCCGCCGGACGCCACCGGGGTCTTCTCGAGCATGTCGGCCTCGGTACCGCTCCGAGGCACCGTGCTGTGGGACACGGCTGTTCTCCTTGCCTCAGAGCCCGGTCAGCTCGCCGCCGAGCCGTTCTCGTCGAGAAGCTTCTTGTACCAGTCGCGCAGCCGGTCCCCGCCCTTCTTCTTCCAGTCGGAGACGGCCTGCTGCATGTCGCTGATCTTCTTGTGGCCGCGGACGATGTCGTCCTCGAGCTGCTCGAAGTCGTCGGCGAGGTTGGTGTAGCGGGAGGGCTCGGTGATCTGCATGCCCCAGAAGGACGACTTCCTGGTGAAGGCTCCCATCCGCTGCTGCCACTCCACCATGCCCTTGGTGTACTCCGGGAGGTCGGGGTGTGCGATGGTCGCGGCGGGGCTCGCGACCATGACGTAGGCGTTGACGACCTCGTTGTTGCCCTTGTCGTTCTTGACGGGCACACCGTTCTTGAGCGTGTAGTGCGTGCCCTCGACCCCGTAGTTGGTCATCATCCACTCCTTGGTGCCGTACGGCGCCGCGGTGACGTCGGCGAGCGCCAGCACGTCGCGGACGACGGACTCGGAGGCGTTCTTGTTGACGAATGAGAAGATGCCGGCCGGGTTCGCGGCCCACAGGGTCGGGTTGCCGCCGTCGTGGCCCCAGAGGTCCATGCCCCATACCTTGAAGCCGGGGTTCTGGGTGATCTGGGAGGCCTGTCGCCCGTACCAGTTGGAGATGTCGTCGTTCCAGATCAGGAACTCGCCCGCGGCGAACAGGGGCGCCGGGTCGCCGATCTGGCTCTTGCCCAGCTTGAACTGGGGGTGGACGTACCCGGCGGCCATCAGTTTGCGCGCCCACTCCAGCGCTTCCAGGTACTCCGGGGTCTCGATGCGGTTGATCAGCTTGCCGTCGACCACGGTCCAGCCGAGCGACTTCTCCCCGCCGCTGATCACGCCGAAGGTGTTGAAGGCGGTCCACTTCATGTCACCGCAGGCCCACCGCTTGGCCCTGGGGCTGGTGATCTCCTTGCACAGGGCCGTGAACTCGTCGGCGGACCTCGGGACCCGGTAGCCCTCCTTGTCGAAGATGTCCTGACGGTAGAGCGGCACGATGTTCTGGACGTACGGGGCGGGCATCGGCAGGCCCATCAGCTTGCCGCCGAAGATGGAGCGCTGCCAGGCGTCGCTGGGGATCGCCGCCAGGTTCGGGTACTCCTTGACCTTGTCCCCGGACAGGTAGGGGCCGAGGTCGGCGAACTTGCCGATGATGGCGCTGGGTATCCGGCCGGTCATGTTCCAGCCGGGGATCACCACCACGTCCGGGATGTCGCTGGAGGCGAGGACCGCGCCGAGCTTCTGGTCGTAGGTGTTGCCGTCCTGGTTCCGCCACTCGACATCGACGCCGATCAGGTCGTTCATCGACGTGTAGTAGGGGTTGTCCTGCTTGGGCGGCGAGCCCCAGAACGGCGACATGACGGTGACCGTGCCGCCCTTGCCCAGCTTCCTGGGCACCGAGGTCTTGAGAGTGCCGACGTCGAGCTTGGCGGTGAAGCCCGTCGCCGAGCCGTTCTTGGACGGGATGTCCGGCTTCACCACGCTGCTGGCCACGTAGGCGGGCAGGATCTTCTCGGCGTTCTTGCCCGACGTGGTTCCATCCCGCGAGCCGCTGTCCGAACCGCTGCAGGCGGCAAGCAGCGGCATGCCGCCGGCGACCGCGGCGGCGGCGCCCGCCGTGGAGGCGAGGAAGCTTCTCCGGCTCTGGGCGGTGGAAGCGGAGTTCGGCGTCATTGCGTCAACCCTTCGTGGCGCACCAGGACACCCGGCGGAAGAGCCGTCGGCTGCGGTGTCTCGAGTGGAACTTGGCTGAGCTGAAGCGTCGGTGACATCGGGGGGAGGAGAGCACGTCGAGCGGACCCTCCGCAGTCGAAGCGCTTCGATGTTGCTGCGAGGTTAAGTGAACACCTGGGGACGCACAAGGGTCGCTTCCAAGATTCCTGCGCGGTGCGGAGGCGTCGGCCGGGCGGACGGGAAGGCTTGGAATCACGGCGAGGAAACGGATTTGTTGCGCCCGGGTGTCTTGACACGCGACCGTGAGGCGAATGAGCATCGAAGCGCTTCGAAAGAGCCCGCCGCTCGACCTCCGAAGGATCACCACGTGACCGGACAGACGCCACCCGCTCCCCCCTTCCGTGATCCGCAGCTGCCGTTCGCGAAGCGCATCGACGACCTGGTGGCGCGGCTGACGCTCGACGAGAGGACCGCGTTCCTGCACCAGTACGTGCCCGGCGTCGAGCGCCTCGGCATCGCCGCGTTCCGCACCGGCCAGGAGGCGCTGCACGGAGTGGCGTGGATGGGTCCGGCGACGGTGTTCCCGCAGGCGGTGGGGCTCGGCGCGACCTGGAACGAGGACCTGGTGCGCCGGGTCGGCGAGGCCGTCTCCAAGGAGGTCCGGGCGATGCGCGCCCGCGACGAGCGCGTCGGCCTCAACGTCTGGTCGCCCACGGTCAACCTGCTGCGCCACCCGCTGTGGGGCCGCAACGAGGAGGGCTACTCGGAGGACCCCGGGCTGACCTCGGCGATCGCGACGGCGTACACGCGCGGCCTGCGCGGCGACCATCCGACGTACTGGCGCACCGCCCCGGTCCTCAAGCACTGGCTCGCCCACAACAACGAGACCGACCGTGACACCACCTCCTCCTCGGTCCGTCCGCGCGTGCTGCACGAGTACGACCTGAGGGCGTTCCGCGAGGCGGTTCGGGCGGGCTCGGTGGCCGGGGTGATGCCCGCGTACAACCTGGTCAACGGCCGCCCCAACCATGTCTCGCCCCATCTGCGCGAGCACCTGCGCCGCTGGAGCGACCAGGAGCTGCTGGTCTGCTCGGACGCTGGCGCACCGTCCAACCTGGTCGACTCCGAGCACTACTTCGACACACACGAGGAGGCGACGGCCGCGGCGGTCCAGGCCGGCGTCGACAGCTTCACCGACCACGGCACGGACAGCTCGACGACCGTCGCGCGGATCAGGGGCGCGCTGGAGAAGGGGCTGCTGAGCGAGGAGGACGTCGACCAGGCGGTGCGCCGGCAGCTCTCGGTGCGGTTCCGGCTGGGCGAGTTCGACCCGCGCCTCGACCCGCACGCGGGGACCCGGGACTTCGACACCCCGGCCCATCGGGCGCTCGCCCGGGAGGCCGCGGAGCAGGCGATCGTACTGCTGAAGAACGACGGCCTGCTGCCCCTCGCCGACGACGTGCGCGTCGCGGCGGTCGGCCTGCTCGCCGACGAGTGCAAGCTCGACTGGTACAGCGGCACGCTGATCCACCGGTCCACACCTCTGGAGGGCCTGTACGAACGCTTCGGCGCCGATCAGGTGGACTTCGCGGAGGGCGTGGACCGGGTACGTCTGAAGACCTCCGCGGGTGCGTATCTGCGGGTGGCCGTGGCCGACGCCGGCGACGAGGTGCCCGGCGCCGAGGGCGCCCTGGACCCGGCACTGCTGCGGGGCCGCACGGACCTGCCGCCGCTCACCACCGACGCGCACGGCAGCGAACTGTCGCTGATCGACTGGGGCGAGGGCCTGCTGACCTTCCGCGCCCCCGACGGGCGGTATCTCTCGGTCGCCGACGACGGGTATGTCCGCGCGTCCGCGGACCAGCCCGGCGGCTGGGTCGTCCAGGAGACGTTCCGCCTGGAACCCCATGGCAGCGGCCACCTCCTCAAGCATGCCGGGACGGGCGGGTACGTGTCGGTCGCCGCCGACGGCGTGAAGGTTGCCGCGGAGCATCCGGAGGTCTTCGCACTGGAGGTCGTCGAGCGCGGCGAGGACGCTGTCACCCGGGTTGCCGCCGGTGCTGACGTGGTGCTCGTGTTCGCGGGCAACGACCCGCACCTGAACGGCCGTGAGACCGAGGACCGTACGACGCTGCGCCTGCCCGACCACCAGGAGCGCCTGCTGCGCGCGGCCCGCGCCGCCAACCCGCGCACGGCGCTGGTGCTGGTCTCCGCGTACCCGTACGCGGTCGACCCCGCCGACCTGCCGGCCCTGCTGTGGACCGCGCACGGCGGCCAGGCCGCGGGCACCGCGCTGGCCCGGGTGCTGTCCGGCGACGTCCCGCCCGCCGGCCGTCTGCCGCAGACCTGGTACGCGGACGACGCGGACCTGCCCGATCTGCTCGACTACGACGTGATCGGCAGCCGTCAGACGTATCTGTACTTCGAGGGAACGCCGCTGTTCCCGTTCGGGCACGGTCTGTCGTACGCCTCCTTCGCGTACGGCGACCTCGCCGCCCGGGTGGAGAACGGGCGGGTGGCGGTCTCCTTCACCGTGACCAACACCAGCGGCCGGGCCGCCGACGAGGTCGCCCAGGTGTACACCCGCGCGGTCGACCCCTCTGTCCCGCGGCCGCGCCGGGAGCTGGTCGCCCACCGGCGCGTGCACCTGCCGCCCGGCGCCTCGGCGGAGCTTTCCTTCGACGTGCCGCTCAGCGCCTTGGAGTTCTGGGACGTGGCACACGGGCGGTGGCGGCTCGAGCCGGGCCCGTACGAGATCCTGGTGGGCGCGTCGAGCGAGGACGTACGACTGCGTACCACGATCACACCGGCCGGTGAGCCGGCCGGACCGCGCCCGGTGCGGGAACGGGGCCTTCGGGCCGCCGACTTCGACGAGCAGCGGGGCACGGTGATCGTCGACCGTGCGAAGGTGTCGGGGGACGCCGTGACGCCCGCCGACGGGGGGAGCGGTGAACTGCTCTTCCGCCGCTGCGACTTCGCGGACGGCGTGACGGAAGTGGCGGTGCGGGTCGCCGGTGAGGGCACCGTCGAGCTGTCCCTGGACGGGGGCGGTCCTTCGGCGGTGCTGACGCCCGCCACGCCCACCGGCCCGTACGACTACGCCACCGTGGACGCCGTGTTCACCGCCTCGGGCGTGCGCGACGTCCGCATCGGACTGCGCGGCCCGCTGCGGCTCGCGCACGTCGGCTTCTCCGGTTGAGGGTCCGGACCAGGCCGACGCACCGACGGCCGTAGCCCCCGCACAGCGGGCTCCGGCCGTCGGTCTTCGAGCGGGGTCAGAGGGCGAGACCCGTGAGGACCAGCACCCGCTCGTAGGTGTAGTCGTCCATGGCGAACTTCACGCCCTCGCGCCCGACGCCGGACAGCTTGGCACCGCCGTACGGCATCTGGTCGGCGCGGTAGGACGGCACGTCGCCGATGACCACGCCGCCGACCTCGAGGGCGCGGTGGGCACGGAAGGCGGCCTGGAGGTCGTGGGTGAACACGCCCGCCTGCAGACCGTACTTGGAGTCGTTGACGGCGGCGAACGCCTCGGCCTCGCCGTCCGCCTTCTGCACGGTGAGGACCGGGCCGAAGACCTCCTCGCAGGAGATGGTCACATCGCCGGGCACCTCGGTGAGGACGGTCGGCGCGTAGGAGGCACCGTCCCGCTTGCCGCCGGTGAGCAGTTTCGCGCCCGCACCCACGGCCTCGTCGACCCAGGACTCCACGCGCTTGGCGGCTTCCTCGCTGATCAGCGGGCCGACGTCGGTCGCGCCGTCGGAGGGGTCGCCGGTGACCTGGGCCTCGACGGCGGCGACGACGCGCGGCAGCAGCCGGTCGTACACCGAGGCGTCGGCGATCACGCGCTGGACGGAGATGCAGGACTGGCCGCCCTGGTAGTTGGAGAAGGTGGCGATGCGGTTCGCGGCCCAGTCCAGGTCCGCGTCGCTCGCGTAGTCGGCGAGCACGACGGCCGCGCCGTTGCCGCCCAGCTCCAGGGTGCAGTGCTTGCGCGGCACCGAGTCCATGATCGCGTAGCCGACCTTCTCGGAGCCGGTGAAGGAGATGACCGGCAGCCGCTCGTCCTGGACGAGGGCGGGCATGCGGTCGTTGGGGACCGGCAGGATCGACCAGGAGCCGGCGGGCAGCTCGGTCTCGGCGAGCAGCTCACCGATGACCAGGCCGGACAACGGGGTGGCCGGGGCCGGCTTGAGGATGATCGGGGCGCCGGCGGCGATGGCCGGGGCGACCTTGTGGGCGCACAGGTTCAGCGGGAAGTTGAACGGCGCGATGCCGAGGACGACGCCCTTGGGGAAGCGGCGGGTCAGCGCCAGACGGCCCTGGCCGCCGGCGTCGGTGTCCAGGCGCTGCGCCTCGCCGCCGTTGAAGCGGCGGGCCTCCTCGGCCGCGAACCGGAACACGGAGACGGCACGGCCGACCTCGCCGCGGGCCCACTTGACGGGCTTGCCGTTCTCCGCCGAGATCAGCTCCGCGATCTCCTCGGTGCGCTCCGCGAGCCGCTTCGAGACATGGTCGAGGGCGGCGGCGCGGACGTGGGCCGGGGTGGCGGCGAACTCGTCCCGCACGGCGTACGCGGCGGCCACGGCCTCCTCGACCTGCGCCTCGGTCGGGACGCCGACCTTGCCGACGAGCCGGCCGTCCCACGGGGAGGTGACGTCGAAGGTGGTCTCACCGGTGGCCTGGCGGCCGGCGAGCCAGAAGGCGTGGGTGGAAGTCATAGCGGTCAGTCCCGGCCCTTCCGAGGTTGGCTGGTGCTTGGGGTTGCGTGGTCCACGGTAGGGCCGGGGCGGCGGCGGGTCGTTTGTCCGGGAAGTCGCACTGCCCGGCCGGGCTTGGACGCCGTGTACAGCGACGTCGGCGTCACTCCCCCGCGGCCGCCGTGGCCTTGAGCGCCAGCCACAGTTCCATCCGGACGTCCGGGTCGTCCAGGGAGCGGCCCAGGATCTCCTCCACCCGGCGCATCCGGTAGCGCAGCGTGTGGCGGTGGACGCCGAGGTCGGCCGCCGCCGCGTCCCACTGGCCGTGGTGGGACAGCCAGGCCCGCAGCGAGGCGACCAGGTCACCGCGGCCCGTCGCGTCGTGCTCGCGCAGGGCGCGCAGCAGTCCGTCCGCGAAGGCGCGTACGGCGTCGTCCTGGAGCAGCGGGAGCACCGATCCGGTCGCGAGTTCCTCGTGCTCGACCAGCGCCCGGCCGCGCCGCCGGGCCACCGAGAGTGCCTGTTCGGCCTGTTTGTACGCGGCAGCGGCGGCGATCGGCCCGGCGGGAGCCGACATCCCGACCACCAGTTCGTCCTCGTCGGCGGCCGACTGCTCGCGGGCGGCGGCCCGGGCGGCCTGGACCGCCGGCGCGTACTCCTGGCAGGCGGCGACGGCCGCGCCCCCGTCGACGGCGAGGATCACGAGCCGGGCCTCCCCCTCGGGCACGACGAGCACGGCCTCGCCGGAGCGGGCGGCGGCGGACTCGACCGCCTCCACGAGCCCCTCCAGGGGGTCCCCGTCCGCGCCGGCCGTCGCGAGCACGACGGCGGTCGGCGGCGCCGTCACCACGCGCGCGTGCCCGTCGGCGTGCGCCCGGGCGGCCGACGCGGACGCCGACTCGGCGACGATCACCCGGAAGGGCGCGTCCAGGAGGTCTCCGTACAGGTCCCCGGCCACGGCGCGGGCGTGGTCCGGCTGCCCGGCGAGCAGCATGCGCAGTACCGCCGCGCCGATCCGCTGCTCGGCGGCGTGCAGGGACCGGGAGCGTTCGGTGGTGAGGGTCAGCAGGGCGATGGCGGAGTGCACGGCGTACCGCTCGGCGGTGCCCAGCGGGGCGGCCGTGCCCACGGCGAGCGCGGCGCGCGGGCGCCGTCCGGTGCCCAGGGAGTGCAGCTCGATGCGGTCCTCGCCGTTCGGCCCGCCGACCACGGAGCTGGCCGGCGCGGGCCGCTCCCGCAGCCGTTCCACGTCGGCGGTGAGGCGTGCGGCGCGGCGCCCCGCCCACTCGGGTGCGGCGGCGGCGACGGCGCCGGACGCGTCGTACAGCGCGGCCCAGCCGTCGACCTGGGCGGCGAGCGCGGTGAGCAGTCCCTCCGGACCGTCGCTGAGCGCCTGCCTGGTCAGCTCGCGCTGCGCGGCGAACCCCGCGGTCACGGCCCGGTACTGGTCGGCGGCGATCGCGGCGGAGACGGCCTTGCTGATGGCGAGGAAGGGGGTGCGGCGCGGCACCTCGAGCAGCGGGAGCCCCTCCTCGCGGGCCGCGTCCACGAGTGCCTTCGGGACCTCGTCGTAGTTGACGCCGACGGCGAAGCCGAGGCCGACCACGCCCGCGCCCGCCAGCCGCTTCACATAGCGGCGCATGGTCTCCGGGTCGTCCGCGTCCAGCTTGAGGGCGGTGATCAGGAGCAGTTCGCCGCCCTCCATGTAGGGCACGGGGTCGGCGAGTTCGCTGACGTGCGCCCAGCGGACGGGGACGTCCAGGTGGTCCTCACCCGCGCGCACGGTCAGCTTGAGCGCGGTGTGGTGGACCAGCGAGGCGAGGGTGAGGGGCATGGGGCCTTCGGTCTGAGTGATCGTCGTGACCTGTGTGATCTGTGTGATCTCTGTGATCGTCGTGATCCTTGGCCGCCGCGTATGAACGACCTGTGCCGATTCTGCCTCACCGTACGGTCCCGCGGACCCGGAACCCCGTCAGTTCCGCAGATCCACCAGGAGCGGCGGGGCGTGCTCGCCCCTCACGTTCCTCAGCGAGAGCACCGCATGCCCCGGCGGCACCGCGTGCGCCAGCTCGGACGCGGACCACCGCTCGCGCTCGACCTGGCGGACGGTCACGGCGCGCGCGGTCGGCGCATGCCCGGTGATCACCCGGCGCAGCATGTGGAGGGCCTTGCCCGCCGGCGTCTCCGCGATGATCTGCCGGTCGGTGACGTCCCGGGTCTCGGTCCACTCCTTGCCCCACACCTCGGCGAAGTCCTGCCCGTCCCAGGGAGTGAGACCGGACAGCGCCATCCGGCACCCGGTGGCGCCGAGCAGGGGTCCGCGCAGCGGCCGGGGCACGTCGTCGAGGGTGCGCAGGGTGAGGACGACACCGGCGTTCGCGGACCTGAGCCGCTGGATGCCGCGGACGGCCTCGGGCGTGACGACACCGCTCGCGTCGTCGAGGAGCAGGCAGGCGAACAGGGACCGGTCCTCGCGGGTGGTGACACTTGCCGTGAACTGGGCGAGCACCAGCCGCGCGAGGATCCTCGAGGCGTCGGCGTGACCGCGCTCGGGCAGGTCGATGCGGACCCGCACCGGGTGGTCGAGGGCCCGCAGGGAGAACGGCCGGGTCTGCCCCGAGGTGTCGAAGAACGGGGCGAAGGCGGGCCGGTCGAGCAGCGCGACCCGGTCGGCGAGGACGCCGCCGACGTCGCCCGGGTGCCGGGACTGCCGCTCCCGGGCGTCCAGTTCGCGCAGCAGGGCGTCCTGCCCGGTGTCCTTCAGGGCCTTGCGCAGGGCGGCGAGGGGCCCGGGCGCGCCGTCGAGGAGCTCGCGCAGCTCCGGTACGGACGGGAAGCGCCCGTGGACGGCCCGGTAGGGCCCGAGGAGCTGCGCGAGGACGGTGGTGGAGCGGCGGCTGTCCCCGCCGGGGTGCGGGTCGGCGAGGTCGCCGGCGAGTGCCTCGGCGAGCACGGCCGCCGCCTCGTCCGCATCGGTGGTCCCGCCGTACAGGTCCAGGTCGTAGGCGGAGTCGGGATGTCCGACGCGTACGACGACGTCGTAGGCGTCCGCCGGTCCGAGTCCGGCGCCGGCCGCGCCGACCACGACCAGGGCGGCCCGCCCGGTGAGTGCGTGCAGGCAGAGCGACTCGGCGAGCGGCCACACCAGCGAGCTGGTCTTGCCGGACCCTGCGGGCCCGACGGCGACCAGGGAGGTGGCGAGCAGGTCGGGGCCGAGGGCGAGTCCGCTGCCGCGGTAGGCGTAGGGGTTGCGGGGGTCGTCGAGGGCGGTGCCGAGGCGCACCTGGCCGGTGAACAGGTCGTGGCGGGCCAGCCGGGCGGGCAGGTCGCGCTCCCCGGAGGGGTGCGGGCAGGCGGCGGCGCCGTCCTTGAGGACCGCGCCGGTGAACGCGGCGAGGTCGTGCCGCCCGCTGAGCACGCCCTGCCAGGCGCGGGTGATGCGGGCGTGGTCGACGTCGCGCATCAGCCCGGCGTGCGCGTCGGCGGCGAGGCGGTCGGCGGCCTCCTGCGCCCCCGCGGCCCGGAGCTGGTTGAACCGGGCGGGGTCGTCCTCGGGCGCGGGGGGCTTCTCGGCCACGGGCGCCGCGGCGCGCCAGGCGGGCGGTCCGAAGCGGCGCCAGACCTCGCCCCAGCGGCCGAGCTTGCCGACCGTGAGCATGATGGCGAGGGCGATGACCGTGTAGTAGCCGTACCAGAGGACGGCGTTGCCGATGCGGTCGTCGCTGTGCCGCCAGGAGTCGGGGGTGAACAGGTCCAGCGGTACCACCCACCAGCTGCCCAGATAGCCGTTCCACAGCAGCGACCAGATCAGCCAGCCCACCAGGAACGCGATCAGCGCGCCGCTGAGCAGCTGCCGGGTGGGGGTCCGCTCCGGTTCCTGTTCGGGTCGCGGCCGGTGCCCGAAGCGCCACACGCCGGGCAGCGCGGGCGGCCGCGGCGCCCGCAGCCAGGCCAGGAACGCCGAGCCGTCCGGCCGCGGCGGCAGCCCGGGCGCGTGCGCCGGGCGGGGCGGGGCCTGGGGCGGTCCCGCCGGACGCGGCACGGGGGTGGCCCGTGTGCTGCGTGCGTCCTGCGTTCCGTCGCTGTCCATCGCCGTTGCCCCCTGACCAGCCGCTCCGTCCACCATCAGCGAGTCAATCTAACGTCCTCGCAAGGGGAGTTCACCGCATACGCGACCAGGTGTCCGGTGACACGTCCCCTCCGCCCCGTCCGCCGCTATGTCCACGGCGGACAAGGCGGCGGGCTCAAGGTGCCCACATGGAGCATGCCCACCCTTCGCGGCCCCCCTTAACCTGCGGGAAAAGAAGGAAAGCGTCCGAAAAACACCCCCGCCGGCACGACCGTCGGGACACCCCGTCGGCACGACCGTCGACACGCCCGAACGCAAGATCATCAGGGAGCCCCCATGACCGCACTTCCGCAGGAGCGCCGCGTCGTCACCGCCATCCCCGGCCCGAAGTCGCAGGAGCTGCAGGCCCGCCGTACCGCCGCGGTCGCCCAGGGCGTGGGTTCCGTGCTGCCGGTGTTCACCGCCCGGGCGGGCGGCGGGATCATCGAGGACGTCGACGGCAACCGGCTGATCGACTTCGGTTCCGGTATCGCGGTGACGTCCGTGGGCGCCTCCGCCGAGGCCGTCGTACGCCGGGCGTCGGCGCAGCTGCAGGACTTCACCCACACCTGTTTCATGGTCACGCCGTACGAGGGCTACGTGGCCGTCGCCGAGGCGCTGGCCGAGCTCACGCCGGGTGACCACGCCAAGAAGTCCGCGCTGTTCAACTCGGGCGCCGAGGCCGTCGAGAACGCGGTCAAGATCGCCCGCGCGTACACCGGGCGGCAGGCGGTCGTCGTCTTCGACCACGGCTACCACGGCCGTACCAACCTCACGATGGCGCTGACGGCGAAGAACATGCCGTACAAGCACGGTTTCGGTCCGTTCGCGCCCGAGGTCTACCGCATGCCGATGGCGTACGCCTACCGCTGGCCGACCGGCCCGGAGAACTGCGGCCCCGAGGCCGCCGCGCAGGCCGTCGACCAGATCACCAAGCAGGTCGGCGCGGACAACGTGGCCGCGATCATCATCGAGCCGGTGCTGGGTGAGGGCGGCTTCATCGAGCCGGCGAAGGGCTTCCTGCCGGCGCTGCGCAAGTTCGCCACGGACAACGGCATCGTCTTCGTCGCCGACGAGATCCAGTCCGGCTTCTGCCGCACCGGCCAGTGGTTCGCCTGCGAGGACGAGGGCATCGTCCCCGACCTGATCACCACCGCCAAGGGCATCGCGGGCGGTCTCCCGCTCGCGGCGGTCACCGGCCGCGCCGAGATCATGGACGCCGCGCACGCGGGCGGCCTGGGCGGCACCTACGGCGGCAACCCGGTCGCCTGCGCGGGCGCGCTCGGCGCGATCGAGACGATGAAGGAGCTGGATCTCAACGCCCGCGCCAAGGAGATCGAGGAGACCATGAAGGCCCGCCTGACGGCGATGGCCGAGAAGTTCGACGTGATCGGCGACGTCCGCGGCCGCGGCGCGATGGTCGCGATCGAGCTGGTGAAGGACCGTACGACGAAGGAGCCGAACCCGGAGGCGACCTCGGCGCTCGCCAAGGCCTGCCACCAGGAGGGCCTGCTGGTCCTGACCTGTGGCACCTACGGCAACGTGCTGCGTTTCCTGCCGCCGCTGGTGATCGGCCAGGACCTGCTGAACGAGGGCCTGGACATCATCGAGCAGGCGTTCGCCCGCATCTGACCACCAACGTCAGAGCGTGTGAAGAAGGTGTGCGAGGTGGATGACGGGACACGATTCCGGCTGTCGGAGCGGTTTTCCCTGCCGTAGGTTCTTCCCCGGATGAGAGATACACCCGCCCACAGGGGATTGTGGGCGGCACTGGGCCGGGGCCTCCCCAGCTTCGACCTGGTCGTGCCCTCGCGCACACAAGGAGCCTTCGGCTCCGGATCTCCTCATGATCGGACGGCCGCACGCCCCAAACCCCCCGGGGCGGGCGGCACCCCGATCACCACGGCCGTCTCGGAACCACCCCCCCTGTTCCGGGGCGGCCGTTCCGCGTTCTGCCTCCCCCGGTGGCGGGTCCCGGTCACGATCGCCGGGCCGGCCCTGCGAAGCTGTCCGACGTGTCGTCGTCGCGAGAACCCGCCCCCCACCGCGGGTGGCCGGCCCGTGTCCTGGCCGCCTCCGTCCTCCTCTTCCTGCTCCTCACCTGGCAGGTCGTCGCTCATGGCCCGCTCGCGCGGGCTGACCGGCGGCTGAGCGCGGACCTGGTCCGCCCCGACCGGCTCTCGGGGATTCTCGCCGACCTGGGGAGCATCTCCGTCGCCGTCCCGGTCCTCGCGGTGGTGCTGGTGTGCGTCGCCCGGCGTGCCCGGCGTGCCGGCGTGCGGCGGTGGTGGCTGCCGTCCCTCGCCGCGGCGGTCCCGATGGCCCTCGTCCCGGTGGTCGTGCTCCCGCTCAAGGACCTCGTCGCCCGGCCGGGCCCACCCGTGATGGGCCCGGCCACCGGGTTCTTTCCCTCCGGCCACACGGCCACCGCCGCCGTCGCCTACGGTGCGGCGGCCCTCGTCCTGCGGCCCCGGCTACGCACGGCGTGCGCCCGCCGCGGAGTGCTCCTCGCCTGCCTCGCCCTCAACCTCGGCGTGGCCTTCGGTCTGGTCCGCCACGGCTACCACTGGCCCCTGGACGTCGTGGCCAGTTGGTGTCTGTGCGCCGTGCTGCTGACCGGGCTCACGGTGTTCCTCGGCCGGCACGCGGGGCCGTAGGGGCCGGGCAGGCCCTCAGCTGTCGAAGCCCAGGCCCAGCCGGTCCATGGTCCTCAGCCACAGATTGCGCCGCCCCTCGTGTGCGTCCGCCCGCGCCAGCGACCACTTCGTCAGCGCGATGCCCGTCCAGGCGAACGGCTCCGGGGGGAACGGCAGCGGCTTCCTGCGGACCATCCTCAGTTCCGTCCGCTCCGTGCGCTCCCCCGCCAGCAGGTCCAGCATCACCTCCGCGCCGAAGCGGGTCGCGCCGACGCCGAGGCCCGTGTAACCGGCCGCGTACGCCACCCTCCCCTGGTGGGCGGTGCCGTAGAACGCCGAGAAGCGCGAGCAGGTGTCGATCGCGCCGCCCCACGCGTGGGTGAAGCGGACGCCCTCCAGCTGCGGGAAGCAGGTGAAGAAGTGCCCGGCGAGCTTGGCGTACGTCTCCGGACGGGCCTCGTACTCGGCGCGCACCCGGCCGCCGTACGGGTAGATCGCGTCGTAGCCGCCCCACAGGATGCGGTTGTCGGCCGAGAGCCGGAAGTAGTGGAACTGGTTCGCGGAGTCCCCGAGGCCCTGGCGGTTCGTCCAGCCGACCGAAGCCAGCTGGCCTGCGGTGAGCGGCTCGGTCATCAGCGCGTAGTCGTAGACCGGCACGGTGTAGGAGCGAACGCGCCGCACCAGGCTCGGGAAGACGTTCGTGCCGAGCGCGACGCGCCGTGCGCGCACCTCGCCGTACGGGGTGCGGACGGCCATGCCGGCGCCGTACGGCTTCAGGGTGAGGGCGGGTGTGTGTTCGTGGATGCGGACGCCGAGGCGCAGGCAGGCACGTTTGAGACCCCAGGCGAGCTTCGCCGGATGCAGCATGGCCACGCCACGGCGGTCGTACAGGCCCGCCAGGAAGGTGGGCGAGTGGACCTGGTCCCGTACCGCGTCCGTGTCCAGGTACTCGACGCCGTCGGCGAGTCCCCGGCGTTCCATCTCGGTGTACCAGTCCTTCAGTTCCCAGGCCTGGTACGTCTCGGTCGCGACGTCGATCTCGCCGGTGCGCTCGAACTCGCAGTCCAGCGAGTGGCGGGCGACCGCCTTCTCGATCTCGTCGAGGTTGCGGGCGCCCAGCTCCTGCAGCTTGTGGATCTCGTCCGGCCAGCGGGCCAGCCCGTTGGCCGGGCCGTGGGTGAGGGAGGCGGCGCAGAATCCTCCGTTGCGGCCGGAGGCGGCCCAGCCCACCTCGCGGCCCTCCACCAGCACCACGTCCCGCCCGGGGTCGCGCTCCTTGGCGATCAGCGCGGTCCACAGTCCGCTGTAGCCGCCGCCCACGACCAGCAGGTCGCAGGTCTCGGCGCCGGTGAGCGCGGGCTCGGGGCGGGGCCTTCCGGGGTCGTCCAGCCAGTACGGGACCGGCCGGGCGTCGGAGAGAGAACTGGTCCAACGGGTCATGGCGCTCGGGGCCATGATGTCAACTCCCTACGGAATTCTGCGGAACGGTGATTACGCCTTCTGGCGCTTCCTGCGGTTGCCGGCGGCCATGGACGCCAGCACGAACAGGACGGCGACGACGAACATCGACGTGCCGATGACATTGATCTGGACGGGCGTTCCACGCTGCGCCGAGCCCCATACGAACATGGGGAAGGTGACGGTCGAGCCCGCGTTGAAATTGGTGATGATGAAATCGTCGAAGGAGAGCGCGAAGGCGAGCAGTGCTCCGGCGGCGATCCCGGGGGCGGCGATGGGGAGCGTGACCCTCAGGAACGTCTGGACCGGGCCCGCGTACAGGTCCTGCGCGGCCTGTTCCAGCCTCGGGTCCATCGACATCACGCGCGCCTTGACCGCGGTGACGACGAAGCTGAGGCAGAACATGATGTGGGCGATCAGGATGGTCCAGAAGCCGAGCTGAGCGCCCATGTTGAGGAACAGGGTGAGCAGCGAGGCCGCCATGACGACCTCGGGCATCGCCATCGGCAGGAAGATCAGCGAGTTGACGGCGCCGCGCGCGCGGAAGCGGTAGCGGACCAGTGCGAAGGCGATCATCGTGCCGAGGACCGTGGCGCCGAGCGTCGCCCACACGGCGATCTGGAGGCTGACCGCGAGCGAGCCGCACATCCCGGCGACGCCGCACGGATCCCGCCAGGCGTCCGTGGAGAACTGCTGCCACTGGTAGTTGAAGCGGCCCGTGGGCTTGTTGAAGGAGAACACCGTGACGACGACGTTCGGCAGCAGGAGATATCCGAGCGTCAGCAGTCCGGCGATGACGACGAGACGGCGTTTGAGCCAGTTGACGCTCGCGCCGAATATGCGACTGGGTCGCGTGTCCATTTAAACCAGATCCTCCGTGCCGGACCGGCGGATGTAGACCGTGACCATGACGAGGATCGCGGCCATCAGGATGAACGAGAGGGCGGCCGCCTTCGGATAGTCGAGGACGGTCAGGAACTGCGTCTGGATGACGTTGCCGACCATGCGGGTGTCCGTGGAGCCGAGCAGATCGGCGTTGACGTAGTCGCCGGCCGCCGGAATGAACGTCAGCAGGGTGCCGGAGACCACGCCCGGCATCGACAGCGGGAAGGTGACCTTGCGGAAGGTGGTGAAGGGCTTCGCGTACAGGTCGCCGGCCGCCTCGTGCAGGCGCGGGTCGATGCGCTCCAGCGAGGTGTACAGCGGCAGGATCATGAACGGCAGGAAGTTGTACGTCAGTCCGCACACCACCGCGAGCGGCGTGGCCAGCACGCGGTCGCCCGAGGTCCAGCCCAGCAAGTTGGTGACGTCCAGGACGTGCAGCGTGTTCAGGGCGCCGACGACCGGGCCGCCGTCCGCCAGGATCGTCTTCCAGGCGAGGGTACGGATCAGGAAGCTGGTGAAGAAGGGCGCGATCACCAGGATCATGATCAGGTTCCGCCAGCGGCCCGCGCGGAAGGCGATGAGGTAGGCGAGCGGGTAGCCGAGGAGCAGACACAGCAGCGTCGCGGCGGCCGCGTAGAGGACCGACCGCACGAACTGCGGCCAGTAGGCGGACAGTGCGTTCCAGTAGGTGGCGAAGTGCCAGGTGACCTTGTACCCCTGCTCCAGGGAGCCCGTCTGCACCGAAGTGGACGCCTGGTAGATCATCGGCAGCGCGAAGAAGACCAGCAGCCACAGGATGCCGGGCAGCAGCAGCCAGTACGGCGTGAGGCGGCCCCGTCCGCGCGGGGGCTTCCTGCTCTCGGGTGCGGGGGGCGCGAGGGGCGGCGGCGCCTCGGTGACGGCGGCCATCAGGCGGCCACCCCTTCTCCGGGCTCCACGCTCGCGTCGTCGGCGTCGCCGGTCCCGGCAAGCAGGGACTGGGCGGCGTCCAGGCCGAAGGTGTGGGCCGGGCTCCAGTGCAGGACGACCTCCGCGCCGGGAACCAGGCGGGGGTCGCGGTCGATGTTCTGGGCGTAGACCGCGAACTCCGGGCAGACCGGGCTGTCGACGACGTACTGGGTGGAGACGCCGATGAAGCTCGCGTCGGCGATCCTTCCGGTGATGCGGTTGCGGCCCTCGGGGACCTCGCCCGCGTCGTCGGCGTGGATGAGGGAGATCTTCTCCGGGCGGACGCCCACCAGCACCTTTCCGCCGCCGGCCGTCGGCGCGCAGCAGCGTGCCCCGGGGAGGGTGAGCTTGCCGCCGCCCGCCTTCAGGACGATCTCCTCGCCGTGCCGGGAGTCGACTTCGGCCTCGATCAGGTTGGAGGTGCCGAGGAAGTTGGCGACGAACGTCGTCCGCGGGTTCTCGTACAGGTCGGTGGGCGAACCGAGTTGCTCGACCCGGCCCGCGTTCATCACGGCGACCGTGTCGGCCATCGTCATGGCCTCCTCCTGGTCGTGCGTGACATGGATGAAGGTGATGCCGACCTCGGTCTGGATCCGCTTGAGCTCCAGCTGCATCTGACGGCGCAGCTTGAGGTCGAGGGCGCCGAGCGGCTCGTCCAGGAGCAGCACCTTCGGGTGGTTGATCAGTGCGCGGGCCACGGCCACGCGCTGCTGCTGGCCGCCGGAGAGCTGGTGGGGCTTCTTGCGCGCCTGCTCGCCGAGCTGCACCAGCTCCAGCATGTCCTCGACCTGCTTCTTCACCGACTTGATGCCGCGCCGGCGCAGGCCGAAGGCGACGTTCTCGAAGATGTCCAGGTGCGGGAAGAGGGCGTAGGACTGGAAGACCGTGTTCACCGGGCGCTTGTACGGCGGCAGGTGGGTGACGTCCTGGTCGCCGAGACGGACGGTGCCGCTCGTCGGTTCCTCCAGGCCTGCGATCATGCGCAGCGTGGTGGTCTTGCCGCAGCCGGAGGCGCCGAGCAGGGCGAAGAAGGAGCCCTGCGGCACGGTGAGGTCGAGCGGGTGTACGGCGGTGAACGAGCCGTAGGTCTTGCTGATGCCCGCGAGGCGGACGTCGCCGCCGGTGTCTGTCGTGGTGTTCATCGTCGTCACGCCCCTGTGAGCTTCGCGAACTTCTCTTCGTAGGCCGTCTCTTCCTTCTGCGTCAGCGAACGGAAGGCGTGGGACTTGGCGGCCATGGCCTTGTCGGGAATGATCAGCGGGTTGTTCGCCGCCGACTTGTCGATCTTCGCGAGGTGGTCCTTCACGCCGTCGACGGGGGACACGTAGTTGATGTAGGCGGCCAGTGCGGCGGCCTGTTCGGGCTCGTAGTAGAAGTCGATGAGCCGTTCGGCGTTCGTCTTGTGGCGTGCCTTGTTGGGAATCAGCAGGTTGTCGGTGGACGTCATGTAGCCGCTGTCCGGGATCACGTAGTCGACGTCCGGGCTGTCCGCCTTGAGCTGGACGATGTCGCCGCCCCAGGCCACGCAGGCGGCCAGGTCGCCCTTGCTCAGGTCGGAGGTGTAGTCGTTGCCGGTGAAGCGGCGGATCTGGCCCTTGTCGACGGCCTTCTGCAACCGGGCCATCACCGCGTCGAAGTCGTCGTCGGTGAACTTCGCCGGGTCCTTGCCCATGTCGAGCATCGTCATGCCGACGCTGTCGCGCATCTCCGACAGGAAGCCGACACGGCCCTTGAGCCTCGGGTTGTCGAGCAGGTCGGAGACCGACCTGACCTCGATGCCGTCGAGCGCCTTCTTGTTGAACGCGATGACGGTCGAGATGCCCTGCCAGGGGTAGGAGTAGGCGCGGCCCGGGTCCCAGTCGGGGGTGCGGAACTGGGCCGACAGGTTGGCGAAGGCGTGCGGCAGGTGGGACGGGTCCAGTCTCTGCACCCACCCCAGGCGGATCAGTCGGGCGGCCAGCCAGTCGGTGAGGACGATGAGGTCGCGGCCGGTGTCCTGGCCCGCGGCGAGCTGCGGCTTGATCTTGCCGAAGAACTCGTTGTTGTCGTTGATGTCCTCGGTGTACCTGACCGTGATGCCGGTCCGCCGGCGGAACGTGTCGAGGGTCGGGTGGTGCTTGCCGCTGTCGTCGGCGTCGATGTATTCGGGCCAGTTGGAGAAGTTGACGACCCTCTCCCTGGCGGAGAAGTCCTGGGCGGACGTGCCGCCCTGTGTCCTGCCGGCCGGCGGGATGCCGCAGGCGCTCAGCGTCCCCAGTCCGCCCACGGCGAGCACACCGCCCGCGGAGGCGCGCAGCAGTGAACGGCGGGTCAGGGCGGCCCTGCCGCTGCGGAAACTGCGCCGCACGGCGGCCACTTGGGCCGGGGTCAGGCGGTCGGGCTCGTACTGCTCCATGCGCGTGGTGCCCTTTCGGAGGTGGTGCCCTTTCGGGAGGGTCGTGCGGCCGCGGGTCGGGCGGCCCGTCTGCTATCGGTCCCCGAATACGGTGCGGTGCCAGTCCTTGCGGGCAACCGCGGTGTTGTCGAACATGACGTGCTTGATCTGGGTGTATTCCTCGAACGAATAGGCGGACATGTCCTTGCCGAAGCCGGAGGCCCGCAATCCGCCGTGGGGCATCTCGCTGATGATCGGGATGTGGTCGTTGACCCAGACGCAGCCCGACCTGATCTCGCGGGTCGCGCGGTTCGCCCGGTAGACGTCCCGCGTCCAGGCGGAGGCGGCGAGGCCGTAAGGGGTGTCGTTGGCGAGCCGGATGCCGTCGTCGTCGTGGTCGAAGGGCAGGACGACGAGCACGGGCCCGAAGATCTCGGACTGGACGATCTCGCTGTCCTGCGGTGCGTCGGCGATCAGGGTGGGCCGATAGTACGCGCCGTCCGCGAGCTCGCCCCCGGGGGCCTCCCCGCCGGTCACCACGCGCGCGTAGGCACGTGCCCGGTCGACGAAGCCGGCCACGCGGTCCCGCTGGACGTGCGAGATCAGCGGGCCGAGGTCGGTGCCGGCGGCGAACGGGTCGCCGAGCCGGACGGTCTCCATCAGGGCGGCGGTCCGTGCGACGAACTCCTCGTACAGGGGCCGTTGCACGTACGCGCGGGTGGCGGCCGTGCAGTCCTGGCCGGTGTTGATGAGGGAGCCCGCGACCGCACCGTGGACGGCCGCCTGAAGGTCCGCGTCGTCGAAGACGACGAAGGGGGCCTTTCCGCCGAGTTCCAGGTGGAGGCGTTTGACGGACGCGGTGGCGATCTCGGCGACCCGCCCGCCGACCGAGGTGGAACCGGTGAAGGAGGTCATGGCCACATCGGGGTGGCCGACGAGATGCTCGCCGGCCTCCTTGCCGGTGCCGGTGACGATGTTGACGACACCGGCCGGGATACCCGCGTACGTGGCGGCCCGGGCGAACAGCAGCGAGGTCAGCGGGGTCGGCTCGGCCGGCTTCAGGACGATCGTGTTGCCCGCGGCGATCGCCGGGAGGATCTTCCAGGCGGCCATCTGGAGGGGGTAGTTCCAGGGCGCGATGGAGCCGATGACGCCGATGGGTTCACGGCGGATGTAGGAGGTGTGGTCGCCGGAGTACTCACCGGCGGACTGGCCCTGCAGGTGGCGGGCGGCGCCGGCGAAGAAGGCGGTGTTGTCGATCGTGCCGGGCACGTCGAACTCCCGCGTCAGCTTCAGCGGTTTGCCGCACTGGAGCGACTCGATGCGGGCGAAGTCCTCGGCGCGGTCGGCGAGGACGGCGGCGAAGCGGTGCAGTGCGTCGGAGCGTTCGCCCGGGGTCGCGGCGGACCACTCGGGGAAGGCGGCGCGGGCGGCGGCCACGGCGCGGTCGACGTCGTCGGTGCCGGCCAGTTCGTAGGTGTACACCTCGGTACCGGTCGACGGGTCGATCACCGAGTGCGTACGGCCCGAGGTGCCCGTGGCCGGCCGGCCCGCGATGTACTGGGCACCGTCCGAGAAACGTTCCCGTAGATCGTCCGGCGCCGTCAGGCGGGGGCCGGCGTTGCCCGGGTTCTGCATGTCGCTCTCCTCCGCCGCCGGCCCGCGGGCGGCGCGGGGGCTGGCGTAGCTTCGGCTCGATGTGAGTGCCGATCCTGACAGAGGGAGGGCGGCCCAACAAGTGATTCCGTTGTTGCCTTTTGGTTACGCGACGGAATCTGTCGACCAGGTGTCGAGTGTGACCCGTAAAGGGGGGACGGAATGTCAGTGGCGCCTGCCAGACTCGGCGGCATGGAGAAGACCGGTTCTTGGGATGCCCTGATCAGGGAGGTCCGCGCGGGGGCGAGGATCAAGTACCTCCACTTCTGGGGCCACCGGCCGCGCGCGGACGGACGGGTCGGGGCGAGCTGTCTGAGCCAGTGGTGGCCGTCGCCGTTCACGGTGGACGGCGTGGAGTACGCGACGGCGGAGCACTGGATGATGGCGTCGAAGGCACGGCTCTTCGGCGACGCGGAGGCGGAGCACAAGGTGCTTCAGGCGCCAAAGCCCGCGCTCGCGAAGAAGACGGGACGCCTGGTGCGCGGCTTCGACGAAGCGATATGGGAGCGCGAGCGGTTCGGCATCGTGGTCGAGGGCAGCGTGCACAAGTTCGCCGCGCACGACGGGCTGCGGGACTTCCTGCTGGGCACCGGGGAACGTGTGCTGGTCGAGGCGAGCCCGCTGGACCGGGTGTGGGGCATCGGGCTCGCGGCGGACGACGAACGGGCGGCGGATCCGCAGCGGTGGCGGGGGCCGAACCTGCTGGGGTTCGCGCTGATGGAGGCGCGGGAGCGGCTGGCCGCGGGTCGGGGGGTGTCCGGTGGCTCAGCCGGCGGCGCCCGTCACCAGTGAGGTCGAGTAGCCGTCGTCGGTGCCCGTCCACGGATCGTCGCTGCTGTGGTCCGGGACGGCGAGGAGGACGACGATCAGGACGGCGCTCAGGACGAAGCCGACCGCTCCGCAGATGAGGCCGGCCAGGGCCATGCCTGCGTTCGTCGCCTCGCCCCGGCGCGCCCTGCGGCGGCCGATGACGCCGAAGATCACGGCGAGCACGGCGATGACCAGGGCGATCGGCCAGAGGCAGAACACGACGAGGGAGATCACGCCGAGCACGAGCGAGGCGATCCCCATGCCGTTGCTCGGCGGGAGGGGCATACCGGGCCAGCCGTAGGCGGCGCCGTGGGGGCCGTAGGGCGCTCCGTAGCCCGGATGAACGGGGTACCGGGGACAGCCGTAGGCCATCTGCCCCGGGCCTTCGGGACCGATGGGGGGCGGCGGCACGGGTTCGTCCGGGGCGGGGGGCGCGGGAGCGAAGGGGTTGCCGGGAGCTGCCGGGCCGGGGCCCGGTGCGGCGTAGGGGTTGGTCCAGGGGGCCTGGGGCGGGATGCCCGGCAGGGCGGGACCCGGCGGCGGGACGGCCGCGGGCCGGTCCTGCACGGCGGGGATGCCCTGGCCGGAGGCCCCGGGGCCCTGGGGTTCCACCGGGGGTGCCCACGGGTCGCGGGCGGGCTTGTCGAGCCGCACCGCGGAGGGCAGGTCGCCGGGGGCACCCGGCATCCGGCCGCCCGCACCGTCCGAGGCGTCCGGTGCCTGGCCGCCCCCCGCCCCGCCGCTCCCGGGGCCCGGGGAGGCCCACGGGTCCGGTGCCGCGTCCTGAGGTGCTCCCGGACGCCGGGCGTCATCGGACATGCGTGGGTCCCCCTCTGTCGAATGTGCCGTCATGCTACGGGCCACGTCTCCCCGACCCGGCCCGCGCCCTACGATGATCCCGCACGTCACCGATCAGCCGATCACCCGCGTCCCGACCGGGCCACCGCCGCCCGACGCCGGGACGCCGTTCCCGGGGAGGAACCTTGACCGACCACCGCGACACCCCCGCCGTGCGCGACCTGCACGCCTTCATCGCCGGGCTGCCCAAGGCCGAACTGCACGTGCACCACGTCGGCTCCGCCTCCCCCCGCATCGTCTCCGAACTGGCCGCCCGCCACCCCGACTCCAAGGTCCCCACCGACCCCGAGGCCCTGGCCGACTACTTCACGTTCACCGACTTCGTCCACTTCGTCGAGGTGTACCTGTCGGTCGTCGACCTGATCCGGACCCCCGAGGACGTCCGCCTGCTGACGTACGAGATCGCCCGTGACATGGCCCGCCAGCAGGTCCGTTACGCGGAGCTGACCATCACCCCGTACTCGTCCACCCGCCGCGGCATGGACGAGCGCGCGTTCATGGACGCCATCGAGGACGCCCGCAGGGCCGCGGAGGCCGAGCTCGGGACGGTGCTGCGCTGGTGCTTCGACATCCCCGGCGAGGCCGGGCTCACCTCGGCCGAGGAGACGGTGCGCCTCGCCACCGACGACCGGCTGCGGCCCGAGGGGCTCGTCTCGTTCGGGCTCGGCGGCCCCGAGATCGGCGTACCGCGGCCCCAGTTCAAGCCCCACTTCGACCAGGCCACAGCGGCCGGTCTGCACTCCGTGCCGCACGCGGGCGAGACCACCGGGCCCGAGACGGTCTGGGACGCGCTGAACGAGCTGCGCGCCGAACGCATCGGGCACGGCACCAGCGCCGCCCGTGACCCGAAGCTGCTGGCCCACCTCGCGGAGCACCGCATCCCGCTGGAGGTCTGCCCGACCTCCAACATCGCCACGCGCGCGGTCCGCTCGCTCGAGGAGCACCCCATCAAGGAGTTCGTGCGCGCCGGGGTCCTGGTCACCGTCAACTCCGACGACCCGCCGATGTTCGGCACCGACCTCAACAACGAGTACGCGGTCGCCGCGCGGCTCCTCGAGCTCGACGAGCCGGGTCTGGCCGCCCTCGCCAGGAACGCGGTCGAGGCGTCGTTCCTGGACGAGGCCGGCAAGGCGAAGCTGACGGCCGAGATCGACGACTACACCTCGGCGTGGCTCGCCCCCTGACGCCCAGCACAATGAACCCCATGCGTACCGTGACCGCCGTGGCCCATCGCGGCGACCCCTACCGCCACCGTGAGAACACGCTCGACTCGCTGCGTTCCGCGCTCCACCGTGGCGCGGACGCGGTGGAGATCGACGTACGGCTCACCCGGGACGGCGTGCCCGTGCTGCTGCACGACGGGACGCTGAAGCGGCTGTGGCAGCAGGACCGCCCGCTGGCGGCGCTCTCCTCGGACGAGGTGCGGGGCCTGACGGCGGGCGGTGTGCCGACGCTGGCGGACGCGCTCGCGGCGACCGACGGCAGCCGGGTGTTGATCGACCTGCCGGGCGGCCCCTCGCCCCGAGCCGTACGCCGGGTCGTCGGCGTCGTCCGGGACTGCGGGGCCGCCGAGCGGGTGTACTACTGCGCGGGCGCCGGGACCATGTTGGCGATGCGCGCCGCCGACCCCGCGGCGGAGATCGCCCTGACCTGGACGACCCTGGCCCCGCCGCGCCCCGCGCTGCTCGACGCGCTGCGCCCGCGCTGGCTCAACTACCGCTTCGGCCTGGTGGACCGGAACCTGGCGGCCCGGGTTCACGACGGCGGCCATCTGCTGTCCGTGTGGACCCCCGACACCCGCCGGTCGATGCGGCGCCTCCTCGACCTGGGCGTGGACTCCGTCACGACGAACCGCGTCGACGCGCTGCGCGCGGTCCGCGGGCACTGAGAGCCCCGCCCGTCGCGCCGGGCCGGCCGCCGCCGTGACGTTGCGGACCGCCGTGGTCGCCGGCTTCGTCGGCCGCACCTCGGGGATGCGCCACGGGCCGTGGCCGTGCCGCCGAAGCCCGTCTGGCGCAGCACGCGCGTACCGCATCGACACGCTGCATGCGCTGCGCGGGCCGGCGGACGGCTACACGCGCGAGCGCTGAGGGACCGTCGCCGGGTCGGCCGGGTACGAGCGGGTGGCGTACTGGGGCACCGGTGCGGTGTCCTTGCCGTCGTCGCGGACCAGGCCGTAGCGGATCGCGCCCTGGGCGGGCCCGGTCGTGATGTCCTTGTGGGCCTCGTCCCAGCTGGACGGGAAGACGATCAGGCCGTAGTCGCAGCCCCGTTCGTTCTGCGTGAGGGTGACGGAGCCGTCCAGGTAGAAGTACTCGTTCTGCCACATCTGCTGGGCGCCGGCCGGCAGGAGGGCGTACCCGATGGCCGGTCCGCCCATCCCGGTGGCGTATCCGTTCGGGCTGCCCGGCAGGGGGTCGTCCATGCGGCGGCCGCCGCCCGAGGCGACGTGGAAGAGCTTGCCCTTCAGAGCGGTCCAGGCGGGCATGACCAGCGCGCCCGGCCGGTTCTTCGGGGAGATCTGCCACCGCACCAGGACATAGCCCCGGCCCGTGAGCGTGACGCCGTCCCCGCGGTGCTGCAGGACGGCCTTCGGGCCGCCGCTGCTGGTGATCCCGGACTCGGGGCGGTGCGGCAGCACCCCGGGCGGGGTGTTCGCGGGGGGCGCGCTGTCGACGGAGTCGACGACCGTGCCGTACAGGTCCGTCTTCTTCGTCGGCGGTGAGGGGCTCACCGTGGACGGTGAGGGCAGTTCGCTCGGCGGGGTGTGTGCGCGCGGTCGGGCCGTGCTCGCCGCCGTGGGCGCGATCCGGGGGGCGGGCGGCGCCGGTGGGGTCCGGGTCACGACGTACGCGCCGCCCGCGACGATCGTCGCGCCCGCCGTGGCGACCACGGCGGGCTTGGTGAGCGCGCCGAGCACCTTGGCGGACCAGCCGACGGAGGCGGCCGCCACGGAGGTCTTGCCGCCGAGCGCCAGCGACAGGGCGAAGCCCGCCGGGACGGGGACGAGCGCGATCCCGGCGAGCAGCCGTTCGGCGGGTACGACGGCCTTCTCGGTCCCGGCGCAGACCGGGCAGTCGCGGACGTGCCGGGCCAGCCGCTTGCGCCACACGGAGCCGGGCCGGCCGTCCCAGCGGGCGGTGACGGCGGCCAGCCGGGGGCAGTCGCCCTGCAGGGCCCGTACGATGCCGCGCGCCACCTCCAGGCGCGCCTTCATCCGCTGCACCCGGACGGCGGCGTGCTGACGGCTGATGCCGACGGCGGCGGCCAGCTCGCGGCGGGTGAGTTCGCCCGCGACCTCCAGCCACCACAGCGACAGCAGCTGCCGGTCCTCGTCGTCGAGCCAGCGCACCGCCTCCGCGACCTCCCGCCGCTGACCCTCCAGCTGCAGCCGCAGCACGGTGAGTTCGGCGAAGTCCGCGGCCCGGTCCCCCGCGTCACCGGACAGCGGCTCGGCCGTCCGGCGGCGCGCGCGGTCCCGAATCTGCCGCATGGCGATGGCGACCAGCCAGGAGCGGAAACTGTCCGGATCACGCAGCGTACCGAGGTTGCCGACGGCGCGCAGCATCGTCTCCTGCACGACGTCGTCGACGTCGGCATGACCGTTCAGCGCGCGGCCGACGATGTTGTAGACGAGCGGCAGCCAGCCCGCGACCAGCTCGTCCAGCGCATTCCGGTCACCGGCCTGCGCCGCCGCGATGGTGGAACGCCACTGCCGGGTGTCCACGTCCGTCCTCTCCCTGGTCGTCGTACCGCCCTGCGGACGTACAGTCTCAGCCACGGCCGTGACCCAGGGGGCGGGCGGGGTCGGTACGGTCGCCGTGCCCTTGACTCACGTGTGCGCTCCTCCGCGTCGGGATCAGGGGGCGCTGAGGGAGACGGAACGGCGGGGGCCGGGATAACAGTTTTTCGGGGCGACGAGGAGCACACGCGGCACCGGACGGAGGGGCACTGCGGGGACGGCCCGGAGGACGGTCACCGGCAGGGGCCGCGGTGCGGGGCCTGCCGGACGCACCGCGGCCCCGGACGGGAGTCCCGCCCGGGGCCGTGTGTGCGCGCCGGTGCCGAAAGGGCTACGCGTCCAGCGACGTCATCACGTGCTTGATCCGCGTGTAGTCGTCGAAGCCGTACGCCGAGAGGTCCTTGCCGTAGCCGGACTTCTTGAAGCCGCCGTGCGGCATCTCCGCGACCAGCGGGATGTGCGTGTTGATCCACACGCAGCCGAAGTCGAGGGCCTTGGACATGCGCATCGCGCGCGCGTGGTCCCGGGTCCACACCGAGGAGGCGAGGGCGTAGTCGACGCCGTTGGCGTACTCGACGGCCTGCTCCTCGCCGGTGAAGGACTGCACGGTGATGACCGGGCCGAAGACCTCGTTCTGGATGATCTCGTCCTCCTGCTTGAGGCCCGAGACGACGGTCGGGGCGTAGAAGTAGCCCTTGTCGCCGACCTGGTGACCGCCGGCCTCGACCTTGGCGTGGGCGGGGAGGCGCTCGATGAAGCCGGCGACCTGCTTGAGCTGGTTCGGGTTGTTCAGCGGACCGTAGAGCACGTCCTCGTCGTCCGGCTGCCCCGTCCTGGTCTCCGAGGCGGCCTTGGCGAGCGCGGCCACGAACTCGTCGTGGATGGACTCGTGGACCAGGACGCGGGTCGCTGCCGTACAGTCCTGGCCGGCGTTGAAGAAGCCCGCCACCGAGATGTCCTCGACGGCCTTGGCGATGTCGGTGTCCTCGAAGACGACGACCGGCGCCTTGCCGCCCAGCTCCAGGTGGACCCGCTTGAGGTCTTTGGACGCGGACTCGGCGACCGACATGCCCGCGCGGACCGAGCCGGTGATGGAGGCCATCGCCGGGGTCGGGTGCTCGACCATCATGCGGCCCGTGTCGCGGTCGCCGCAGATGACGTTGAAGACGCCCTTGGGCAGGATCGAGCCGACGATGTCGGCGATCAGGACCGTGGACGCCGGAGTGGTGTCCGACGGCTTCAGCACGACCGTGTTGCCCGCGGCGATCGCCGGGGCGAACTTCCACACGGCCATCATCATCGGGTAGTTCCACGGCGCGACCTGCGCACAGACGCCGACCGGCTCGCGGCGGACGATCGAGGTCATCCCCTCCATGTACTCGCCGGCCGAACGGCCCTCGAGCATCCGGGCCGCGCCCGCGAAGAAGCGGATCTGGTCGATCATCGGCGGGATCTCCTCCGACCGGGTCAGCCCGACCGGCTTGCCCGTGTTCTCGACCTCGGCCGCGATCAGTTCCTCGGCGCGCTCCTCGAAGGCGTCAGCGATCTTCAGCAGGGCCTTCTGCCGCTCGGCGGGCGTGGTGTCGCGCCAGCCCGGGAAGGCCGCCGCGGCGGCCGCCATCGCGGCGTCGACGTCCGCCTGCCCGGACAGCGGGGCGGTCGCGTACGCCTCACCGGTCGCGGGGTTGACCACCTGGGTGGTCCGTCCGTCGGCGGCGTCACGGAATTCGCCGTCGATGTAGTTGCGCAGACGACGCAGCTCGGTGCTCACTGCGGGCCCTCCAAGTTCGGGTGTCCAATCGCTGAGACACCCACCCTAGTCCGTAGCCCGACGTTTTCAACACCCTGGATTGCGCCAGTACTGCGAAATCCGCAGACTCACATCAGGAAAACAACGAATTTCATCGATCCCGCCTTGCGGAACTGTCGATACGTCGTGCACAGTGAGGTTGTGGCCAGTCGAAGCGCAGACCCGAGAGACTCCCGCGAGTCCAAGAACGGCACATCCCAGCTGGACGCCGTCTCCCTCGCCATCATCGAACAGCTCCAGGAGGACGGCCGCCGGCCGTACGCCGCGATCGGCAAGGCCGTCGGCCTGTCCGAGGCGGCGGTGCGCCAGCGCGTCCAGAAGCTGCTCGACCAGGGCGTGATGCAGATCGTCGCCGTCACGGACCCGCTCACCGTGGGCTTCCGCCGGCAGGCGATGGTCGGGGTGAACGTCGAGGGCGACGTGGAGTCGGCGGCCGACGCGCTGGCCGCGATGGACGAATGCGAGTACGTCGTGATGACCGCGGGCTCCTTCGACCTCCTGGTGGAGATCGTCTGCGAGGACGACGACCACCTGCTGGAAGTCATCAACAAACGCATCCGGGCCGTCCCCGGAGTGCGCTCCACCGAGAGCTTCGTCTACCTCAAGCTGAAGAAGCAGACCTACATGTGGGGAACCCGATAACCGTGAGGACCCGATAGCCGTGAGTACCAAGGACCTCAGCAAGACCGCGTACGACCACCTGTGGATGCACTTCACCCGCATGTCCTCGTACGAGAACGCGCCCGTCCCCACCATCGTCCGGGGCGAGGGCACCTACATCTACGACGACAAGGGCAAGCGCTACCTCGACGGTCTCGCCGGTCTCTTCGTGGTCCAGGCCGGCCATGGCCGCACGGAGCTGGCGGAGACGGCGTTCAAGCAGGCGCAGGAACTGGCGTTCTTCCCGGTGTGGTCCTACGCCCACCCCAAGGCCGTCGAGCTCGCGGAGCGGCTCGCCGACCACGCCCCGGGCGACCTGAACAAGGTCTTCTTCACCACGGGCGGCGGCGAGGCGGTCGAGACCGCCTGGAAGCTCGCCAAGCAGTACTTCAAACTGGTCGGCAAGCCCACCAAGCACAAGGTCATATCCCGCGCGGTCGCCTACCACGGCACCCCGCAGGGCGCCCTGTCCATCACGGGCCTGCCGGGCCTGAAGGCCCCGTTCGAGCCGCTGGTGCCGGGCGCGCACAAGGTCCCCAACACCAACATCTACCGCGCGCCGATCTTCGGGGACGACCCGGAGGCCTTCGGCCGCTGGGCCGCCGACCAGATCGAGCAGCAGATCCTCTTCGAGGGCCCGGACACGGTCGCCGCGGTCTTCCTGGAGCCGGTGCAGAACGCCGGCGGCTGCTTCCCGCCGCCGCCCGGCTACTTCCAGCGGGTGCGCGAGATCTGCGACCAGTACGACGTACTGCTGGTCTCGGACGAGGTCATCTGCGCCTTCGGCCGCCTCGGCACGATGTTCGCCTGCGACAAGTTCGGCTACGTCCCGGACATGATCACCTGCGCCAAGGGCATGACCTCGGGCTACTCCCCGATCGGCGCGTGCATCGTCTCCGACCGCCTCGCCGAGCCCTTCTACAAGGGCGACAACACCTTCCTGCACGGCTACACCTTCGGCGGCCACCCGGTCTCCGCCGCGGTGGGCCTGGCCAACCTGGACCTGTTCGAACGCGAGGGCCTGAACCGGCACGTGCTGGACAACGAGGCCGCGTTCCTCTCCACGCTGCAGAAGCTGCACGACCTGCCGATCGTCGGCGACGTCCGCGGCAACGGCTTCTTCTACGGCATCGAGCTGGTCAAGGACAAGGCGACCAAGGAGTCCTTCGACGAGGAGGAGACCGAGCGCGTCCTGTACGGCTTCCTGTCCAAGGCGCTCTTCGACAACGGCCTGTACTGCCGCGCCGACGACCGCGGTGACCCGGTCGTCCAGCTCGCCCCGCCGCTGATCTCCAACCAGGAGACCTTCGACGAGATCGAGCAGATCCTGCGTGCCACGCTGACGGAGGCGTGGACCAAGCTGTAGCCCTCCGAAGACCCCTGTGCGCCCCGGGCGGCATGCCGCCCGGGGCGCACGGCTTCGTCAGGCCGGCGGTCTACCGGTCAGATGATGGTGTTGTAGATGTTCCAGCCGGGACCGATGCTGCTCCGCGAGCCGTACGGCGACGTCGCGTTGCCGGTGCCGGGGTAGAGGTACAGGTTCCCGGAGGAGTCCCGGGCGACGAGGTCCGGCTTGCCGTCACCGGAAAGGTCACCGGGGCCGACCATGGTGTAGCCGCCCCACCCGTAACCGGCCTTCACACGCGGCCCGAAGGGCGACGTGGGGCTGCCGGTGCCCGGGTAGACGTACAGGTTCCCCGAGGAGTCACGGGCCAGCAGGTCCCCCTTGCCGTCACCCGTGAGGTCGCCGCCGTTGACCATGGTGTAGCCGCCCCAGCCCCAGCCGGCCTTGATGCGCGGCCCGAAGGGCGACGTCGTGCTGCCCGTGCCCGGGTAGACGTACAGGTTCCCCGAGGAGTCACGGGCCAGCAGGTCCGGCTTGCCGTCACCGGTCAGGTCCCCCATGCCGAGCATGGTGTAGCCACCCCATCCGTAACCGGCCTTCACACGCCCCTTGAAAGGAGCCGACGGGTTGCCGCTGCCCTGGTAGTACCAGAGGTTGCCGGAACCGTCACGGGCGACCATGTCACCCGTGCCGTCGGCGTGGAAGACCGACATCGGCGTCATGGCGTCGTAGCCGCCCCACCCGTAGCCGATCTTGTACCGCGACAGGAACGGCGACGACGCCACGCCCGTGCCCTGGTACTGCCACAGATTGCCCGAGCCGTCGCGGGCGATGACGTCCTGCCGCGCCGAGGCGGCCGGGCCGGGCACCGCGGAGACGACCTTGACATCCGCCGAACTCAGGTACGCCAGGCGGTGGTTGTAGCGGATCGGGTAGTAGGTGGTGGTACCGCTGATCACCGTTCGGTCGTGCGGGGCACTGCCGTCGTACGTGGTCGAGCGGTAGTAGCCCGACGTCTCCTTCGCGATGGCGACGTACGACTGCCCGGCGGGGATCGTGTACTTGGTGAGCGGCGTCACCGGCTGCGCGGTGAGGTCGCTCGGGTACGCGCTCGCCTCCGGGTAGGCGCGGCCGTAGACCGGGATCGAGGCGGCCCCGTCCTTTGCGGTGACCACCGTGAACGCGGAGGTGTCGGAGACCGGAACGGTGTACGAGCCGTGCGGGTTGTAGAACCACGCCTTGACGCCGCCGTACCAGATCGCGGTCCAGTCGCCCTGTTGCGCGGCCACCACGAAGTCCTGGCCGGCGACGGCCTTGTCGCTCCAGTCGGAGGCGCCGGTCGAGCCGGAGGAGAAGTACGGGTTCGTGATCAGCGAGGAGCTGCTCGACGGCCCGGTGCGCAGATAGACGAAGTCGGCGGGCTGCGCCGACTGCCCGGTGACGGGCGGTTCGTACGACGTGCTGAACGGCGGCGCGATCCGCACCACCTCGCCGGCGACGAGCGGCGAGCCGGCCGGGTTGCTGTTCGCCGGAGCGCCGAGCAGGGACATGTAGTGGTTCCAGTCCCAGTAGGTGCCCGGGTCCCAGTGCATGCCGGCGACGTACGCGTCGAGCGGGCCCGGGACGTCGTCGTGGCCGATGATGTGCTCGCGGTCGAGCGGGATGCCGTACTTGCCCGCGAGGTACTTCACCAGCGCGGCGGACGACTCGTACTCCGACTCGGTGTACCAGCTTCCGCCCTGGAGCGCGTAGCCCTCGTGCTCGATGCCGATGGCGTGCTGGTTCACGTACCAGTTGCCCGCGTGCCAGGCGAGGTCGGCGTTGGGCACCATCTGCGTGACCAGTCCGTCCGAGGAACGGATCACGTAGTGGGCGCTGGCTCCGGCGGTCGGGTCCTGGAACTCGCTGACCGCGGCGGAGTAGGAGCCCTCGGTGTCGTGGATGACGATGTAGTTGATGGCGTCGCCGTCCGTGGGCCGGTTGGCGATGTCGTAGTTGCCGTACTGCGTCTTGTCCGTGGCGCTGGTCTGCTGGTACCCGGCGGGTACGAAGGTGCACGCCAGGGCGGACGGGCACTCCGGGGTCGGGGTGTCGGTCGCCGTGGCGGCCGTGGCGGTGGTGTAGCTCGCGCTCGTCGCGGTGGCGTAGCCGGTGTGCGCGGTGCCGGTGGTCGGGTACGCAGCCGTGTCCGCGTGCGGCCTGAGCCCGGGCCGCGCCTCGAGCGTCACCTGCTGGCCGTCGGCGGTCACCCGGCTGATCCCCGTACGCATGTGGGCGTAGACGCGCTGCGCGAACTGCGCCGCGCCCTTGCTGTCCGGCGACTGGCTGTAACGTTCCACCGCCGCGTACCACTGCGCCGGGTCGCTCGGCAGCCCGCCGGTCGCCGAGCGCTCGTACTGGGCCAGCAGCGCCGCACCTCCGCGCACGCTCTGCCTCATGTCGGTGCGCAGTGATGTCGCCGGTTCACCGAGGAGCTTGGCCGCCCGGTCCAGTGTGTGCAGTGCGGGTGCGTCGGTCCGCACGGCGCCCACGGCGGCCAGCACGTGCTTCGACGGGTGGAAGGCGCCCCGGCGCTCCTCGCCGCGCAGGTCCAGCTCACGCATGCGCTCGCTCGGCGAGGGCCGGCGCACATCGGTCGAGGCCACCTGCGTCAGGCCCATGACATTGAAGTTGCCGGTCATGCTCGGCCGGCCCGCGTGGGTGTCCCAGCGGCTCTCCTGGTACGCCACCGCCATCAGCACGCTCTGCGGCACGTGGAACTCGCTTGCCGCCGACGCGAATTCGCTCTGCAGGGCACTGGGAGCGACCGCCGCCGGGCGTGAGCCACCCGACTGGCCGGCCTGCGCCACGGCCGCGATTCCCACCGCGGCCAGCGCGAGCGCGCCACCGGCAGCCATTCCCACCCGCACCCTTGACCGGCGGTGTTTTCGCTGCTTGCGATTCAAGGACCGTTTCCTCTTCTGGCCATGCGAAGGCCGATCACGGGGGGTGGCACGCGGACGTTAGCAGGGAAGACGGCCGCCCACACAACGGGGGGGCGAACAGTGACCATTTGCGTCGGTTTCACCGGACGGATCGTCCTCCCGGATGATCAACTACGGCTCGGAGCGCCCGTTCGAGTGAGAAACGGGCGTCCCGGGCCGTTCGCTGTCCACGCTGCCGGGTGCCGCCTGCTTAGCGTGCGAGGTGACCGATCGCCCTTGCCATCGTTCGCCCGAACGGGTCCCCCGGACGGGGATCGGCACGGGAAAACGGATCAGAACCGAGGTGGTACGCGATGGTGGCCCCGCCGGACAACGACGTGCTCTGGGCACGCGCCCTGCACTTCCAGCACAACGGCTCACCCGCGCTGCGCGGGGTCTCCCTGGGGGTGCGCGAGGGCGAGATCCTCGCCGTCACCGGCCCACGCGGCAGCGGCAAGACGACCCTGCTGCAGTGTCTGGCGGGACTGCTGCCCGCCCAGCGCGGCGAGGTCTGGTTCAACAGCACCCCTGTGCACACCATGGGCCCGCTCACCCGCGAGAGGCTGCGCCGCGACCGGTTCGGCTGGATCGACCCGGCACCGATGCTCGTCCCCGAGCTGAACGCCTGGGAGAACGCGGCGCTGCCACTGATGCTGCGCGGCACCAGCCGCCGACGAGCCAAGACCGCCGCCATGGAGTGGCTGGAACGCCTGGACATCGGCGACGGCGCCCGCAGGCGTCCCCACGAGCTGACCCAGGCACATCGGCAGCGCATCGCCGTCGCCCGGGCGCTCGCCACCTGCCCGACGGTGCTCTTCGCGGACGAGCCCACCGCCTCCCTGCACCACGCCGACGGCGTCCATGTACTGCGCACGCTCACCACGGCGGCCCGCTCGCACGGCATCACCGTCGTCATCGCCACGCACCCCGCCCAGGCCGCGGGCCTCGCCGACCGGACGGTGTCGCTGCTCGACGGGCGGCGCGTCAACACCGTCCATCTGCCGCCGGTGTCCGAGACGGAAGGCCGTCAGACGTGCTCGCTCTCCGCCTAGCCCGCGGGGCGCGTCCCCTGGTCCAGTTCCGTCGACTGCTGGTCGTGGCGGCCTCGGCGGGCACGGGCTTCCTGCTGCTGTGCACGCTGGGATACGCGCTCGGGCATCCGGAGGCGGCGGACGGCTCCGCGCTGCGGCTCGCCTGGTGCCTGGCGCCCATCGCGGCCACCGTGTACCTGGCCCTCGCCGTCGCCCGCACGGACCCGGGGACCCGTCCGCGGTCCGGTCTGGCGGCGATCGGTCTCGGCCCGGCCCGGCTGATGGTCCTGTCGGCGACGACCACGGCCTTCACGACCGCGCTCGGCTCGCTGCTGGCGCTGCTGGCCTTCCTGCACCTGCGCGGCGACCCGACGGGGATGCCGTTCGACGGCGCGGCGGCGGACCTCCTCGCCGCCGACCGGCCGCTGCCCGTGCCCGCGGCTCTCACGCTGCTGGCGCTGGTGCCGTTCACGGCGTCCGTGGCGACCGCGGTGGCGCTGCGCCCGCGGGGCGAACGGCCACCGCACGGCGGCGACGCCGACCCGGGCGCCGACGACTCCGGCGAGGTGCCGACCGGCGATCCGCTGCCGGAGCCGCACACCGCCCACCGGCCCACCCCCGCGGGCCTGCCCTGGGGTGTGGCCGCGCTCGCCGGGGGGTTGGCCGTGGAGACGCACGCGGGCAGGCCCGGCGGAATGCCGGGTGCGCCCCTGCCCGGTGGGCTCGCGGGCGGACCGGTGGCGGTGCTCGCGGGATGGGCGCTGACCGCGCTGGGACTGGCGCTGGCCGGGCCCGCGCTGACGCATCTGTGCGGCTGGCTGCTGCAGGCGGTGCGCCCGGGTGCCGTGCGGTTGCTCGCCGGGCGCGGTCTGCAGCAGGAGGCACGGCGGATCGGCCGGCCGCTGGGGGTGGCGTGCGCGGTGGCCTCGGGCTTCTACGCGATGGCGGCGCTGTACGCAGGCATGCGCCCGTCCCCGGGGCCTCTCACGACGCTGGGCGCGGTGGTGGTGGGGGGATGCGCGATCGCGACGCTGGCGACGGCCGCCGTCGAGGCGAGGCAGGCGCGTACCGACACGGTCGCCGCGCTGGTGCGGCTGGGCGCCCCGGCCACCGTGCTGCGCACCGCGGCACTGCTGCGGGTGGGTGCTCTGGCCGTGGTGTTCACGCCGGTGACCTGGGCGGTCGCGGAGCTGGCGGCGTCGCCGCTGACGGGCTGAGAAGATCCCGGAAGATTTTTCGGCGCCCGGCGATGAGTTCGGCGCCGGCGCGCGGTCCATCTCTGCGTACGGTTCCTCCGCGACGCCGAAAGAGAGACCGCCCATGTACCAGCAGATGATCTTCGTGAACCTGCCCGTCACCGACCTCGAGACGTCGAAGAAGTTCTTCACGGAGCTGGGCTACACGATCAACCCGCAGTTCACGACGGACGACTGCGCCTGTGTGGTGATCAGCGACACCATCATCGCGATGCTGCTGAGCCACCAGCAGTACGCCGGCTTCACCAAGAAGGAGATCGCGGACGCCACCAGGACCAGCGAGGTGCTGCTGTGCCTGAGCGCCGAAAGCCGCGAGAAGGTCGACGAGTTGGTCGACCGGGCGGTCGCCGCGGGGGGCACGGTGTCCGGGGAGACGCAGGACTACGGACACATGTACGGCCGCGCCTTCGACGACCCGGACGGCCACACCTGGGAGGTCATGTGGATGGACCCGGCGGCCGTGCAGGGCTGAACGCGCACAGGTGACGAGGGCGCCCCGGCGGGAAATCCGGAACAGTTCTACGAATTTCAAACACAGGGACGGTTAATGAGCAGGCAAAGACGTCCGTCATGCCGGACACCGGCGTTGACAGCACTTAGCTGACGCTTATAAACCTGTGAGCCTCACGGGGATGTTGTGGTGACAGTGCAACACCCCCCGAACCCCCCGCAGTTGCACATCCCGTGAAGGGCAATCGTGTCCATATCCTCCCGCACCGCTCGAACGGCGCGCGTCCTCGGCGTCGCCTCGGCCTCCGCCGCGCTCGCGCTCGGCGTCGCCGGCAACGCGCTCGCCTGCAACATCCGTGACTTCTCGGCCGTCGCGTCCTGCGACGGAGGGAAGGGCGTCATCACCGTCACCGACAAGGACGCCTCGCGCAAGGAGGCGACCGTCGGCGTCTACCTGGAAGAGAACGGCGCGGACGCGAGAAAGGTCGGCGAGCAGCTGGTCACCGGCTCCAAGGACGGCGCGATCGTCACGTTCTCCGAGAACTGGACCGCCAACGCCAAGTACCGCGTCCACATCGCCGTCGACGGCATCCTCAACCAGGACCTGGACGTCCTGACCACGCCGTCGAAGGCCTGCGCCGCCCCGGAGACCACCCCTCCGGCCTCCGCGACCCCGAAGCCGTCCGACACCCCGGCTCCGGCCCCGTCCTCCTCCTCGCCGGCCACGCCGTCGCAGGCGGAGAGCACGGCCCCCGCCACCACCGTGGACAACTCGCCCTCGCCCGCGGCGGGCAGCTCCAACCTCGCCGAGACCGGCGCCAGCTCCAGCACACCCATGATCGCCGGTATCGCCGGCGGCCTGGTCGTCATCGGCGGCTGCGCGGTGTTCTTCGGCATGCGCCGCCGCGGCTCGTCGAAGACGAACTGACACCTCGTCACCGGCTGCACACGAACAGGCGGTCCGTCCCCGTCCGGGGGCGGACCGCCTTAAGTCGTGCGTCCGCGTTTCCTAGGAGGACGGGCCCGTGAGCACGACGACGTCGCTCGCGTCGAACACGACCCCGACCTCGTCCCCGGGCTCCGGAGCCGACCGCAGCGGGCAGGCCGCCTCCAGGGCGGGGGCGTCTTCCGGCTGCAGGCGTACGGTGACGTGGGTGCCGCGGAAGGTGCGGCCGGTCACGGTGCAGCGCAGGCCCTCGGTGGCGGGTGTCAGCCGCACCCCCGCGGGGCGGACCAGCAGTGTGCCGGGCCCCTGCGGAGAGCCTTCCGGCACCGGGAGCTTTCCCCACGGGGTGTCCGCGGCCTCGCCGGCGACGGTCGCCTCCGCCACGTTGTCGAAGCCGAGGAAGCGTGCCACGAACTCGTTCGCGGGCCGCTGCCACACCTCCAGGGGCGTACCGGACTGGGCGATCCGCCCCTCGCGCATCACCACGACCCGGTCGGCGAGCGCGAAGGCCTCGCCCTGGTCGTGGGTGACGGCGAGCACGGTCGTGCCCAGACGTCCGAACAGGTCGCGCAGTTCGACGACCAGCCGCTCACGCAGCGACCGGTCGAGCTGACCCAGCGGCTCGTCCAGCATCAGCAGCCGTGGCCGGGGCGCGAGGGCCCGGGCGAGCGCGACGCGCTGCTGCTCACCGCCGGACAGCGCGGCCACTGCCCTGCGCGCCGCACCGGGCAGCCCCACGAGGTCGAGCAACTCGCCCACGCGGTCCTCCCGTTCGGTGCGCGCGGCACCGCGCATCCGCAGCCCGAAGGCGACGTTGCCGCCCACGTCCCGCTGCGGGAACAGCTGGTGGTCCTGGAACATCAGCCCCACCCCACGCCGGTGCGCGGGCACTCCGTCCAGGTCCCGGCCGTCGAGGAACGCCCGCCCCGCGTCGAGGGATTGCAGCCCGGCCACGGCCCGCAGCAGCGTCGACTTGCCGCTGCCGCTCGGCCCCAGCACACACACGATCTCGTGCTCGGCGACCTCCAGCTCCACGCGGTCGAGCACCGCCCGCCCGTCGAAGCGTACGGTCGCGCCTTCCAGCCTGAGCATCGTCAGAACTCCCCTGCCTGATCGGTCCGCAGCCTCTCCAGAACGCCCAGCGCCACCGCGCACACCACCATCAGGATCGTCGACAGCGCCATCGCCTGCCCGTAGTTGAGATCGCCGGGCCGCGCGAGCAGCCGCGCCACGGCCACCGGCAGCGTCGGGTTGTCGGGTCGCGCGATGAACACGGTCGCCCCGAACTCGCCCAGCGACACGGCGAAGGCGAACCCGGCCGCGATGAGCAACGCCCGCCGCGCGATCGGCAGGTCGACCTCGCGCCACACCCGCCACGGCGACGCCCCGAGCACGGCGGCCGCCTCCCGCAGCCGTTCGTCCACGGCCCGCAGGACGGGCAGCATCGTGCGCACCACGAAGGGGGCGCCCACCAGCGCCTGCGCGAGCGGCACCAGGATCCAGGAACCGCGCAGGTCCAGCGGCGGCTTGTCGAGCGCGACGAGGAACCCGAAGCCGACGGTCACCGCGGACACGCCGAGCGGCAGCATCAGCAGCGCGTCGAAGCCCCGTACCAACCGGCCGGCGTCCCTGCGGGCGAGGGCCGCGGCCGCGAGCGATCCGATGAGCACCGCGATCAGGGTGGCGGCGACGGCGTACTGGAGGGAGTTCACGACGGCGGCGACGGGCGGGACGAGGAAGGTGCTGTCGTCGCTGCGGGTCAGCGCCTTGTAGTAGGCGAACCCGGGCGCGTCGAGCGAGCGTTGGACGAGGACGGCGAGCGGCAGCACGAGCAGGAGGGCGACCGTGGCGAGGACCGTGCCGAGCAGCGCCCACTGACCGGCCCCACGCGGCCTGCGTGCCGTGCGCGACGCGTCGACCAGCTTCAGCGCGCTCTCGCGGCGGCGCACGGTCCAGCCGTGCACCAGAAGGACCGCGCCCACGGCGAGGAACTGGACGACCGTCAGCACGGCCGCGGTCGACAGGTCGAAGATCTCCGAGGTCTGCCGGTAGATCTCCACCTCGAGGGTGGAGAAGGTGGGGCCGCCGAGGATCTGCACCACACCGAAGGAGGTGAAGGTGAACAGGAACACCATCAGCGCGGCGGCGGCCACCGCCGGTGCCAGCGCGGGCAGCGTGACGGTCCGCCAGGCCGCGCGCCGGGAGGCGCCCAGCACGCGTGCGGCCTCCTCCTGGCGCGGGTCGAGCTGCGCCCACAGCCCGCCGACCGTGCGGACGACGACGGCGTAGTTGAAGAAGACGTGGGCGAGCAGGATCGCCCACACGGTGGTGTCGAGCCGAACGCCCCACAGGTCGTCGAGGAGTCCGCCGCGACCCACCAGCGCCAGGAACGCCGTGCCCACGACGACCGTCGGCAGCACGAACGGGACGGTGACGACCGCGCGCAGCAGCTGCCTGCCCGGGAAGTCGTACCGCGCGAAGACGTACGCGCCGGGCAGCGCGATCAGCAGGGTCAGGGCGGTGGACGCCAGCGCCTGCCAGGTCGTGAACCACAGCACGTGCCGCATGTCCGGCTCGGCGAGCACGTCCAGGATCCGCCCGAGCCGCCAGGCCCCGTCGGCCTTCAGACCGAGTGCGACGATCGCGGCCACGGGGTAGGCGAAGAAGACGGCGAAGAACGCGACGGGCAGGGCCGTCAGCCCGAGCCGCGTCGCGTTCCCCCGCCTGCGCCGCGTCACTTCAGTACGAGCGACGTCCACGACTTGACCCACTGGTCGCGGTTGGCTGCGATCTTCGTGGGGGCCATGGTCTCGGGGTCCTGGGCCGCGGGTCCGTACTCGGTGAACTCAGCGGGCACCTTCGCTCCCTTGACCACCGGGTAGACGAACATGTTGAGCGGCATGTCCTCCTGGAACCTCCTGGTGATCAGGAAGTCGAGGAACGCCTTGCCGCCCTTGGTGTTGTGGGCGCCCGACAGCAGACCGGCGAACTCGATCTGACGGAAGCAGGTGCCGGTGGCCACACCGGTCGGCGCGGTCTTCGGGCGCGGCTGGGCGTAGACGACCTCGGCGGGCGGCGAGGAGGCGTAGGAGACGACGAGCGGCCGGTCCCCCTTGGCCTTCCTTCCGCCGGCGGAGCCGGAGAACTCCTGGTTGTAGGCCTGCTCCCAGCCGTCGACCACCTTCACACCGTTGGCCTTGAGCTTCTTCCAGTAGTCCTGCCATCCGGTGTCGCCGTACTTGGCGGCGGTGCCGAGCAGGAAGCCGAGCCCGGGCGAGGAGGTGGAGGCGTTCTCGGTGACGAGGAGGTTCCTGTACTGGGGCTTGATGAGGTCGTCGAAGGAGGACGGCGGGGTCAGTTTGTGGTCGGCGAAGTACTTCTTGTCGTAGTTGACGCAGATGTCGCCGTAGTCGATGGGCGTGACCCGGTGCTTGTCCCCGTCCAGCCGGTACGGGGCGCCCACCTGGTCGAGGCCCTTCGCCGCGTACGGCTGGAACAGACCGTTGTCCAGCGCCCGCGACAGCAGCGTGTTGTCGACGCCGAAGAAGACGTCGCCCTGCGGGTCGCCCTTGGTGAGGATCGCCTTGTTGACGGCCTGGCCCGCGTCGCCGTCCTTGAGGACCCTGACGGTGTAACCGGACTCCTTCTCGAACGCCGCGATGACGCTCTTGGAGGCGGCCCATGAGTCGTGGCTGACGAGGGTGACGGTCCTGGAGTCGCCGCCGCTTCCGCTCCCGCTGCCGGAACCGGACGATCCGCACGCGGACAACGTGACCATGCCCAGCCCGGCGACGACGGCCGCCCACTGCTTACCGGTGATGCTCAACTGGATTCCTCCTGGGGGTGACCAGGAAGAGACGCGGCCCTGCCCGGGACCTTTGGACGGTTCCCGGGCAGGGCGCAACAGCTCGAGTGAAGACCGAACTTCCTACCCAGAATGACCTGGGCGAGGTTCAGAGGGTCTGCGGTCGATACCGCACTCTCAGCGCTGTGGCGCTCCCCTGTCGGAATATGAAGATGTACGTACTGACGGAACAGCCCTCAGACTACCGCTCGGTCGCGGCGAGCTGACCGCACGCCCCGTCGATCTCCTGGCCACGGGTGTCCCGGATCGTCACCGGTACACCGTGGGCCGCGATCGCCTCGACGAACGCCTTCTCGTCCTCCGGGCGGGAGGCGGTCCACTTGGAGCCGGGCGTGGGGTTGAGCGGGATCAGGTTGACGTGCACGGGCTTGCCCTTGAGCAGCCGGCCCAGCAGGTCGCCGCGCCACTCCTGGTCGTTGATGTCCCGGATGAGGGCGTACTCGATGGACAGCCGGCGCCCGGACTTCTCGACGTAGTCGAACCCGGCGTCGAGGACCTCGCGCACCTTCCACCGCGTGTTGACCGGCACGAGGGTGTCGCGCAGCTCGTCGTCCGGGGCGTGCAGGGAGATGGCGAGACGGCATTTGAAGCCCTCGTCGGCGAACCGGTTGACGGCCGGCACCAGACCGACCGTCGACACGGTGATGCCGCGCTGCGAGAGCCCCAACCCGTCCGGCGCGGGATCGGTGAGGGCTCGAATCGCACCCACGACGCGCTTGTAGTTGGCGAGTGGCTCGCCCATGCCCATGAAGACGATGTTGGACAGTCGCGCCGGGCCGCCGGGGATCTCGCCGTCGCGCAGCGCCCGCATGCCGTCCACGATCTGGTGCACGATCTCGGCGGTCGACAGGTTGCGGTCCAGGCCCGCCTGACCGGTGGCGCAGAACGGGCAGTTCATGCCGCAGCCCGCCTGCGAGCTGATGCACATGGTGACCCGGTCGGGGTAGCGCATGAGCACGGATTCGACGAGGGTGCCGTCGAACAGCCGCCACAGCGTCTTGCGCGTGGTGCCCTGGTCCGTCGACAGGTGCCGCACGACCGTCATCAGCTCCGGGAGCAGTGCCTCCTGCAGCTTGGCGCGAGAGGGCGCCGGGATGTCGGTCCACTGCTCCGACGCGTGAGCGAACCGCGCGAAGTAGTGCTGCGAGAGCTGCCTGGCGCGGAACGGCTTCTCGCCGATCGCGGCGACCGCCTCCTTGCGCTCGGCGGGCGAGAGATCGGCGAGATGCCGCGGTGGCGTCTTGGCTCCGCGCGGCGCGACGAAAGTGAGTTCTCCGGGCTTGGGCATGGTCCTCCCAGTGTCGCAGATCCACCGGTGTGGCCCGTGACCGAGGATTCACAGGCTCGCAAGGACCCGCCTCGGGCCGCTGCAGGGGCGGGCCCCGTGCTCGTTCAGCCGGTGGGGGTGGTGCGGATCGCGGCGATGTCGAACTGGAGGCGGACCTTCTCGCTCACCATGGCACCGCCCTCGGCCAGTCTGGCGTTGTAGGTCAGGCCCCAGTCGGAACGGTTGATGGTGGTGGTGCCGTCGAAGCCGACGCGCTCGTAACCGAACGGGTCCGTCACATGGCCGATGTAGGTGAGCTCCAGGTCGACGGGACGTGTGGTGTCCTTGATGGTGAGGTCACCGGTCATGCGGTAGACGTCCGCGTCCACGAGGTGCACGGCGCTGCTGGTGAAGATCATCCGTGGGTAGGTCGCGGCGTCCAGGAAGTCGCGGCCGACCAGGTGCGCGTCACGTTGCTCGACGCCGGTGTCGACACTGGCGGTGAACAGCGCGATGTCCGCACGGCAGCGGGCCGGGTCGCGGCCGTCGAAGTAGAGGCGGCTGTCGTACTCCGTGAAGGCGCCGCGCACCGTCGTGACCATGGCGTGCCGCACGGAGAACCCGATCCTGCTGTGCGCGGGGTCGATCATCCACTCGCCGGTGAGCGCCTGCAGGGCGGGATCGGGCCGAACACCGGCACTCCGATGCGCCGGGGCGGCGGGGCTCAGCGGGGCACCGGAGGCCACGGGTGCGGCGGGAGCCGCCGCGCGTCGGGCTGGGGAGCTGCGGCCGAAAAGGTTCATGCCGCATGTAGTTATGTCAGCGTGACCGGGGCCCGCAAGGCCTGGTCGGAAAACCCGACCCTTCATCAGCAGACCTTCACAGGTGGGTGCGTCTTACGGACGCGACGGGACAGAGGGGCCCGCCGCCCTGTGGACGACGCGCCCCTCTGGCACCGTGCGGTGGGCGGGCGCCCGGTCGGCGCAGGTCAGGACGACCCTACGAACAGGACCATCAGCAGCCACACCACCGGCGCCGTCGGCAGCAGCGAGTCCAGGCGGTCCATGATGCCGCCGTGACCCGGCAGCAGTGTCCCCATGTCCTTGATGCCCAGGTCCCGCTTGATCATGGACTCGCCCAGGTCGCCGAGGGTCGCGCTGGCCGCGACCGCGAGCCCCAGCAGGAGGCCCTGCCACCAGGAGCCGCCGTCGATCAGGAACTGCATGCACAGCGCGCCCGCGCCCATCGCGAAGGCGACCGCCCCGATGAGTCCCTCGCGGGTCTTGCCCGGGCTGATACGGGGGGCGAGCTTGTGCCGGCCGAAGCGCCAGCCGACCGCGTACGCGCCCGTGTCGCTGACGACCGTCAGCAAGAGGAAGGTCAGCACCCGCTGCGGGCCGTCGCCGGCGGTCAGCATCATGGCGACGAACGTGGCCAGGAACGGCACGTAGAAGGCGGCGAACAGGCCTGCCGTGACGTCCCGGAGGTAGCCCTCCGGCGGTTCCGTCATACGCCAGACCAGGGCCGCCAGCGCGGTGAGCGCCATCGCCACCCAGGCCCCCTCGGCGCCCCGCACATACCCGGCGACGACCATCGCCGCGCCGCCGACCGCCAGCGGCACCAGCGGCGCCTTGATGCCCTTGCGCTCCTCCAGCCGCTTCGTCAGCTCCCACAGTCCCACCACGACGGCGACCGCTACGACACCGACGAACACGGCCTTGACGATGAACAACGACGCGACGATCACGACGCCGAGCCCGACGCCGACCCCTATGGCCGCGCCCAGGTCGCGGCCCGCACTCTTCTTCTGCGGTGCGGGTGCCGGCTGCGGGACGTCGGGCATGGGCTCCGGATTCTGCGGCGCCGTCCACGGGGACGGCACCTGCGGCGTCTCGTCGCGGAACAGGGGGCCGCGTCGACGGGCGGCGGCCCCTCGGTCGTCATCCTGGTCTCCGCCGGGCGCGGGTACCTCGGGCACGATGGGCATGGGGCGAGTCTGCTGGGCGTCATGCGCATCGTACGCGGGACCCGCCGGGCCGACGCCCTGGCCAGGCCCCTGCTCGGTGGGCCCCCAGTACCCGGCCTGTGGCGGCGCCCCCCAGGAAGAGTCGTTCATCAGACCTCGAGCAGCTCTGCTTCCTTGTGCTTGAGCAGCTCGTCCACCTGGGCGACGTACTTCGCGGTGGTGTCGTCGAGCTCCTTCTCCGCACGGCGGCCCTCGTCCTCGCCGACCTCGCCGTCCTTGACGAGCTTGTCGATGGCGTCCTTGGCCTTGCGGCGGACGGAGCGGATCGAGACCTTGGCGTCCTCGCCCTTGCCCTTGGCGACCTTGATGTACTCGCGGCGCCGCTCCTCGGTGAGCTCGGGGAACACCACACGGATGATGTTGCCGTCATTGCTCGGATTGACGCCCAGGTCGGAGTCGCGGATCGCCTGCTCGATGTTGCGCAGCGCGCTCTTGTCGAACGGCGTCACCACGGCCATACGCGGTTCCGGCACCGAGAACGAGGCCAGCTGGTTGATCGGCGTCGGTGCACCGTAGTAGTCGGCCACGATCTTGTTGAACATCGCCGGGTGCGCACGACCGGTGCGGATCGCGGCGAAGTCCTCCTTGGCGACCACGACGGCCTTCTCCATCTTCTCCTCGGCCTCGAGGAGGGTCTCTTCGATCACCACTTGCTCCTGCGTGTCTTGAGTAGGCCCGGCAACGGTCCTCATCGGTCTGCGGCCGGCTGCGTCGCGTCTTCTTCCTGCACGGTTCCCGACCGGCAGGACATTGTCCATCCCCCGGTCAGGGTCCGTCGCCCGGACGGGGTCCACCCCCGACGGGTCTGCCTCCGGTCACTCCCGGCCGCCTTGGTCACCCACGAGTGTGCCGATCTTCTCACCCTTGACGGCCCGCGCGATATTGCCCTCCGCCAGCAGCTCGAAGACGAGGATGGGCAGCTTGTTGTCCCGGCACAGCGTGATCGCGGTCATGTCGGCGACCTTCAGGTCGCGGGTGATGACCTCCCCGTAGCTGAGCGAGTCGAACTTGACGGCCTCGGGGTTGGTCTTCGGGTCGGAGTCGTAGACCCCGTCCACACCGTTCTTACCCATCAGCAGCGCCTCGGCATCGATCTCGAGGGCCCGCTGGGCGGCGGTCGTGTCGGTGGAGAAGTACGGCATGCCCATACCGGCGCCGAAGATGACCACACGGCCCTTCTCCAGGTGGCGCACGGCGCGCAGCGGGATGTACGGCTCGGCGACCTGACCCATGGTGATGGCGGTCTGCACGCGCGAGTCGATGCCCTCCTTCTCCAGGAAGTCCTGCAGGGCGAGGCAGTTCATGACCGTGCCGAGCATGCCCATGTAGTCGGAGCGGGCACGGTCCATACCGCGCTGCTGGAGTTCCGCGCCGCGGAAGAAGTTGCCGCCGCCGATGACGACGGCGATCTGGGATCCGTCGCGCACCACGGCCGCGATCTCCCGGGCGATGGCATGCACCACGTCCGGGTCGACACCCAGTCCGGTGCCGCCGGAGAACGCCTCTCCGGACAGCTTCAGCAGGAACCGGCCGCGAACTTTGCCGTCGTCGCTCTTCTCGGCCTTGGTGGTCATGGAGATCTCCTCGTGGTGCGCATACGAAGAAGGCCATTGCCGGTGGGGCGTGTTTCGCATCCCATGCGCGGCAATGGCCTCCTCGTCAGATCTGCTGTCGTCCGCCACACGCGTGTGCGGGTCGGCCTACGCGGGTGCGCAGACGACTGCTTCCGACCCTACCGGGGTCGCGCGTCGATCGCGGTCCGGACTCAGATGCCGACCTTGATGCGCGTGAAGCGCTTCAGGGTGACACCGGCCTCTTCCAGGACCTTCTGGACGGACTTCTTGTTGTCCAGCGCGTAGGGCTGGCCGAGCAGCGTGGCGTCCTTGAAGAAGCCGTTGAGGCGACCCTCGACGATCTTCGGCAGGGCGGCCTCGGGCTTGCCCTCGGCGCGGGTGGTCTCCTCGGCGATGCGGCGCTCGGACTCGACGACCTCGGCCGGGACGTCCTCCTTGGAGAGGTACTTCGGCGCGAAGGCGGCGATGTGCTGGGCGACGCCCTTGGCGACCTCGGCGTTCGGCTTGTCGAGCTCGACGAGGACGCCGATCTGGTACGGCAGGTCGGGCATCGTGCGGTGCATGTACGCCGTCACGTAGCCGTCGGCGAACTGCGCGAAGCGGTCGAGGACGATCTTCTCGCCGAGGTTGGCGTTGGCCTCGTCGACGAACGCCTGCACGGTCTTGCCGGGCTCGATCTCGGAGGCGAGCAGGGCCTCGAGGTCGGCCGGGGAGGTCTTGGCGACGTGCTCGGCGATCGCCTGGGCGGCGGCCTGGAACTTCTCGCCCTTGGCGACGAAGTCGGTCTCGCACTTCAGCTCGACGAGAACACCGGAGGAGTTGTCGTCGGCGAGGATGGAGACCACGGCGCCGTTCTCGGCGGAGCGGCCCTCGCGCTTGGCGACGCCCTTCTGGCCCTTGATACGGAGCGCCTCGACGGCCTTGTCGACGTTGCCCTCGGCCTCGTCCAGCGCCTTCTTGCAGTCCATCATGCCGGCGCCGGTGAGCTCACGGAGCTTCTTGACGTCGGCGGCGGTGTAGTTCGCCATGATTTTCGTGAATCTCTTCTCGGAGTTCGAAGTCTCGAAGCGGCGGCCGCCGACCCGGGGGCGGGCGGCCGCCGAAGATCTACGGGCTACGGAGATCTACGGCCGGTGGAGATCCGCCGGTGCGAATCTACGGCCCGAAGCAGATCTAAGGGCTGCGGGTGAACGGCGGGTGGCGCCCACGGCGCCCCCCGCCCTCATCTCAGCCGAACGGCCCTGAAGGTCAGGCCTGCTCGCCCTCGGCGGCCGGAGCCTCGGCCGGCTTCTCGGCCTCGGCGGCAGGGGCTGCGTCCTCGGTCTCAGCCTTCTTCTCACCCTCGAGCAGGTCACGCTCCCACTCGGCGAGCGGCTCGCCGGCGGCCTTCTCGCCCTTGCCCTCGGCGGCCACGCCGGAACGGGCGATGAGGCCCTCGGCGACCGCGTCGGCGATCACACGGGTGAGCAGGGTGACGGAGCGGATCGCGTCGTCGTTGCCCGGGATCTTGTAGTCGACCTCGTCGGGGTCGCAGTTGGTGTCGAGGATGGCGACGACCGGGATGTTGAGCTTGCGGGCCTCGCCGACCGCGATGTGCTCCTTCTTGGTGTCCACGATCCAGACGGCGCTCGGCACCTTCTGCATCTCGCGGATACCGCCGAGGGTCTTCTCCAGCTTGGCCTTCTCGCGGGAGAGGACCAGGAGCTCCTTCTTGGTCAGACCGGAGGACGCGACGTCCTCGAAGTCGATCTGCTCGAGCTCCTTCAGGCGCTGCAGACGCTTGTAGACGGTCGAGAAGTTGGTGAGCATGCCGCCCAGCCAGCGCTGGTTGACGTAGGGCATGCCGACGCGGGTGGCCTGCTCGGCGATGGCCTCCTGCGCCTGCTTCTTCGTGCCGACGAACATGACCGTGCCGCCGTGGGCGACGGTCTCCTTGACGAACTCGTAGGCGCGGTCGATGTACGACAGCGACTGGAGCAGGTCGATGATGTAGATGCCGTTGCGCTCGGTGAAGATGAAGCGCTTCATCTTCGGGTTCCAGCGACGGGTCTGGTGACCGAAGTGGACGCCGCTCTCCAGCAGCTCCCGCATCGTGACGACGGCCATGGCCGTTCTCCTTGTGTTTTCTCGGTTGTCCCTGACGCCCGCGTGCGCCGTGCCGCGAAGGACCGAGGAGGCGCTGACACCGGCCCGCGGGGGCCCGGTGTCGGGGCGTGCGAAGTCGACCCGGTGACCCGGATCGCCACAAGAAGTGTACGGGACCGCCGGGGTGGCGGGTGACGCCGCTGTCCACAACCGGGCAGTTGTCCACAGGTTCCGGCAGGTCCGCCCTGGGTCCGGCACGGTACCCGCATGCGAACGAAGCGATGCGTGCGGACATGGCCGGCGGCACTGCTCCTGGTCATGGCAGGGATCCCGGCCACGGCGGCATGGGCGGGCGGGCGGCCTCCGGCCGTGGCACCACCGCCGGCCCGGGAACCGTCGACAGCGGCGCCTGCGGCGGCCCGGGGGCGTTCACCGGGGGCGCCCACGCCGGGCCCGGACGGCTCGGTGCCGGCCGTGGGCCGACTGTGGCCGGTGGGTGTGCGCCCCACGGTCGTACGGGGCTGGGAGCCCCCGGCGACTCCGTACGGCCCGGGCCACCGGGGCGTGGACCTGGCGGCAGCCGCGGGGGACCCGGTACGGGCGGTCGCCGCCGGGCGGGTGACGTTCGCGGGCCGGGTGGCGGGACGGGGCGTGGTCTCGGTCGACCTGACGGGTACCGGCGACCCTCCGCTGCGCACGACGTACGAGCCCGTACGCGCGTCGGTACGCGAAGGGGACGAGGTGGCCCCGGGTGACGTACTGGGCGCACTGGAACCGCCCACGACCCACTGCCCGGGCCCGTGCCTGCACTGGGGCCTGCGCCGAGGGGACACATACCTGGACCCGCTGTCGCTCCTGCCGCCTTGGCTGCTGCGGGCGGGGCCCTCCCGGTTGCTGCCGGTCGAGGGGGTGCCTGTGCCTGTGTCGGTGCCTGTGTCGTAGGCGAGGGCTGGTGCTCGGGGGCGGGGTGGGGAGGGGGGAGGGGGCGGGGGCGGGGATCAGCCCCGGACGCCGCGCAGCGCCATCCCCACCGCCACCTCCGTGATCGCCTCCGGTTCCTCCGCCGCGCCCAGTTCGATGCGCCGTACCGCCGCGTCGACCACGCCCTGGAGCAGCATCGCGGCGAGTCGGGGTTCGCGGTGGCCCAGGTCGCGCAGGGCTTCGACGATCATCGCGACGAGCCCGCCGTGCGCCGCCCTGATCTTCTCGCGGGCCCCGGCTTCGAGTTCGCTGGCCGAGATGGCCACCACGGCCCGGTGCCGCCGGTCTCCCACGAGCGCGAGCTGCCGTCGTACGTAGGCCTCGATCTTGGCCTCGGGGTCTTCCGCCGCCGCCATCGCCGCCTCGACCTCCGCCGCCCACACGGGGAAGTCGACCGCGCACAGTTCCTCGACGACGGCCGCGCGGGAGCGGAAGTACTCGTAGACGGAGGAGCGGGCCAGGCCCGTGCGCTCGGCGAGAGCCGGGAAGGTCAGCGCCTCCGTGCCTCCCTCGGAGAGCAGGGACCGTGCCGCGTCCAGCAGGGCGGCTCGCTGCATCGACCGGTGCTCGGCCACGGAGGCCGCTCGAATCCTTGGCACGTCCCCCACTGTACGGACGGACCGGCACCGACGGCAGTCGCTCCGGCCACACGCGGCCGGTGACGGGATCGCGCCTCAGCGGCCGAAGGCGGCCAGTTTGGCCCGCAGCTGCAGGACCGACTTCGTGTGGATCTGGCTGACCCGGCTCTCGGTGACGCCGAGCACGTTGCCGATCTCGGCCAGCGTGAGCCCCTCGTAGTAGTAGAGCGTGACCACGGTCTTCTCGCGCTCGGGCAGCGTGTTGATGGCGCGCGCCAGGAACCTCCGCAGCTCCCGGTCCTCGGCCACCTCCACCGGATTGTCGGCGGCGGTGTCCTCCAGCGTGTCCATGAAGCTCAGCCCGTCGCCGTCCTCGCCACCCACGTGCAGCAGTTCTTCCAGGGCCACCACGTTCGCGAGGGACAACTGGCTGAAGACGGCATGGAGCTCCTCGACGCCGATGCCCATCTCCGCGGCCACCTCCGCCTCGGTGGGCGTCCGCCTCAGGCGCGCCTCCAGGGTGGCGTACGCCCGCTCCACACTGCGTGCCTTCTGCCGGACCGATCGTGGGATCCAGTCCAGCGCCCGCAGTTCGTCGATCATGGCGCCCCGGATCCGGGTGATCGCGTACGTCTCGAACTTGATCTCCCGGTCGATGTCGAACTTCTCGATCGCGTCGATGAGCCCGAAGACCCCCGATGACACGAAGTCCGCCTGGTCCACGTTGGCCGGCAGGCCGACGCTCACCCGGCCGGCCACGTATTTCACCAACGGTGAGTAGTGCAGGATCAGCTGTTCCCGCAACCGCTCGTCCCCCGTCTCCTTGTACGACCGCCACAACTCGTCGAGCGTCGAGGGAGCGGGCGGGCGCACGTTGCCGCCGTCACGGGCGGCTGGGGGAAGCGCCGCCCGGTCGGACCCGGAGGTGTGCTGGGGCATTCGTCGCCTTGTGCCGTTCTGCAGTGAACTGGTGGTACCTGGGTGAGCTGTCGGTCTGGTGCCGAGATGGCTCGTCTGAGTCGGAACCTCGTGAGCGTAGCGTGACTGCGGTGTCGCAGTGTGCGAAGGGCAGCGGATCACCCGTGCGCGAAATGGCCGTACGGGGCGGTTGCCGCAGCCGCCGCGGTAGCCGTGCGTGATCGCCGGAAAGGGTCAACTGTGGGAAACGCCAAGGCTGTCGGGGGTCGCCCGGACGGCCGACACACGCTCGGTCAGCACGGGAGGTGATCTTGTCGGCCGGCTGTGATCGCCTGGCGTGTCAACTTCCAGCCGTCGCCGTGTCGTTCGACGAATCCAAGTGATCGGAGTTCGTACAGTCTCCCGACTGCGTCGTCCCGGGTGGTCTGCGCGCCGCGGGCGATCTCGTGCGCGGACGCGGTGCCGCGCGCCGGCAGGGCGGCCAGGACCTGGCGGGCGGCGGGTTCCAGCAGGTCGCGGGGCAGGACGGGGCCGCTTCGTTCTGGGGCGAGTTCGCCCATGTCGCCGACCAGTTCCACGACGTCCGCGGCATCGGTGACGAGTTCGGACTCGCCGCGCAGCAGTTCGTGCACGCCGGCCGAGAGTGCGCTGGTGACGGGTCCGGGGACGCCCATGAGGAAGCGGCCGAGCCGCGCTGCGGCACGCGCGGTGACCAGGGAGCCGCTGCGGTGGGCGGCCTCGACGACGACGGTGCCGCGGGTGAGTGCCGCGATGACCCTGTTGCGGACGAGGAACCGGCTCGGTGTCGGGTGCTCCCCGGGGGGCAGCTCGCCCACGACGAGCCCCTGCTCGGCGATCCTGTCGATCAGCCGGCTGTGTCCGCGCGGGTAGGGCCGGTCGACGCCGCAGGCCAGGACGGCGACGGTGGCGCCGCCTGTCCCCAGGGCCCCCCGGTGGGCGGCGCCGTCGACGCCGTAGGCGCCGCCCGACACGACGACCCAGCCGCGCTCGGCGAGGTCGGCGGCGAGGGTGGCCGCGATGTGTGCGCCGTACTCGGTGCAGGCGCGGGCGCCGACGACGGCGACGGACTTCAGGGCCCACAGGCGCAGGCTGGGCCGCCCGCGCACCCACAGCCCGATGGGGCGTGCGTCTCCGAGGTCGTCGAGTTGGGCGGGCCACTCGGTCGTCCCGGGGCACACGAATCTCGCGCCCGTCTCCCGGGCGGCGGCCCAGTCCCGTTCCGGCTCGGTTCGTGCGGCCCGCGCGAGGAGTCCTGCCCACCGTTTTTCCGTCGCTCCCGGCAGTCGTCTGCCGCCTTCGCGCAGCCGCCGGGCCAGTCCCTCGGGGCCGTGTTCCCGCAGCCAGCGGCCGGCGGCCTCGTCTCCGGGTTCGATGACCCGGGTGAGGAAGATCCGGGCGAGGGTTTGGGCGTCCGGGGTGCCGTCCTCGCTCATGCGGGTGCTCCGATCGTCATCGGCACGCCCCTCGGGACGCCGGTGCGCAGTTGCAGTGCCAGGGCGACGTCCGTGGCGTTCGGCCGGTTGTGGCCCGCGAGGTCGGCGACCGTCCAGGCCACGCGCAGCACGCGGTCGAGCCCCCGGGCGGTGAGCACGCCCCGTTCCAGGTTGCGCTCGGCCTCGTCCATGGCTCCGGGTGCGGCGTGCCAGCGGTTGCGCAGTTCGCGCCCCGGTACGTCGCTGTTGGTCCGCCAGGGGGTGTCGGCCAGGCGGGCTGCGGCTCGTTGTCTGGCGGCGCGGACGCGGTCGGCGACGGTCGCGGTGCTCTCTCCGCGGGCGCCGCGGTCGGTGAGTTCGGCTCGGGTGACGGGGTCGATCTCGACGCGCAGGTCGACCCGGTCCAGGAGGGGTCCGGAGAGCCGGGCCTGGTAGCGGCGGACCGCCGAGGGTGGGCATTCGCACTGGGTGTCGCGCTGGGAGAAGCGTCCGCAGGGGCAGGGGTTGGCGGCGAGCACCATGAGGAACTTGGCGGGGAATCGTACGACGCCGGCGCTGCGGGCGATCACGACGTGCCCGGACTCCAGGGGCTGCCGCAGGGCGTCCAGGGCGTGGCTGCTGAACTCGGGGGTTTCGTCGAGGAAGAGCACGCCTCGGTGGGCGAGTGACACGGCGCCTGGCCGGGCGACACCGGGACCGCCTCCGACGAGGGCCTGCATGGTGGCCGAGTGGTGCGGGGCGCAGTAGGGGGCGACGTCGATCAGGGGATTGCCGGGAGGGAGCAGGCCGGCCACCGAGTGCACCGCCGTGACTTCCAGCGATTCCTGCCTGCCGAGCCTGGGCAGGATGGCGGGAAGCCGTTCCGCGAGCATGGTCTTGCCCGCGCCGGGCGGGCCTTCGAGGAAGAGGTGGTGGCCGCCTGCCGCGGCCACCTCGACCGCGGTGCGCGCCGAGTTCTGGCCGACGACGTCGGCGAGGTCGTGGCCGGTGTCGTGCTGCGGGGCACCCATGCTGTGCATCCCGGTGGCGGCTCCGGTGCCCGGTAGGCGCAGGCCCGCGTGGAGGGGGTCGGGTCGGCCTTCCAGGGCCGGTTCTTCGTCGGGTACGGGCTCATCGGCGAGGACGGCGATGAGTTGCCGCAGGCTGCGGACGCCGAGTACGGACACGCCGGGGACGAGTGAGGCCTCGGCGGCGGCGCATTCCGGCACGACCACCTGTTCGTAGCCGGCGTCCGCGGCGGCCAGGACCGCGGGCAGGATGCCGCGGACCGGCCGGACCCGTCCGTCCAGGCCCAGTTCGCCGATCATGACGATGTCGGTGAGGACCCGGGGGTCGATCCGTTCGGCGGCGCCGAGCACCGCGCAGGCGACGGCGAGGTCGAATCCGCTGCCGGCCTTGGGGACGGAGGCGGGGCTGAGTCCGACGGTGAGCTTCTTCTGGGGCCATTCGCCGCCCGAGTTGACCACGGCGGCCCGGACCCGGTCCCGGCTCTCCGTGAGGCTCTTGTCGGGCAGGCCCACGAGGGTGAACGCGGCGACGCCCGGTTCGAGGTCGGCCTGGACCTCGACGACCACGCCTTCGACGCCGACGAGTGTGACGGAGCAGGTGCGCGCGAAGCCCATCTCAGGCCACCGCCCGTGCGTGCTGGACGGCGGGTGCGCCGCGCTCGGGGAGCAGGACGCCGACCAGGTCGATGCGGACGCCTCCCGGTGGGGCGCCGCCGTGGGCCTGGATCCAGCGTTCGGCGAGGTCGCGCAGCCGCGCCGCCTTCTGGGGGGTCACGGCGGCCATCGGGTGCTCGAAGGAGCCGCCCCTGCGGGTCTTCACCTCGCAGACGACGAGGGCGTCGCCGTCCCTGGCGACGATGTCGATCTCGCCGCTTCTGCCGTCGCGCCAGTTGCGCTCCAGGATGGTCATCCCGGCCGCGGTGAGGCGTCGGGCGGCCAGGTCCTCTCCGTACCTGCCGAGTGCGTTGCGTGCCTGGTGTGTGTTCATGTCGGCACCACCTCCGGCGCCAACCGTCACGCGTCGGGCTCCACCGGTTGGATCTTGGTGGACTACTCGGCGGTTGTGGAGAACTCCGTCACCCACACGGGTGATGTCCCGGGCGTGTCGCTCAGCCGCCCGGCAGCTCCAGGTCGCTCTTGTTCAGCTCCTCGATGTTCACGTCCTTGAATGTGAGGACGCGTACCTGTTTCACGAAACGGGCGGGCCGGTACATGTCCCACACCCAGGCGTCCGCCATGGACACCTCGAAGAACACCTCGCCCTGGACCGAGTGCACCTGCATCTCGTAGTCGTTGGTGAGGTAGAAGCGCCGTTCGGTCTCGATCACGTATTTGAACAGACCGACGACATCGCGGTACTCCCGGTAGAGCTTGAGCTCCATCTCGGTCTCGTACTTCTCGAGGTCCTCGGCGCTCATGGCATGTTCCCCTTCAGCCGTGCGATCCCCCCATTGTGCGCCACTCCTGTGAGGCCCTAGACGATTTCCGTGTCCAGGGTCACAGGTCCGGCGGGAGGACCTTCGTCGAGCAGTGTGCGCAGCAGCTCGGCGAGTCTCTTCGGATACACCGTCTCATGCGCCTCGGCGAGTTCTCCGCACGTCCACCACCGTGCTCCCAGGACACTGCGTTTTTCCAGTTCCGTGAGGTTCGGCGCGGCCGTGGCCGTCTGGGTGGTACGGGCCAGGTAGTACCACTCGTCCTGGTCCCAGCGGCGGCCCGCGAACGGGAACGAGCACCTGCGCCGCCACAGCACGGGGCCCAGTTCGACCTCCGTGATACCGGTTTCCTCGGCCACTTCCCGCAGCGCGGCCTGCTCGCGCGACTCGTCGCCCTCGACGCCGCCGCCGGGAGTGAACCACCAGTCGTCCGCCGGGTCCTCCGGCTCATGGCCGTGCAGCAGCAGGATGCGGTCGTCGGGGTCCAGCAGCACCACCCGGGCCACCCTGCGCGGCCCGGCGGCGCCCGGCTCGTCCGGCGTTTTGGGCGCGGGCGGGGAGGGCTCAGCGGGCACGCGCCGGCTCCGTGCGCACCGCGGTGCTGCGCCTGCGCCCCGCGATCGGCCCGTAGGCCGCGCCTCCCAGCACCAGCACCGCGCCCGACCCGATCACGCCGAGGACCAGCCGCAGCGGCCCGGGCGAGGAGATCGGGCCCAGTGCCTGGAAGCCCGTCGGGCGGGCCAGCATGCCGTACATCGGCCACACCACGGCGTCCACCCGGGCGTCCACCGCATTGCGCGGCACCGTGCCGTTGAAGGCCTCCGTGAGGTGGGCGGAGGAGTCCAGGGAGCCGCTGCGCTCGTCGCCGAGCACGAACAGCCGGTCCTTGGGGACGGTGATCGTGGGGATCGTCTTGAACTCGGCGGGCTCACCCTTGGCGAGGTAGGGCTCGTCGATCTGCTTGCCGTTGACGGTCAGCTTACCGTCGGTGCAGCAGCCGACGGTGTCGCCGCCGACCGCCACGACCCGCTTGACCAGCGGCATGTTGCCCCAGCTGGTCTGGCGGAAGACGACGACGTCGCCGCGCCGGACGTCGGCGCCGTCGACGCGCTGTGCGAGGACCCGGTCACCGGCGGCGATGGTGGGCGACATGGAGTTGGTGGGCACGGTGTAGGGCTGGTAGACGACGGCGCCCCAGGCGAACCCGCCGAGGAAGAGCACACAGCCGAGGGCCACGGCCAGTCCCGACAGCCTGCTGCCGAGCCGTCCGCGGCCCTTGTCCGCACGACCAGTCCCGCTCATTCCCACAGCTCCCCAGGTCGGAGAATCGATCCCGCGGTCACAGCCGGGCCGCGGAAGATCGGCGATCTGGGACGGCACCCTACCCGGCGGTACCGCTGCCGGAAACCCGCCGGTTTCCCTCGGTAAGGCGCGCCGTGCGGCGGCGCCTGCGCCACATCACCAGCGGTACGGCGCCGACCAGGCCGAGGGCCGAGGGAGCCACGGTGTTCAGGCCCTGGTCGTAGGTGTCCGGGATGGGCAGCGTGGTCCAGCGGGTGGGCGGCCAGGCGATCACGATGGCGCGGCCCACGACGTTCCCCACCGGCACGAAGCCCCGGTACTTGTCCTGCTGGTGGTAGCGGGAGTCGAGCGAGTTCTGCCGGTGGTCGCCCATGACCCAGATCCTGCCCGGAGGCACCGTGACCTTGAACTGGCCGCCCTGGTCGTCGACGCTGCACGGGGTGTTGCCCTGGTACACGTACGACTCGTTGAGCGGCTTGCCGTTGACCAGCAGCGGTCCGGTGTTCTTGCACTCGATGGTGTCGCCGGCGACGCCGACGACCCGCTTGATGAGATCCTTCTCCTCGGCGGACGGCATCAGGCCGATCCAGCTCAGCGCCGTCTGCAGGGCGTTCGGTGTGCTGGTGGGCTCGCCCGCCAGCCAGTTGTCCGGGTCGTGGAAGACCACTACCTCGCCTCGTGAGGGCTTCGAGCCGAACCATGGGGTCAGCTTGTCGACGAGGACGCGGTCGCCCTGCTGGAGGGTGTTCTGCATCGAGTCCGAGGGGATGGAGAACGCCTGCACCAGGAACGTCTTGATCAGCAGCGCGAGCACCAGCGCGATGCCGATGAGGAGCGGCAGTTCCTTCCAGAAGGAGCGCTGCTTCTTGGGGCCGTCGCCCTGGCCGTCGCCCTGCCCGCGACTCTCCTGCGCGTCGTGCGCCGGTGAGTCACTCCCGGGGTCGACGTGCTCTTCCGCGGCCGGGGCGGCCGACTCGTCGGGTCGTTCCGGCCGCTCTTCGGGACCCTCGTGTCCGGACCTTGCGCCGACCGCCAAATCCCCCACATCCACTCCTCACTCCGTATCGCCGCCGGCGCCCCTGTCGACGCAGGCCTACCACTCCCATAACGAGCGGCAGTTCCGCAGGGCTCGGGAGGGGGATCAATCCGTATCGATCCGCGAAGGCCACCCTATGCGACGGACCGAGTGCGCTCCTCGCACCGCTCGGCACCGACGCGTAAGTGTCCGGCTCCTTCAGTCGGGTCCAGTGCCCAACAGGCCAGGCGATAACCATGGCGCGGCCCACGACGGACTCCTCCGAGACAGTACCGCCGTACGGCTCGTTGCGGTGGTAGCGGGAGTCGGCCGAGTTGGCCCGGTGGTCGCCCATGACCCACAGCCGGCCCGGTGGCACGGTCTCCGAGAAGGAGAAGTCCGAAGGTTTGTTCCCCGGGTGAATGTACGGCTCATTCAGCGGCATGCCGTTGACCGTGACCCGCCCTTGCGTGTCGCAGCACTTGACCGTGTCCCCGCCGACCGCGACGACCCGTTTGATGAGGTCCTTGTCGTTGTCGGACGGCAGCAGCCCGATCCAGGTGAGCCCTTCCTTGACCTGCTTGACGACGATGGGGTCGTTCTTCTTGGGCGTCTTCTCCCCGGCGAGCCAGTCGCCGGGGTCCCGGAAGACGACGACGTCACCACGATGCGGCTTGGAGCCGAACCACGGCGTCAGCTTGTCGACGAGGACCCGGTCGCCGATCTGGATCGTGTTCTCCATGGAGCCCGACGGGATGACGAACGCCTGCACGAGGAAGGTCTTCAGGACCAGCGCTATGAGGACGGCGACACCGACGAGGAGCGGTATCTCCTTGACGGCGGAACGCCTCCTCTTGCGTTTCACCTTGCGCTGGAGTTTGCGCCGCTCGGCACGGCTGCGTCCGGTGGGGGCCCCGCCGGCGGCGCGGCGCGCGCCGGTGGGCAGCAGGTTCTGCGCGGCGGTGTCGGACGGCACACCGCGCGGTTTGCCCCGGCTACCCATGCGCACCGCCCGCTGTCACCGGCGCCTTCGCCTTCGGGGCGCTCGTGCCGGGCCCGGGCACGCGCGCGTAGGCGCCGGGGCGGGTGATGTGCCGGACGTGCGCGGCGGGCCAGACCACCCAGTCGGCCCGGCCGATCACGGCTCCGACGGGGACCATGCCGCCGCCCGGCGAGCCGAGGTGGTCCCGGGAGTCGCTGGAGTGACTGCGGTGGTCGCCGAGGACGAAGAGCGTGCCGTCGGGCACGACGACGTCGAATGAGACGTCGGACGGGCTGTTGCCGGGGTAAAGAAACGCCGACTCGTCGACCGACCGGCCGTTCACCTCGAGCCTCCCCTCCTTGTCGCAGCAGACCACGTGGTCTCCCCCTACACCTACTACCCGTTTGACGTAGTCGCCGTTCCCGAAATACCCGGTGCCGTCGAACACGACGACGTCTCCCCGCTGCGGCGCCGATCCGAAACGGTACGCCACCTTATTTACGAGAACGCGGTCCCCGATCCTCAATCCGCGCTCCATGGAACCGCTCGGAATGTCGAACGGCTGTGTGACGAACGTGCCGAGGGCGAGGACGAACAGCAGGCAGGCCAGCACGGTGAGGGTGATCCGGCCGCCGGGCAGCCAGTCGGCCACCCGGGACAGCAACGCGAAGCGCGACCGTTCCTCCGGCCCCCCTGTGTCCGAGGTCTCCTCGGGCCGAGTGGGGTGGGAGGAGCGGTCGCGCTCCACATGCTGTGCTTCGGTGTCCATCGGGGGCAGATGCTATCCGGCCCCCCTGTGAACTCCCTCAGGCGCTCAGTTCTCGCGCTTCTCCTTGATCTTCGCGGCCTTGCCGCGCAGGTCGCGCAGGTAGTACAGCTTGGCGCGACGCACGTCACCCCTGGTGACGAGCTCGATCTTCTCGACGATCGGGGTGTGCACCGGGAAGGTGCGCTCGACGCCGACGGAGAAGGAGACCTTGCGGACCGTGAAGGTCTCGCGCACCCCGGAGCCCTGGCGGCGGATCACGACGCCCTTGAACTGCTGCACGCGGGAGCGGTTGCCCTCGATGACGCGGACGTGGACGTTGACGGTGTCACCGGGGCGGAAGGCCGGGATGTCGCTGCGCAGCGACGCGGCGTCGACGGAGTCGAGCAGGTGAGACATTTCGTCTGCTTTCTTCGCCGATGCCACAGGTCATCAGCGGTACGTAGGTTTTCGGTAAGAGGGTGTGGTCGTCGTCGGGGCGGGCGTCGTGTCCCCCTGTGGCAGGGGCGCACGCCGGACGACGGACAACAGCGGACTATTCTTCCACGCCGTCCGGCCTGCGCCAAAATCGGCCGTACGGCTCGCCTTCCGGGTCCGGTGCCCAGCCCAGGATGGAGAGCATCTCGCGGTCCTTCTTGTCGAAGGCGGAGGGCTCGCAGCGTTCGATCAGGTCGGGCCGGTTGGCCGTCGTGCGCTTCAGGGCCTGGTCGCGGCGCCAGCGGGCGATCTTCCCGTGGTGGCCGCTGAGCAGCACGTCGGGGATGCCCCGGCCGCGCCAGGCGGGGGGCTTGGTGTAGACGGGGCCCTCCAGAAGGCCGGCCATCGCGCCGGGCGCGAAGGAGTCGTCCCGGTGGGACTCGGCGTTGCCGAGGACGCCGGGCAGCAGCCGGGCCACCGCCTCGGTGATGACGAGGACGGCCGCCTCGCCGCCGGCGAGGACGTAGTCGCCGATGGACACCTCGAACACCGGCATCCGGGTGGCGTACTCGTCGACGACACGGCGGTCGATGCCCTCGTAGCGGGCGGGCGTGAAGATCAGCCAGGGGCGCTCGGAGAGCTCGCCGGCGAGTTCCTGGGTGAAGGGGCGGCCGCTGGGGGTCGGCACGATGAGCGCGGGCTCGTGGGACCCGGTCCCGTAGCCGTCGGCGAGTATCTCGTCCAGGGCCTCGCCCCAGGGCTCGGTCTTCATGACCATGCCGGGGCCGCCGCCGTACGGGGTGTCGTCGACGGTGTTGTGGCGGTCGTACGTCCACGAGCGCAGGTCGTGCACATGGAGGGCGAGCTGTCCACGCGCGCGTGCCTTGCCGACGAGGGAGACGTTCAGCGGTTCCAGGTACTCGGGGAAGATGGTGACGACGTCGAGCCTCATGCACCCTCGTCCCTCGGCGACGCGATCTCGGCACGGTCGTCGATCAGCCCGGGCGGGGGGTCGATCACGGCCCGCTGCTCCTCGAGATCGATCTGGGTGACGATCTCCTGGACGAACGGGATCATCACCTCGGTCCCGTCGGGGCGCTCGACCACGAACAGGTCCTGCGTGGGCAGGTGCGAGATCTCGGTGATACGGCCGACCTCGACGCCGTCCTCGGTCACCACGTCCAGGTCGATGAGCTGGTGGTCGTAGTACTCGTCCTCCCCCTCGGGCAGCTCATCGGGGTCGACCTCGGCGATCAGCAGGATGTTGCGCAGCGCCTCCGCGGCGGTGCGGTCTCCCACTCCCGTGAAGCGCAGGAGCAGGCGGCCGCTGTGCACCCGACCGGTCTCGATGGTCAGCGGCCCGGCCGAGGCGGGGTCGGTGGCCAGTACGGCGCCGGGGGCGAGCCTGAGCTCCGGCTCGTCGGTACGTACTTCCACGGTGACCTCGCCCCTGATCCCGTGGGCGCGGCCGATCCGTGCGACTACCAGCTGCACTGTGCTTGATCTCCTGTCATACGACTACGGGCCGGGGACGGCGCAGTGGCCCTCCCCGGCCCGAGCCGGTGCTGCGTTGGTTCAGCGGACGTGGTCCACGTCGACGAGGTCGACCCGGACGCCGCGGCCACCGATGGCGCCCACGACGGTGCGCAGAGCACGTGCGGTGCGGCCGTTGCGACCGATCACCTTGCCGAGGTCGTCGGGGTGCACCCGGACCTCGAGCACACGCCCGCGACGCAGGGTGCGCGAGGCCACCTGCACATCGTCGGGGTTGTCGACGATGCCCTTCACGAGGTGCTCGAGAGCCTCCTCGAGCATGCTCAGGCCTCGGTCGGCTCAGACGCAGAGGACTCGGCCGGGGCCTCGTCCTTCTTCTCGGCCTTCTTCTTCTGGGTGATCGCCTCGCCCTTGCCCTCGTCCTCGCCGCTGATGGCCTCGAACGACGGACGCGTGGACTTGGCCTCCGGCTGCAGCAGCGGCGCCGGGGCGGGCTCGCCCTTGAACTTCTGCCAGTCGCCGGTCTTCTTGAGGATGGCGAGCACGGGCTCGGTCGGCTGAGCGCCGACACCGAGCCAGTACGCCACGCGCTCGGCGTCGACCTCGATCACCGACGGGTTGTACGTCGGGTGGTACTTGCCGATCTCCTCGATCGCCCGGCCGTCACGGCGGGTGCGGGAGTCGGCGACGACGATGCGGTAGTGAGGCGAACGGATCTTGCCCAGACGCTTCAGCTTGATCTTGACTGCCACGGGAGTGGGTTCTCCTGGATTTGACGTGGTTGGGCACGGCGAAGTGGCCGCGTGGGGTTGCGGTACCCGAGTGCCCGATGGACGCGTCAGCCGGAGGAGAGAGGGGTCCTGTGCGGCTGTCGAGTACAGCTAGCCATTGTGCCACACCCTGCGGGTCGCATCGGGCCGAGGGGGCGGTGCGCACGCGTGCGGGCATGACGAAGAGACACCCGGCGCCGGGGTCCCCCGGGCGTTGGTCACACCGCCCGGCGCTCACGGGTGTCCGTGCGCAAGCGAGGTACGGCCGCCACGAGCAGCCGCGGCTCAGCTTGCCGCCGCCCCCACCGGCTCGGGGATGCGGAACGGCTTTCCGCAGCCGCCGCACACGATCGGGGCCTGGGCCAGGACCGAGGGGACCACGCGGACGTTGCGGCCGCAGTCGCAGACCGCCTTGACGCGGACGCCGCCTCCGGAGGAGCCGTGGCGGGCGGCCGGGCCCCGGAACGTGCGGGCCGTGTCGGCGGCCGTCGCCTGCGAGTGGGCCTTGAGTGCGCGCTGCAGCCGCTCGATCGTCGAGCGGTAGCGCCGTTTCGCCTCGGGGTTGAGCGTGACCAGAGAGAAGCCGCTGCTCGGGTGCGGCTCCTCCGGGTGGTCCAGGCCAAGTTCCTCGGCGATCGCGAGGAATCTGCGGTTGTGGTAGCGGCCGGCGCGGGAGGTGTCGCGTACTCCGCGGGCGGCGGCGATGCCATGGACTGCCTCATGGAGCAGTCGCTCGAAGGAGAGTTCGTGCCCGCAGGCGGACGACGACTCTCCGATCAGTGACTCGGGCGCGGCAAGATCGGGCAGCTCGGGGTGGTACCGCTGAATGTCGGCCCACGCCTGCGCCAGCTCTGCGGCGAGAACAGGTGGTGTCGTGCTCACGTAATGACAACGAGCCTGGGGCCCTGCGTGTTCCTATTCCGGGGCATCCCAAATAATTTGCACGTACCCGTCAGTTGCCGCTGATGTGTCCTGACGAGGGCGGGTGCGCCGAACTGCGGAGAAGCCTCACAGCTCATCCCAAGGTGGTGCGTAGCCACCTCTACGGTCCGGCGCGTAGGAGGACCTGGCACTCCGGGGCCCTGTGGTCACCGGATACGCAAGAGGCGTTTCGGCCGCTTCCGGCCCACGGTCCTTCATCTCAGTCAGCGCACGCGAGGACGGCGACGTTACCGGGTACGTCGTCGGCACCGGAACCGGACCGTCCGCTGTGACCGGACACCGTGCGGTCGCCGCGTGCTCGACCGGCCTCGACGGCCCGGCCTCGCCGTGCCCGCCGGGGCGCGGCCCAGGGGATGCGTACCCGGCCGCCGGGCGCGGCGAACGGCACGGACCGAGTGCCACACGACCCCTGGACGCCGCGACGGGCGCGGAGTTTCCTGGCATACGGAGGCCATACGGGGGCCACGGGGGCCGAGTGCGAGGGCACGTCACGGGGGACGGCATCGACAGACAGCGGCAACTCTTGGCGGATTGGGGCGCTTTCGATGACACCTACGCCCGTGCGGCAGCACCTCTCCCACGCGGGCGCGGTTCCTCGCGTGGACCGGCGTGCACGTGCGCGTGACTGGGCGGAGATCCAGGAGCGGATGCTGGTGCCGCTCTACGAGGCCGTCTACGACCGACTGGAAGTGGGTACGGGGACGCGGTTGCTGGGGCTCGGGTGCGGTACGGGGCTGGCCCTGCTGATGGCCGCCTCCCGGGGCGCGTCGGTCACCGGCGTGGACTGCGGGGCGTGCGAACGGCTGGCGCTCGCGCGCGAGCGGCTGGGGCCCGCGCCGTGGGGGACGCGCGCGTGGGCCGGTGCCCGGATCGTCGACGGCTCGCCGAGGGACGTGGCGCCCGGGCCCGATGAGCCGGCGTACAACCTGGTGACCGCGTTCGAGCCGATCGGCTGTGCGGCCGGTGGCGCCGGACCCCTTGAGGAACAGCTGGTGGCGGCGGCGCGGTTCACGGAGCACGGGGCGCCCGTGGTGCTCGCCGGGTGGGGGCCGCCGGAGCGGTGCAGCACGGCGTCGGTCCTGCGGGTCGCCGCCACACCGGCCGACATGGAACGCGGCGGGGGTGGTTGGCGGCCGGCCCGGCGCGACGACCTGGAGGAGACCGCGCAGCGCTGCGGGCTCAGGCCGGACGGATCGGGGCGGGTCGCCTGCCCCTTCGGGTACGCCGACCTGGACAGTGCGCTGCGGGGGATGCTGTCGACGGGGCTGTTCGACGCGGCGATCGAGGCGACGGACCAGGAGCAGGTCGACAAGGAGCTGACGGAGGCGCTGCATCCGCACCGGCGTGCGGACGGCACGGTGTGGATGCCGAACGTCTTCCGCTACCTGATCGCCCGCGTCCCCTAGGGACCGCGAGCCCGGCAGGATCCGAACGGAACCCTGGACGACACGGGGGCGCCCCTCCTCGGAGGGGCGCCCCGGTGTCGTAGGCGTCGAAGCGGCGTCAGCCCATGAACTTCTTGAACTCGTCCGGCAGTTCGAACTCCTGACCGCTCTGCTGCGGCAGGCCGAAGGCGCCCCCGCCCTGCGCCGCGGCGGCGCGGCGTGCGGCCTCCTCCTGTTCCTGCTGCCTGCGCTTCATCGGGTTGCCGGAGCGCTGCTTGCCCTTGGCCTTCTTCTGCTGCTTCTTCGCACGGCCGGGGCCGCCGCCCATGCCCGGGATCCCCGGCATGCCGGGCATGCCGCCGCCCTGGGCCATGCGGGACATCATCTTCCGGGCCTCGAAGAACCGCTCGACGAGGTTCTTCACCGCGCTGACCTCGACGCCGGAACCCTTGGCGATACGGGCGCGGCGCGAGCCGTTGATGATCGTCGGGTCCTGGCGCTCGCCCGGGGTCATCGACTTGATGATCGCGGCGGTGCGGTCGACGTCCCGCTCGTCGATGTTCTGGATCTGGTCCTTGATCTGGCCCATGCCCGGGAGCATGCCGAGCAGCTTGGAGATGGAGCCCATCTTCCTGACCTGCTCCATCTGGGCCAGGAAGTCGTCGAGGGTGAAGTCCTGGCCCTTCTTGGACGCCAGCTTGGAGGCCATCTTCTCGGCCTCTTCCTGGCTGAACGTCTTCTCCGCCTGTTCGATCAGGGTGAGCAGGTCACCCATGTCGAGGATGCGGGAGGCCATTCGGTCCGGGTGGAAGGCGTCGAAGTCGTCGAGCTTCTCGCCGTTCGACGCGAACATGATCGGCTTGCCGGTGATCTGGCGGATCGACAGGGCCGCACCACCACGGGCGTCACCGTCGAGCTTGGAGAGCACCACGCCGTCGAAGCCGACGCCGTCGCGGAAGGCCTCCGCGGTGTTCACGGCGTCCTGGCCGATCATGGCGTCGACGACGAAGAGGATCTCGTCCGGCGAGACCGCGTCCCGGATGTCCGCGGCCTGCTGCATCATCTCCTGGTCGATGCCGAGGCGGCCCGCGGTGTCCACGATCACGATGTCGTGGAGCTTCTGCCGGGCGAAGTCGATGGAGTCCCTGGCGACCTTGACCGGATCGCCGACGCCGTTGCCGGGCTCGGGTGCGTAGACGGCGACACCGGCGCGCTCGGCGACGACGCCGAGCTGGTTGACCGCGTTCGGGCGCTGGAGGTCGGCGGCGACCAGGAGCGGGGAGTGGCCCTGCTCCTTGAGCCACGTGCCGAGCTTGCCCGCCAGGGTGGTCTTACCGGCACCCTGCAGGCCCGCGAGCATGATCACGGTCGGGGGCTGCTTGGCGAAGCGCAGGCGACGGGTCTCGCCGCCGAGGATCGTGACCAGCTCGTCGTTGACGATCTTGAGGACCTGCTGGGCGGGGTTCAGGGCCCGGGAGACCTCGGCGCCCAGGGCGCGCTCCTTGACGTTCTTGATGAAGGAGCGGACCACGGGCAGGGCCACGTCGGCTTCGAGAAGCGCGATGCGGATGTCGCGCGCCGTGGCGTCGATGTCCGCCTCGGAGAGCCTGCCTTTCCCGCGGAGGCTTTTGAAAGTCGCGCTGAGGCGGTCGGAGAGGGTGTCGAACACGGCGGCGTCGGTCCTCGGGGTCGGGGTCGTCTTGGGCTGCCCTCCAGGGTATCCGGCCCTGCGGGGAAAACGCCCCCGCCCGCCGGGTCACCCCCGCAACGCCTCCTCCAGCGCCCGTGCCACCGACACCGCCTCCTCCCCCGGCAACGGCGCGCCCGTGGCCGTCGTCACGTAGAAGGCGTCCACGGCGTTGGCGCCCAGCGTGGAGACATGGGCGCTGCGCACCCGCACCCCCGCCTTCTCCAGCGCCCGCCCGATCCGGAACAGCAGCCCCGGCGCGTCCTGGGCTCGGACCTCGATCACCGTCGCGTGCCGGGAGGCCGCGGAGGCGACCGTCACGCGCGGCGGCGGGGGCAGCACGCCCCGGCGGCGCGGGTAGGCCGCGTCGCGTTCCGCCAGGCGGGCCGAGATGTCCAGGGAGCCGTCCAGGGCCCGTACGAGGTCGGCGCGCAGCCGGGCGGCCTGGGGCAGGGAGCCGTACTCCGCCGCGACCCGCCAGTCGAGCAGCAGCACCGAGCCGTCGTGCATGCCGTCGGGCAGGTCCAGGGCGCGCAGCTCGGCGGTGCGGACGGTGAGGCGGTGCACGGCGAGCACGCCGGCCACGGCGGGCAGTACCCCGGGCTGGTCCGGTACGGCGATGAGGAGCTCCACACCGAGGGGTTCCGGTTCGCCGGACGGTTCCTCGGCGGGCGGCTCGGTCTGGGCGCGCAGGGCCAGAACCGGGCCGCCGGTGCGGTAGGCCTCGACGGCGAGCCGTTCCTGCTCGGCGGTGGGCGCGGCGGCCTCGGGGTCGGCTGGCTCGTCGCCGGCCAGCACCGCGGAGACCCGTTTCACCAGGTCGGTCACGAGAGCGCTGCGCCAGGTCGACCAGGCCGCGGGTCCGGTGGCGAGCGCGTCGGCCTCGGTGAGGGCGTGCAGCAGTTCCAGCGTGTTCTGCGAACCGACGGCCTCGGCGACCGAGCGGACGGTGGCCGGGTCCTCCAGATCGCGCCGGGTCGCGGTCTCCACGAGGAGCAGGTGGTGGCGTACGAGGGTGGCGAGGACGGCGACGTCGTCGCGGTCGAAGCCGATGCGCCCGGCCACGTCCCGAGCGATGATCTCGCCGGCGACGGAGTGGTCGCCGGGCCAGCCCTTGCCGATGTCGTGCAGGAGCGCGGCGACCAGGAGGAGGTCGGGGCGGCCCACGCGGCGGGTCAGTTCGGAGGCGCGCACGGCCGTCTCGATCAGGTGACGGTCGACGGTCCACAGGTGCACCGCGTTGCGCTGCGGGCGGCAGCGCACCCGTTCCCAGTCCGGCAGCAGGCGGGTGATCAGGCCCTCGGCCTCCAGGGCCTCCCAGACCTCGACGGTGGGACGGCCGGAGCCCAGCAGGGTCACGAGCTGTTCGCGCGCCTCGGCGGGCCACGGCGTGGGCAGGGGGCGCACGGAGCCGGCCATGCGCCGTACGGCGTGCAGGGAGAGCGGGAGGCCCGCCTGGGCGGCGGCAGCGGCGGCGCGCAGCGGGAGCACGGGATCGCGTTCGGGACGCGCGGCGCGCGCGAGGACGACTTCGCCGTCCTGCTCCACCACGCCCTCGGCCAGGGGGGATCGCTCGGTGACCGGTTTCCCACCTCCGAGCATGGCGCGCAGTCTCGGCCGCACGGCGCGCGAACGCAGCACGCGCCCCACTTCACGCCAGGTGACGTCACTGGCGTACGAGATCACGCGCGCCGCCTCGTACACCTGCCGCAGCAGGGTGTCGGCGTCCAGCAGGCCCAGCTCGGTGGCGACCTGGTCCTGCTCCTGCAGCGCCAGCCGGTCGGTGGCGCGCCCGGTGGTCAGATGCAGCGCGTCGCGCACGTCGAGGAGCCTGCGCCGGGCGTCGGCCAGTCCCTCGCGCGGGGCGTCCGCGAGCCAGGAGGCGGCGACCGCCCGCAGGGCCGTGGCGTCGCGCAGTCCGCCCCTGGCCTCCTTGAGGTCCGGCTCCAGCAGGTACTGCAGCTCGCCCTGCCGCTCGGCCCGCTCGGCGCACAGCTCCTGCAGTTCGGGGAGACGTTTCGGCGCCTGGTTGCGCCAGTCGGCCAGCACGGCCGTCCGCAGGCCCGCGGTGAGCCCGAGGTCGCCCGCCAGGTGCCGGGCGTCCAGCAGGCCGAGCTGTACCTTGAGGTCCTCGCCGGCGGTCTTGCGGGCCTCCGCGGGGGTGCGCACGGAGTGGTCGAGGGCCAGACCGAGGTCCCACACGGGGTACCAGATGCGGTCGGCGAGGGCGGCGACGGCCTTGCTGTCACCGCCGTCGTGGAGCAGGAGCAGGTCGAGGTCGCTGCGCGGGGACAGCTCGCCCCGGCCGTACCCTCCGACGGCGACCAGGGACACGCCCCGTACTCCCTCGGCGCCCGCGGCGAACAGCTCCGCGAGCCAGCCGTCCGTCAGGTCGGACAGGGCGGCACGGCGCGGCGGCCCGGACTGCGCCCCCTCCGTGAGGAGGCTCAGCCGGGCCGCCGCGTAGCCGCTGGGTCCCGAGCTCTCTGCTTCCGTACGTGCGTCCGTACTCGTCACCCAGCGACTCCTGTTCGTTGCGTGTCCTAGAGCGCGTCGGGTCCGCGCTCGCCGGTCCGGACCCGTACGGCCGTCTCGACCGGGATGGACCAGACCTTGCCGTCACCGATCTTGCCGGTGCGGGCCGCCTTGACGATCACCTCGATGAGCTGTTCGGCGTCGTCGTCCTCGGCCAGCACCTCGATACGGATCTTGGGGACCAGGTCGACCGTGTACTCGGCGCCGCGGTAGACCTCCGTGTGTCCCCGCTGCCGACCGTAGCCGCTCGCTTCCGTGACCGTGAGTCCGTGGACCCCGAAGGCCTGGAGGGCCTCCTTGATCTCGTCGAGCCGGTGCGGCTTGACGACGGCGGTGATGAGCCTCATGCGTCCACCTTCCTGGTCTCCGTGGCCGTCAGGGCCGAGGCCGCGGTCCCGATGACACCACCGCCCGCGCCGCTGAAGTCGTATGCGGTCTCGGCGTGCTCGGCCTGGTCGATGCCCGAGACCTCCTCGTCCTCGGTGACCCGCATGCCGATCGTCTTGTCGAGGAGGAAGGCGAGGACCGCGGAGACGACCAGGGAGTAGGCGAGGACCGCGCCGACACCGGCGCACTGCTTCCACAGCTGGGTGAAGCTGTGGTCCCCGTAGAAGACGCCCGTGGCGGTGGACTGGCCCTTGCCGGTGGCGAAGAAGCCGATCAGCAGGGAGCCGATGATGCCGCCGACCATGTGGACGCCGACGACGTCGAGGGAGTCGTCGTAGCCGAACTTGAACTTCAGGCCCACGGCCGCGGCGCAGGCGACACCGGCGATGGCACCGACGGCGATCGCGCCGAGCGGGGAGACCGCACCACCGGACGGGGTGATCGCGACCAGACCGGCGACCGCGCCGGAGGCCGCTCCCAGCGTGGTGAACGCGCCGTGGCGGATCTTCTCGTAGGCGAGCCAGGCCAGCATGGCGGCACCTGTGGCGACCTGCGTGTTGACGAACATCAGCGCACCGACGCCGTCGTCGTTGCCGAGCCAGGAGCCCGCGTTGAAGCCGAACCAGCCGAACCACAGCAGACCCGCGCCGAGCATGACCAGCGGAAGGCTGTGCGGACGCATCGGGTCCTTCTTGAAGCCGACGCGCTTGCCGATGACGAGGATCACTCCGAGCGCGGCCGCACCGGCGTTGATGTGGACCGCCGTTCCACCCGCGAAGTCGATCACGCCGAGCTTGAAGGCCCAGCCGTCGGAACCCCAGACCCAGTGGGCGACCGGGACGTAGACGACCGTGAGCCACAGCGCGATGAAGAGCGACCAGGCCGAGAACTTCACACGGTCCGCGAGGGCGCCGCTTATCAGGGCCGGCGTGATGATCGCGAACATCATCTGGAAGACCATGAACACGAAGATCGGGATCGTGTAGCCGGGCCAGAGCTCCGTCAGACCGATCTTGCGGAGGCCGAACCAGTCGGAGTCCCAGCCGATGAAGCCGTTGCTCGTGCCGAAGGCGAGGGAGAAGCCGTAGAGCACCCACAGAATGGTGATGATGCCCATGCTGATGAAGCTCATCATCAGCATGTTCAGGGTGCTCTTGACGCGGACCATGCCTCCGTAGAAGAAGGCCAGGCCCGGGGTCATGATCAGCACCAGGGCGGAAGCGATGAGCATGAAACCTGTGTTGGCGGACGACAGCTTGGGTGCGTCCGCCGCAAGCGTGATGGCGGCTGGTGCCATCGGCGTCTCCTAGTCGGTTGGTACGGCCCCGTGCGGGCGAAGCCGGAGAGCGGTCCGGTCATGAGGGCGTGGGGGTTATGGGCCACGAGATTGACGCAGCGCCGTTTCGGTGGAAGCCCCTCGATGTTTCACCGCAGTGACGAAGGCGCCCGGCGTGTTACGCGTTGATGAACTGCCGGATACCGGCAGCGCTGATCGTTATCGTGGCGCAACCTTCGATGGCGGGCAGCACGACCATCGGCCGAATCACCCGGCAACCATCAATTGTTCAGCCCCCACGGCGAGCAACCGTCTCCGCGAGAGCGGCGCCGACTCGGGCGCAAAAGAGAGCCCGGCCGCGACGGCCATCCGATGACCTGGCATGGGGGGAGCCGAGTCGGGCGGTTGGGATGGCGGCCGCGGCCGGAGTCCTTGGGCCCTTGGATCCCGGGGCCCGCGAGGGGTCAGCCCGCTTCGGCGGTCTCGGGCAGATGGGCGGCGAGATGATCGGCGAGTTCGACGATCTCCGAGAGCTCACCGAAATCGCGTACAGCGGTGTCGACGGTTTTTCGAATACGAGTGTTGACCCGTTCCGAGCGCACCTTTTTGGCGACCTCCAGGGCCCGCTTGGTGAGCACAGCGCTCTGCTCGGGTTCGCGCTGGAGGAGATGCACGGTGGCCATGCCGATCAGGTTGAGCGCGTACGACCGCTGGTGCTCGGGATCCGCGGCGAACCGGTCGACGGCGCTGTGCATCAGCGGCTCGGCGAGGGAGGCGTAGGTGGGGCTGCGGCCCGCGACATAGGCGAGGTCGCGGAAGGAGTGGGAGTTCTCCGCGTACAGCTCGGCCTCGGAGAAGAAGCGGATCCAGTCGGGGTCGGGCCGGTCCCAGTCCTCGGCGTCGGCGAAGGTGTCCTCGGCCATCCGGACGGCGCGCTTGCACCTGCCGGGTTGTCCCATGTTCGCGTACGCGCGGGCCTCCATCGCATACAGCATCGCCTGGGTGCGGGGGCTCGCGCAGTCGCGGCTGCCGTACTGGGCGAGATGGATGAGCTCCAGGGCGTCCTCGGGACGGCCGAGGTGGATCATCTGGCGGCTCATGCTGGAGAGGATGTACGAGCCGAGCGGCTTGTCACCCGCCTCCTTGGCGGCGTGCAGGGCGAGCACGAAGTACTTCTGCGCGGTGGGCTGCAGTCCGACGTCATAGCTCATCCAGCCGGCCAGTTCGGCGAGCTCGGCGGCGACCTTGAACAGGCGCCTGGTGGTGGCCTCGGGCTGCGGTTCCTGCAGGAGGTCGGTCACCTCGTGCAGCTGGCCGACGACCGCCTTGCGGCGCAGTCCGCCGCCGCACTGGGCGTCCCACTTGCGGAACATCACGGTGGTGGCCTCGAGGAGGTCGAGCTCGGGCTGGGAGAGCCGGCCGCGGGCACGCCCGGAGGGCGCGGCGGTCAGGGGCTCCTCGCGCGGGGAGGCGGGGCTCGGCACCAGCCAGCGCTGCACGGGCTCGATGAGGGACGGGCCCGCGGACAGGGCCAGCGAGGTCCCGAGGAAGCCGCGCCGCGCCAGCATCAGGTCGCTGCGCGAGAACTCGCTGATCATGGCCACGGTCTGCGGGCCCGTCCAGGGCAGGTCGATCCCGGACACGGAGGGTGACTGGTGTGCGGGGCGCAGCCCGAGGTCCTCGACGGCGACCACACAGCCGAAACGCTCGGAGAACAGCTCCGACAGGATTCGCGGGATCGGCTCGCGCGGGTTCTCCCCGTCGAGCCAGCGGCGCACCCGGGAGGTGTCCGTGGAGATGTGGTTCGCCCCCAACTGGCGCGCTCTGCGGTTCACTTGGCGCGCCAGCTCGCCCTTCGACCAGCCGCTGCGCACGAACCACGAGGTGAGCAGCTCGTTGGGGCGCTTGTCGGCGTTCGTCGCGCTTCCGTCACTGCCGCCCACTGGAACGCCCCCATCCCTCAGACCACTTGTCGCTGTGCGCGCCAAGCACTACCAGAATGCCGGTGCGCACGGCCTCGCGTCGGTGGTTCTCACCCGTCGGACGGGAACCGACTTGCCTCCGGCATACCCGCGAGCGCACACACCCCAGGAGCCGTGCACTCAAAGTAGTCCCACGATCACTCGGCCAGCCATGGCGTACACAGAAACGCCACCATTCGCCACCCCTTCGAATGAACCAAGGGCGGGCCCCGCACGATTCACTTGACACATGACAGCCGGAAGCGGATGGATACGTGCACTCAGCGGCGCGCACCGACCGCGCACCACCCCGGGATGCAACCGGGCGCTGCCCGGGGCCCCGTGGAGACGACTCAGGACCGGGAACAGAAAGTCACGTTCCGCTTCCAAGGCGTAACCACCGGCGCGCTGGACCCGTTGGAGGGGGCATGGGCTTCACGATCGGCGGCACGCGGGGCATCCGCGACATCCGCTCCGGTGCGCGGCGCCGGGGCCGCTCGTCGGAGTGCACGGCCGTGGCCGAGTACACCGGGCTGTGGGGCTGGGACGTGGTGCCCGGCGCACGGGCGGTCGCCGGGCAGTGCTCCTGCGGGAAGGCGGACTGCGGTGCGCCCGGCGCGCACCCGCTGGACTTCGCGCCCGTCATGCGTGCCGGCGCGACACTCGACGAGGTGACCGAGACCTGGGCCGAGGTACCGGGCGCCGCGGTGATGCTGCCGGTCGGCCGGGCGTTCGACGTGATCGAGGTCGCCGAGGCGGCCGGGCGGCGCGCCCTGGTCCGGCTGGAGCGCATGGGCCTGCCGCTCGGCCCGGTGACGGCGACCCCGGAGGGCCGCGCCCACTTCTTCGTCGCCGCCGGGTCCGCCGCCGAGCTGCCCGAGCTGCTGTACCGGATGGCGTGGGACGACACCGCCCTGGATCTGCACGCCCTGGGCCCCGGCGCGTACGTCACGGCCCCGCCCTCGGACCGCGGCGGCCTGGGCCCGGTCCGCTGGCTCCGCTCCCCCGCCCTGGACTCGGCGACCAAGCCCCCGGCGGCCCGCCTGCTGATCGGCACGCTGGCGCATGTGGCGCATCGCTCAGGCGTCTAGTGCTGTGGCCCACCCCGGCAGGCAACGTTCGCCACGTCGCGACGCCCGGCAGGCTCCCCCGAGCTCTGCGAGCAGGGGGTGCCCCTGGAGAGCACGCACCGCACGCCGCTCCTCGACGGGCAAACGTGGCCTGCCGTGGCACTGGTGGGCACCGGGTCGGCCGACACGAGAAGGGCCGGCTCCACCGATACCGAAGGGCCCCGTTCCAGTTGCACCGTGGAACAGGGCCCTTCCTCCGTACGATCCCGCACGCACGGCGTGCGCCGGCGCGCTCAGTCCCCGATAAGCGCATCCACGAACGCTTCCGGCTCGAACGGCGCCAGGTCGTCCGCACCCTCGCCGAGACCGACCAGCTTCACCGGCACCCCCAGCTCCCGCTGGACCGCCACCACGATGCCGCCCTTGGCCGTGCCGTCGAGCTTGGTGAGCACGATGCCCGTGATGTCCACGACCTCGGCGAAGACACGGGCCTGGATGAGACCGTTCTGCCCGGTCGTGGCGTCCAGGACGAGCAGCACCTCGTCGAGCGGGGCGTGCTTCTCCACGACGCGCTTGACCTTGCCCAGCTCGTCCATGAGCCCGGTCTTGGTGTGCAGCCGGCCGGCGGTGTCGATCAGCACCACGTCGGCGCCCATCTCCTTGCCCTCCTTGACCGCGTCGAAGGCCACGGAGGCGGGGTCGCCGCCCTCCGGCCCGCGCACGGTGTAGGCGCCGACCCGCTCGCCCCAGGTCTGCAACTGGTCGGCGGCGGCGGCACGGAAGGTGTCGGCGGCGCCGAGGACGACGGTGCGGCCGTCGGCCACCAGGACCCGGGCCAGCTTGCCGGTGGTGGTGGTCTTGCCGGTGCCGTTGACGCCGACGACCATCACGATGCCGGGCTTGCTGGTCTCGGGCTCGGTGTGGACGGTGCGGTCCATCTCGGGGCCGACCAGCGTGAGCAGCTCCTCGCGCAGCAGGCCGCGCAGCTCCTGGGGCATGCGGGTGCCGAGCACCTTCACGCGCTCGCGCAGCCGCTCGACCAGCTCCTGGGTGGGCTGCACGCCGACGTCGGCGGTGAGCAGCGTGTCCTCGATCTCCTCCCAGGTCTCGTCGTCGAGGTGCTCGCGGGACAGGAGGGTGAGGAGCCCCTTGCCGAGCGCATTCTGCGAACGTGACAGACGGGCCCGCAGACGGACCAGACGGCCGGCGGTGGGCTCCGGGATCTCGATCGGGGGCGCCTCGATGACGGGCGGCTCCTCGACGGCGACGGGAGCCCCACCGCCCGGAAGATCCACCTCCTCTATCGTCCGGCGATCCTCGTCGCGCGGGGTCTCGGCCTCTTCGCCGACGTGCGGCTCGACCGGAGGGGCGGTGATGTCGGGCGTCTTGGGGGGCGCCGGGGGCAGCGGCCTGCGGCGCCGGCTGCCGACGATGAGCCCGCCGAGCGCGCCGAGCACGACCACGGCGATGACTACAGCAAGGATGACGGTTTCCATAACGGGTCCAGTATGCGCGACCGGGCACCGCCCCGTTCGGCGGCGGCTCCGGGGCCCCACACCCCTGGTCTCCTGACGGGCCATCGGCTGACGTCCCCCCGTACACCCGCCCGGCGCAGGCGAAGGGGGACCTTGTCACGGCCGTCGCGGCCGTATGGTTCGACCTGGTCGAACCCGGGGCCACCCCGGCCCCACGGGGCACCGCTACCGCACGGCCGCGGCGACGGCCGGGTACGCCGACGGCCGGGGATCACCACGGTGCAGACGGAGGAGCACCACGGGACGGCGACCAACCGGCTGCCGTCGCCCTTCGTCTTCGCCGCTGAAACGTGCTCGGTGCGACCCGACGGCGCTCGGTCACCGTCCCGGTGGCCGACGGGCCGCCGTCGGCGCCGCGCGGACGCGGCCCGACGCAGCCCGCAGCTGTTCCGCGAGCGGGTGCTCACCCGGCTGGAGAGCTCGGCCTTCCGTACGGGGTGGCGGGCGGAGGACCGCCGCCCGGCTCGGGCAGTGGCCGAGCCGGGCGGCGACGGGGTCCGAGGAGAGGGGCAGCGGGGACTTGGCCCTTCTCCTCGAGTGCGAGGAGCCTTTCCGTCAGGCTCAGCCCATCTCCTCCAGCGCCTTGCCCTTCGTCTCCTTCACGAACTTCAGGACGAACGGGATGGAGAGCGCGGCGAAGGCCGCGTAGATCACGTAGGTGCCGGACAGGTTCCAGTCGGCGAGCGAGGGGAAGCTCGCGGTGATGGCCCAGTTGGCGATCCACTGCGCGGCGGCGGCCACGCCCAGGGCGGCGGCGCGGATCCGGTTCGGGAACATCTCGCCGAGCATGACCCAGACGACCACACCCCAGGACAGGGCGAAGAAGAGGACGAACACGTGGGCGGCTATCAGGGCGACCCAGCCCGGGGTGCTGGGCAGCTTGCCGTCGACCAGGTGGTACGAGAACGCCCAGGCCTCCAGTGCGAGGCCGACGGCCATGCCGACGGATCCGATGAGCGCGAGCGGCCTGCGGCCGATGCGGTCCACGAAGATCATCGCGATCACGGTGCCGACGATGTTGATGATCGAGGTGGTGAAGGAGTAGAAGAACGAGTCCGTCGGGTCGACGCCGACCGACTGCCACAGCGTCGAGGAGTAGTAGAACGCGACGTTGATACCGACGAACTGCTGGAAGACCGACAGGCCGATGCCGATCCAGACGATCGGCTTGAAGAAGAAGCCGCCTCCGAGCAGGTCCTTGAAGGTGGACTTGTGCTCGCTCTTCATGGCCTGCTCGATCTCGGCCACGCGGGCGTCCAGATCGGCGCCCTGGCCCTCGACCTCGGCGAGGATCTCCCGCGCGCGCTCCCGCTTGCCGACGGAGAGCAGGAAGCGGGGGGACTCGGGGATGGCGAAGGAGAGCAGGCCGTACAGGAGGGCCGGGACGACCATGACGCCGAGCATGACCTGCCAGGCCTCCAGGCCCATCAGCTTGCCGCGCTGGTGGCCGCCGGCGGCGTTGAGCAGGCCCCAGTTGACCAGCTGCGAGACGGCGATGCCGACGACGATCGCGGCCTGCTGGAAGGAGCCGAGCCGGCCGCGGTAGGCGGGCGGGGCGACCTCGGCGATGTAGGCGGGACCGATCACGGAGGCCATGCCGATGGCGAAGCCGCCGATGATGCGCCACAGGGCGAAGTCCCACAGGGCGAAAGGCAGGGCGGAGCCGACGGCGCTGGCGACGAAGAGGACGGCCGCGATCTGCATCACCCGGATACGGCCGAGGCGGTCCGCTATGCGACCGGCGGTGGCGGCACCGACGGCACAGCCGATCAGGGCGACGGCGATGACCTGCGCCAGCGCTGCGGAGCCGATGTCGTAGCGGTCCCGGATGGCCTCGACGGCGCCGTTGATCACGGAGCTGTCGTAGCCGAAGAGGAAGCCGCCCATCGCGGCGGCCGCCGCGATGAAGATGACGTGCCCCAGATGATCGGGGTGAGCCGTGCCGGCTCCTGTCCTGGATGCGTGCGCTGTGCTGGTCAACGTGTACTCCTCGGGCCACCGGCAGCGCTGCCGGGGGTGGGCTGGGCCCTTTCGGGTAGGGGTGGCGTTGCAAGTACCCGGGAAGCACTCGTTAACGCCACTCATATCTGAAGGTAAAAGCAACGGTGCAGAGACTATGCCTTCAACTTTCGAAGTCAATAGGGCAGTCACTGTGAGCTTTCCGGCATGCGACCGAAGCGTTGTGTTCAAGTGTTGAAGTTGTGAAACATGCAGGCTGCAACCGGTGTAGCGAGCAGTCGTCTAGCGCAGCCGCTGCGAGATGACTTTGGACACACCGTCGCCCTGCATGGAGACGCCGTACAGCGCGTCGGCGACCTCCATCGTCCGCTTCTGGTGCGTGATCACGATCAGCTGCGAGGCCTCCTGCAGCTCCTGCATGATGCGGATCAGCCGCTGCAGGTTGGTGTCGTCGAGGGCCGCCTCGACCTCGTCCATCACGTAGAACGGGCTGGGGCGGGCCTTGAAGATCGACACCAGCAGGGCGACGGCCGTCAGCGACCGCTCGCCGCCGGAGAGCAGCGAGAGCCGCTTGACCTTCTTGCCCGGGGGCCGCGCCTCGACGTCCACGCCGGTGGTGAGCATGTTGTCCGGGTCGGTCAGGACCAGCCGGCCCTCCCCGCCGGGGAACAGCCGGCCGAAGACGCCCTCGAACTCCCGGGCCGTGTCGCGGTAGGCCTCGGTGAACACCTGCTCGACGCGCTCGTCGACCTCCTTGACCACCTGGAGCAGGTCGGCGCGGGTCTTCTTGAGGTCGTCGAGCTGCTCGCTGAGGAACTTGTGGCGCTCCTCCAGCGCGGCGAACTCCTCCAGGGCGAGCGGGTTGACCTTGCCGAGCTGCTGGTAGGCGCGTTCGGCGGCCTTGAGCCGCTTCTCCTGCTCGGCGCGCACGAACGGCTTCGGCCGGTTGCGCGGATGCTCCGGGTCCTCGGGCAGCTCTTCGCCCTCGGCGGGCAGGGAGGGCGGTACGAGCTGGTCGGGGCCGTACTCGGCGACCAGGACCGCCGGCTCGATGCCCAGTTCCTCCAGCGCCCTGGTCTCCAGCTGCTCTATGCGCAGCCGCTTCTCGGCGCCGAGCACCTCGCCGCGGTGGACGGAGTCGGTGAGCTTGTCCAGTTCGGCCTTGAGGTCGCGGCCGTGTGCGCGGGCCGCCGCCAGTTCCTCCTCCCGGCGTGCCTTGACCGCCTCGGCGGCGGCGCGCTCGGCCTCCGCCCGGCTCAGGGAGACCTCGACATGGGCGAGGAGCTGCCGGGCACCGGAGGCGACGGCCTCCGCGACGGCCGCCTCATGGCGCAGCCGGGCCCGCCGCTGCTCGGCACGTGCGCGTGCCTCGCGTTCGGCGCGGGCGGCCCGGTCCAGGGAGTCGGCGCGTCCGGCCAGGCCCTTGACGCGTTCCTCGTGGGTGCGGACCTGGAGGCGGGCCTCCATCTCGGTCTGCCGCGCGTTGGCGCCGTCGGCCGCGAGGCGGTCGCGTACGGAGGTGTCGGGCTCCTCCTCGACCGGCATCTCCTCGGCGACGGCGAGCCGCTCTGCCAGTTCCTCGACCTCCTGCAGGGCCTTGTCGAGCGCCTCCTGGGCGCGCGTGGCGGCGGCGGCACTGCGCTCGGCCTCCCCGGCGGCCCCGCGGGCCTGCCCGGCCAGCCGGCCCAGCTGCTGGGCGACCTGGGACTTCTCCCGCTCGGCCGCCCGCCGCCGCTCCCCCAGCTCCTCCACGAGCGCGGCACACTCCGTGCGCCGCTCCCCCGCGAGTCGCTGCGCCTCGGCCAACTCCTCGTACCGCACGGCGAGTTCCTCCAGCTCGGCGGCGGCCTCGGCGACAGAGGCCTGCACCTCCAGCAGGCTGGGCGCCCCGGCGGACCCCCCGTGCGCGAAGTATGCCCCGAGGAGATCGCCCTCGGCGGTGACGGCGGTCAGCTCGGGCCGTGCCCGGACCAGTTCCTCTGCGTCCTCCAACGTGCTCACGACGACGATGCCGCGCAGCAGCCGGCGTACGGCGGGCATGAGGTCGGCGGGGCCGCGGAGGAGATCGGCGGCGAAGGGGTTCCCACCGGAACCGCCGCTGCTGTCCGGGGCCGCCGGCTCCTGGGGTGCCCCGGCCACCAGCAGCGCCGCCCGTCCCCCGTCCTGCTTGCGCAGCAGGCGCAGGGCGTCGGCCGCCGAGGCCGGGTCCGCCACCGCCAGGGCGTCCGCCGCCGCGCCGAAGGCCGCCGCGAGGGCGACCTCATGGCCCGGGGTCACCGTCAGCAGTTCCGCGGCCGGGCCGAGCAGGCCGGCCAGGCGGTCCTTCGCCTCCAGCAGGGCGCCGGTGCCGTCCTTGCGGCGCAGGCCCATGGCCAGGGCGTCATGCCGGGCCTGGGTCGCGGCGCGCGCCCGTTCCGCCGCCGTGGCCGCCTCGCGTGCGGCCGTGAGCGCGGCCTCCGCGTCGGTGAGCGCGGCCTTGGACCTCTCGTGCCGCTCGGCCAGGTCCGCGTCGCCCGCGTCCAGCCCGTCGACCTCGGCCTTCAGGGCCTCGTACTCCTCCTGGGCGGCGACGGCGCGCTGCTGTGCCTCGTCGCGCGAGGCGGCGAGCCGGTCGATCTCGGCCTGGGCTGCGGCCGCGCGTGAACGGGCGGCGCCCACCTGGCCGCTGAGCCGGGCGAGCCCTTCGCGCCGGTCCGCGATGGCGCGCGCCACGTCCTTCAGGCGCCGTTCCTCGAGCGCCAGTTCGCGCTCCAGCTCGGCCCGGTGCGCGACCGTGTCCTCCAGGGCGCGCTCGGCGGCCTCCAGGGCCGCCTCCAGCTCGGCCTCCTGCTCGCGGATGCGGGCGGCCTCGCGCTCCATGTCCTCGGGGTCGCGTCCGCGCCGCTCCTCCGGCGGCTGGGAGGTGGCGCTCTTGACCCGGGCGTCGGCCAGCGAGACGGTGCCGCGCACCCGCTCCGCCAGCTGCGAGAGCTCGTACCAGGTCTGCTGGGCCCGGTGCAGACGCGGCGTCAGCTGCCGTGCCTCGTCCTCCAGGAGCGCCTCGCGCTGCAGGGCCCTCTTCAGCTCGGCCTCGGCGGCCTCCTTGCGTTCCTTCAGCGCGGCCTCGTCGGCGATCTCGGCCTTGAGGGCCTCCCGGAACCGTACGAGGTCGTCGGCGAGCAGGCGCAGCCGGGCATCGCGCAGGTCCGCCTGGATCACGGCCGCCCGGCGGGCCACCGCCGCCTGCCGGCCCAGCGGTTTCAGCTGGCGGCGCAACTCGTCGGTGAGGTCCTGGACGCGGGCTAGGTTCGCCTGCATGGCGTCCAGCTTCCTGAGCGCCTTCTCCTTGCGCTTGCGGTGTTTGAGGACGCCCGCGGCCTCCTCGATGAAGGCGCGGCGGCCCATGGGGTCGGCGTGCAGGACGGAGTCGAGCTGGCCCTGGCCGACGATCACGTGCATCTCGCGGCCGATGCCGGAGTCGGAGAGGAGTTCCTGGATGTCGAGGAGACGGCAGGTATCGCCGTTGATCTGGTACTCGCTGCCGCCGTTGCGGAACATGATCCGCGTGATGGTGACCTCTGAGTACTCGATGGGGAGGGCGCCGTCGCTGTTGTCGATGGTCAGCGACACCTCGGCGCGGCCGAGCGGCGGGCGGCCGGTGGTACCGGCGAAGATGACGTCCTCCATCTTGCCGCCGCGCAGCGACTTGGCTCCCTGCTCGCCCATGACCCAGCTGAGCGCGTCCACGACATTGGACTTGCCCGAGCCGTTCGGGCCGACCACACACGTGATCCCCGGCTCGAACCGGAGCGTGGTCGCCGAGGCGAACGACTTGAAGCCGCGGAGGGTCAGGGCCTTGAGGTGCACGCCGCCGGACTCTACCGCCCGGCCCTGTCTCACTCCATGAACCCGCGGTTTCACCCCTGAACGCGCAGGGCACATCATCCGTTGAAGACAGCGAAGGGGTGCGCGGGGGCGACGAGGTTCGCGGGGGCAAGAAAGAAGGGACGCCGAAGCGTCCCTTGCAACTCTGACAACTCCAGCGGTGGGTACGGGCACCCCGACCACTGCTGGTGCCGTGGCGTGATGCAGTGATCAGGTGAGCGCAGGCTCCGCCTGGTGTGCGTCGACGCTCTCCATGAGCCTGTCGTGAGAAGCGGTAGCCGTAGACAGCGCGTCGTTCTCCGCCTGGATTCGTACGAGCTCGGCTTCGAGTTCCTGGACGCGCTGCTGAAGCCGTCGCATCTCGGCGAGGAGTCGCGGGTCGGAGCCGCCGACGTAACCGAGAAGCGCCTTTGCCATGATGGATGGTCCTCCACACTGAGTGACCGACCGATGCGGTGTGGGTCGTGAGGGATTCGCACCCGCGGTGCCCGGCATGGTGAGTTCTACGCCGTTCTTCCATGCCAAACAGCTAAGGTGCGCGGGGCTTTCAGCGTCTCACCAAAAAGTTTGACGGTCAACACGATCACGCCCTGCGATGGAGGGCGACCCGGGGGCGCGGCCCTGAACGGGCGGCGCTGCGGCTCCTGCGGGGCCCTGCGGGCGTGGAGATCATCCTTACCCGCGGAGCCTGCCACGGCAAGCGGTTCTTGGCAACCACCAGCACCTTTCCCTCCAGGGCAGATGCCGTCGGCATGCCCCTCCGCCGAGAAGCGGGGGTCCGCGGGCTCCGGCTCAGCGGATCGCGAAGCCGTCGTAGCCGCCGCGGGGCGTGTCCCAAATCTCAGTGACTCCGTCCACACGCCCGGGTGTGTCGTCGCCCCGGAGCCACTCCAGCAGCCCCTCGCAGCCCTTCCGTGGCCCCTCGGCCACCACCTGGACCCGTCCGTCGTCCAGATTGAGGGCAAAACCATTCAGGCCGCCGATCTCCAGCGCCTTGGCCCGGGTGAACCAGCGGAAACCCACCCCCTGGACACGTCCGCGCACCCACGCGACCAGCCGTGCGTCGTCGTTCATGGGTGCACGCTAACCGGCCAATGTCCCTCCCGGCACATCCGCCCCGTGCGCGATGCGGTACCGTCCCCACCCATAACTCTCACGTGAAACTCACACGATCGTGTGAGTTGCGCCGACCGCAAGACCAGGAAGGCCAGCAATGGGACGCCACCGACGCTCCGCCGCCGGACGCGCCGCCACGGGGGGCCGCGCCAAGAGGGTCACCGAGAGCCACTCCACTTCGCCGGAGCGCTACGGCCCGGAGAACCTCTACGGCTTCGCCGCGGTCCTGGAGGCCGAGCGGCGCGCGACCCGATCGCATCGCAGGAAGAAGGCCCCGACGCCGGTGCGCACGGGCCTGCTGGGCGTCTCCGCCGCCGTGGCGCTGGGCACCGTGGCGGTCGCCGCCGGGGTGCTGCCGGGCGGCAACCACTTCTCGGTGAGCGGTGACCCCGGCGATGTGCAGGCCGGCGGCAGCACCACGCCGTCGGGCTTCGCCACCCAGCAGGGCGGTACGAGCGGTCCCGCGAACGACCGCGGGTCCAGCTCGACCAGCCGCGACGCCGACCGCTCGCCCACGCCTGCGACGACCGCGACCCCCTCCACCCCCTCGGCGTCCTCTCCGGCGCCGACGACCCAGCCCGCGCGGACGCCGTCCCCCTCGGCGACGGGAACCACGGCGACGGCCGCGCCGCCGTCACAGCAGCCCGCGAAGCCGCAGGTGACGATCCCGTCGCAGAAGGCGACCTCCGAGGCCGCCGCCGCGGCCGAGGTGATCAAGCTGGTCAACCAGGAGCGGGCCAAGGTGGGCTGCTCCCCGGTGACCCCGAACGGCCCGCTGCGCAAGCTGGCGGAGGCGTTCAGCGCGGACATGGCCGCGCGGAACTTCTTCGACCACACCGACCCCGACGGCAAGGACCCCTGGCAGCGGGCGGCCGTACTCGGCATAACGGACCTGGGCGGCGAGAACATAGCCCGCGGCCAGGCGACCCCGCAGGACGTCATGGACGCCTGGATGAACAGCCCCGGCCACCGGGCGAACATACTGAACTGCGACTTCACGACGCTGGGCGTCGGAGTGCACTTCGGCTCCGGCGGCCCCTGGTGGACGCAGGACTTCGGCTACTGAGATAACCGCAGGTCAGAGCCCTGGGAACCTTCCTGGGCCGTCGCTGGGCCGTCATCCCCCCGCAGGTTCGTCCTCCCGGAAGACGTGATCAACGGCGGCCCGGGTCCGGGTCCCACTCGACGGCATCAGGTGCGTGTAGGTGCGAAGCGTGAAGCCGGGCTCGTGGTGGCCCAGGTACTCGCTGAGGGCTTTGATGGGGCTTTGATGCTCTCCCCCGCATCGAGGAGCACCGAGGCGCAGAAGTGCCTCAGCGCGTGCATGCCGTTCTCCCGACCCGTTTCGACGCCCGCAGTTCGAAGTGCCGGCCGCCACACGCGGTCGTTGAAGCGGTTCCGGTCCAGAGCCGGCCCCATGGAACCAGTGAAGATCAAGGACGCGGTGACGGGCGGACCGTCAAGGCCCGCTGCGCTCGCTCGTCCGGCGGCCGACGGAAGCTGGGACCACGCCCGCTCCACAGCGCGTGGGTCCGATTGAGCACATCGAGTGCAGGTTGATGGCGCCGCGAATGTTCTGGCTCTGCGGCGGAGAGTCGCCATGATCAAGCCCCGCAGGCCTCAACAATGTTCGTGACTTGCTCCACATTGCCCTATATGACCCATATCCATTGATATTCTGATCAGAATCGAGGATACGATCTTTTAGTAATGGAGTAGCACATTGGCGTTCACTTTCCGTAATCCTGCGTGTACGGCTCCGCGTAGCATGCAGGACCTACGCCTGGTGGATCACCGAGCTGGGCCGGCACTCGTTCACCGGCATACCTTGCCGCAACCACGATCCGTGCTGGCCATCGCCTTGCTGCTCATTCTCGCGATCACACTCATCGATCTCCAGGTGCCTGGCTCAATTCATCTCGCCGACCTGCTGATCATGGTGCCGGTACTGACTTCCTGGTACGCGAGCTCCCGGGTGACCTCACTTGTCGCCGCCATGGCCGTGTCGGCTTTGACAGCCATCTTCCTGGTCCACAAATCGGCGAACCCACCACAGGCGGCTGCCCTCCTTGCGACCTCGGTGGCCATCACGATCGCCCGGCACCTGACGGAACACGGACAGCGGAAGCTGGTCCAGTTGCGCGCAGTCGCCGAGGCCGCGCAACGCGCCATACTGCCTCCCCTCCCCCACCGACTCGGCCCTCTTCGCCTGGCCTCGACGTACCTGGCGGCAGAGGACGAAGCACGCATCGGCGGAGATCTCTACGCCGCCGTGCGCACGCCCACGGGGACACGGTTGATCATCGGCGATGTTCGAGGCAAGGGCCTGCCGGCGGTCGGCACCGCCGCCCACACCATCAGCACGTTCCGCGACGCCGCCCGCCGGCTGACCACGCTGCCGGAACTCGCCGCCTACCTGGATTCAAGTGTCCGCAGCAACGCATCCGAAGCGGTGTGCCCCGAGCAGACCGAAGAGGCGTTCGTCACCGCCACCCTCCTCGAAATCCCCGACGCCGAGCCCCTCGTGCGGAGCGTCACCTGCGGACACCCCCCACCGCTACTGCTACGCGCGAACGACGTCGTGCGCCTGGAAGCCGGCCAACCCGCGCCTCCGCTGGGCCTGGGCGCATTGACGCAAACCACCTACCACCTCGACACCTTCGCCCTGGGGGCCAGAGACACCCTCCTCCTCTACACCGACGGTGCCATCGAGGCCCGCAATGCCGACGGCGCGTTCTACCCGCTCGCCAAACGACTCACCCCCCAGAACCACCGCCATCCCACGGCACTCCTCAACCACCTCCGCAGCGACCTTCTCAACCACGTCGGCGGCCGGCTCGACGACGACGCCGCCTTGGTCGCCATCGAACGTCAGCCCGCTGACGACACACCCACATCGGTTGCCGAATGGACCTGTGATGAGTGTGGCGTCATCGAATCACGCATGTCCGGTCGGCCGTAGCCGGCGGATCCTGACGGCAGAGGACGACGGCAACGGAACCGTACGCGGACCCAGGCGGTAGTAGTGGGACTGTCCTGAGCCTTTGGAGCAGCAACGCGGCAGCGCGCATGCAGCTGTGAATGAACTGCGGAAGCGGCGCCAGCGGAGTGCTGTACAGCAGGGAAGTACAGCAACCACCGCAACCCCTTCCGACCACAGGCGGCCCCCGGCCCCCGTTTGATGTGCCCAGCAGACCTCAACGACCGCCGTGCCCATGGTTCGCATCGAGGGGGCACCGCGACGTCCCCCGGGCCGTCTCCGGGCCGTGCGAGGGTGCTCAACGACAACCAACGCCGACCACCGACGCCGACAACCGCCGACAGCCGAGTCGCAGGTCGCAGCGTTGATCAATCACACGGCCGCAGGTCAGGGACCCGGCCCTTCACTTCTTCGGCCACTGACGCGCTCCTGCACCACCACAGTCGTACGACCGTGCCCCCCACCCGTCCCGGGTGGGGGGCACGGTCGCGTGCGGGCGGTCGGCTCAGGCGGCGGCGCGGCCGAGCGTGAAGACGCGTGCCGCCTCCGCGACGCGGCGGCCGAGGTGCCGGGCGGTGGCGATGTCGGCCTTGTGGACGGCCTCCGGGCCCTCGTCGCTGTTGGTCTGGGCGGCCGCCCCGGCGAAGACGCCGAGGCGGTTGAGGTCGTTCTCGGAGCCGGTGCTGGCGTTCCAGCCGGGGTGGAGCCCGAGGTTGACCCAGTGCATGCCGTGCTGTGCGGCCAGGATCTGGAAGAACTGCAGGGTGTGCAGCTTGTCGCCGCTCTTGGAGGCGGAGTTGGTGAAGCCGGCGGCCAGCTTGTCCTGCCAGGCCCGCCCGAACCAGCGCTTGGAGGTGGCCTCGGCGAAGACGTGGAAGGCGCCGGACGCGGTGCCCATGTAGGTCGGCGAGCCGAAGACGATCGCGTCCGAGGCGTCGAGGGCCGCCCACTGCTCCTCGGTGATCTCGTCGACCTTGATCAGGTGGGCCTGGGCGCCGGCCTCGGCGGCGCCGTCCCGTACGGCCTCGGCGAGGACGGCGGTGTGGCCGTATCCGGAGTGGTAGGCGATGGAGACAACAGGGCTGGTCACGATTCGCTCTCCTCAGAACATCACGAAACGGCGGCCGCGAAGAGGTTCGCAGCTCACCGGCGGCGAGAAAAGGAAAGCACTAACCAATAGTTAGTGCAACCTCGTGGTTAGCGCTGTGCTCGCGTACGCTTGGAACATGAACAGCACCCACACCGGGGAGTGCACAGGGGAACAGGACCTCGCGTACGACGTGTTCGCCAAGGCCTGCCCGTCCCGCGGCACTCTGGAGCACGTCACGGGCCGCTGGGGCGGACTCACGCTCGGCGCCCTGTACGAGGGATCGATGCGCTTCAACGAGCTGCGCCGCCGGGTCGACGGCGTCAGCGAGAAGATGCTGTCCCAGACCCTGCACGCACTGGAGCGGGACGGCCTGGTGCACCGCGAGGCCCAGCCCACCAACCCGCCCCGGGTCGACTACGAACTGACCCCTCTCGGCCGCGAGGTCGCCGAGCGCCTGCTGGCCCTCATCCACTGCGTGGAGGGCCGTATGCACGACGTCCTGGCGGCCCGCGAGCGTTACGACGAGATGCGCGGCGCCCTCTGACAGCTCGGGCAGAAGTAGCTGGAGCGGTTCATCCAGGCGCGGCGGCGCAGGGGCGTGGTGCAGCGCCGGCAGGGCTCGCCTTCACGGCCGTACGCGTCCAGCGACCGGTCGAAGTAGCCCGACTCCCCGTTCACGTTGACGTAGAGGCTGTCGAAGCTCGTGCCGCCGACGGCGAGCGCCGCGTTCATCACGTCCCTGATGTGGCCCAGGAGTTCCGCGGTACGGGGGCGGGTGAGGCCGGCGGTGGGGCGCTCGTAGTGGATGCGGGAGCGCCACAGCGCCTCGTCGGCGTAGATGTTGCCGACGCCGCTGATCAGCGACTGGTCGAGCAGGGCCCGTTTGACGGTGGTGCGCTTGCGGCGCAGCGCCTGGTGGAAGGCCTCGTCGTCGAAGAGCGGGTCGAGCGGGTCGCGGGCGATGTGCGCGATGACGTCGGGCAGCCCGTCGGGGGCGGTGTCGTGCAGCGAGAGGCCGCCGAAGGTGCGCTGGTCGACGAAGCGCAGCTCGGTGCCGAGGGCGTCGTCGAAGCGGAACCGGATCCTGAGGTGCTTCTCGTCCGGCGCCCCGTGCGGCTGGACGAGAAGCTGACCGCTCATGCCGAGGTGGGCCAGGATCGCCGTGCCGGTGGTCTCGAGGGGGACCCAGAGGTATTTGCCGCGGCGGCTCGGGGTGCCGATCCGCTGCCCCTTCAGGCGGTGCGCGAAGTCGTCCCCGCCGGCCGGGTGGCGACGTACGGCCCGCGGGTGCAGCACCTCGACGTCGGCGACCGTCCGGTGGGCCACCCAGCGCCCCAGCCCCCGCCGCACGACTTCGACCTCGGGCAGCTCGGGCACGGACTCCTCCGGAGGGGTGAGCAGGGGACGACGTCCGCAGCGTACCTCTTGGCCAGGAAGGGGTGACGCCCCGTCCGCAGCGGCGGGACGAGGCGCGCGGCGGCCGGTGGGTACCGGCACGGAAGACCGGCGCGGCGCGCACACGGGCGGACGCGGCCCGGGAAAACGGAACCGCCCCGGCAGTGCCGGGGCGGTTCCGTGATGAAGGAATCAGGCCGTGGCCGTGTCGCTCGCCGGGGCCGTGGCGGCGGACTCGACGGCCCCGTCGGGGGCCCCCGCCTCGGCCGCCGCCTTCGCGCGTGCGTCCGCGGCGGCGCGGATGGAACGCCAGGCCGACTCCGCGGCCTGCTGCTCCGCCTCCTTCTTGCTGCGGCCGGTGCCGGTGCCGTACGAGACGCCTCCGACGCGGGCGGCAGCAGTAAAGGTCTTCTCGTGGTCCGGGCCGGTCTCCGTGACCAGGTACTCGGGCACGCCGAGCCCCTCGGTCGCGGTCAGCTCCTGGAGGCTGGTCTTCCAGTCCAGGCCGGCACCGAGATTCGAGGACTTCTCGATCAGCGGGTCGAACAGGCGGTGCACCAGCTCCGCCGCCGAGTCCAGCCCCTGATCCAGGTACACAGCACCGATCACCGCTTCGAGGGTGTCGGCGAGGATGGACGCCTTGTCCCGGCCGCCCGTGCCCTCTTCACCCCGGCCGAGCCGGATGAAGGAGCCCAGATCGAGCCCGCGACCCACTTCCGCCAGCGCACGCGAGTTGACCACCGCGGCCCGCAGCTTGGCCAGCTGGCCCTCGGGCAGGTCGGGGTGGGTGCGGTACAGCGTGTCGGTGACGACGAGGCCGAGCACGGAGTCCCCGAGGAACTCCAGGCGCTCGTTCGTCGGCAGACCGCCGTTCTCGTACGCGTAGGAGCGGTGGGTCAGCGCACGCACCAGAAGGGCGGACTCGACCTTGTAGCCGAGCCGCCCTTCCAGAAGCGTGTGGGACGAGGCTGTGTTGTCCGCCTTCTTCCTGGCGTGTGGGTCCGCCTTGGCGTCAGACATCAGACCTCTCACCAGCCGCTCAGACCTCGAGGACCTGGCGCTTGTTGTAGGTGCCGCACGACGGGCACGCGATGTGCTGCTGCTTGGGCTCGTGGCAGCGCTCGCACGCGACCAGGGTGGGGACCGCAGCCTTCCACTGCGACCGGCGGTGGCGCGTGTTGCTGCGCGACATCTTCCGCTTCGGAACAGCCACGGCTACTTCTCCTGCTTCTCGTCGACGCCCGCTTCGGCGCCGCTCGTGTCGTCCTTGTCGCCACTCTGGAGTGAGTCGGCGACTCCCTGCAGTGCCGCCCAACGGATGTCGACGGCGTCATGGTGGTGGTCCGGGTCGTCCGCGAGCCGCGCCCCGCATGCGGAGCACAGGCCCGGGCAGTCTTCCTGGCACACCGGCTGCATCGGCAGTGCGAGCACCACCGCATCGCGCAGCAGAGGTTCGAGGTCGAACAGGCCGTCCTCGAGGAAGAACCTGTCCTCGTCGTCCTCGGCGTCGTCGCCCGGTTCCGCGATCACGCGGCCCCGGTCGTCGGCGTCAGGGTACGAGAACAGTTCCTGGAAGTCCGCTTCGAGCTCCAGCTCGACCGACTCCAGACACCTTACGCACTCCCCCTCGGCCCTGGCACGGGCGGTGCCCGTGACGAGCACCCCCTCCATGACCGACTCCAGCCGGAGCTCGAGCTCCACCGGGGCGCCTTCCGGCACTCCGATGACCCCGCGGATACCGAAGTCCTTGGGGGCGTCGACCGTGCGGGTCAGGCGCTGCAGCGCACCAGGCCGCCGACCCAGCTCGTGCGTGTCGAACACGAGGGGGTTGCGGTGGTCGAGGCGGGCGTTCAGGGCCATTCCTGCTTTCGGTCTTCCGAGCTCGGGGGAACGCTGCCCTCCGGTGTTCCCGGGCAGCGTTGATCGCGGACGTCTACGAAACAGCGTGTGCGTACGCGCGACCGAAGAGCCAGGATACTGGACCTTCCGCTCTCGGCCCAATCCGGTGCGCCGAAGGGGTCCTGGGACGCCTGCGACGGTTGCGCTCAGTGACCGCCGCGTTCCTGCTCGTAGGCCCGCAGCTGCTCGGCGCTGATCATGCTGGTGTCGAAGAGACTGGTCTCGTCGAGGGCGTTCCCCTGCGCGTACCCCTGTCCGCTCCGGCCCTGGTCGTACGCGACCTGCTGGTCGTAGCCCTGCGCGGCGGGGTAGGCGGCGTAGGGGTCGGCCTGCTGGTAGCCGTAGGCGTCCTGCTGGGCGTACGTGTGCTGGTAACCGTACTGGTCGGGCTGCTGGTACCCGTACGGGTCCTGCGCCTGCGCGTAGGCCGGCTCGCTCTGCTGGGCCGGGACGGCGGGCGCCGGGTCCGGGGTGTCGGCGAGGGCCGCGAGGTCGGCGAGGTAGTCGGCGTCGCTGGTGTGCTGGACGGTGGTGGTGTCACCGGCAAGGGCGCCGAGGTCGTCGGTGGCGATCCGGCCGTGCAGCTTCTGGCGGCCTTTGCCGACGGCCTCCAGCGTCTTGGCGAGGACGGCCTCGAAGGCGCCGAGCTTGGCGTCCACGTAGGAGTCCGCGTCGCGGCGCAGGGTCTCCGGGTCGTGGCTGCGCTCGGGGGCGTCCTCGTCCTCGTAGCCGTTCTCGTCGAGGCCGGGACCGGTGCCGAGGAGCTTCTCGCGGCCGCGGCCGACCGAGCCGAGGGTCTTGGTGAGGACGACCTCGAAGTTGGCGAGCTTGGAGTCGACGTAGTCGTCGGCCTCGGCGCGGATCTCCTCGGCCTCCTGACGTGCCTCGGCGAGGATCCGGTCGGCCTCGGCCTGGGAGCGGCGGGCGACCTCGGTGTCGGAGATCAGGGAGCCGCGCTGGGCGTGGGCGCTCTCGATGATCCGCTCGGCCTCCTGGCGGGCCCGTTCGACCATCTGCTCGCGGTCGCCGATGAGCTCCTGGGCCTCGGCCAGCGAGTCGGGCAGCGCCTGGCGCAGCTCCTCCAGCATCGAGAGCAGCTGGGCGCGGTTGACCACGCACGACGCCGACATGGGCATGGACCGGGCGCTGGAGACCACCGCGACGATCTCGTCGAGCTTCTTCTGCACGTCCACCGTGTGCTCGCCACTCTCTACGGATGTGTTGGAGACGGACGGATCGACTGTACGGCCACTGCCGCCCCGCCCGACACCGAGTGACGGGCTGTCAGATTTCTTGGAGGTCCCGCCGGGGACCGCTCAGTCCTTCTTCAGGCGCCGGGTGAGGGCTTCGAGGACGACCGGGGGGACCAGGTGGGAGACGTCCCCGCCCCAGGCCGCGACTTCCTTGACGAGCGAGGAGGACAGGAAGCTGTAGGTGGGGTTGGTGGGGACGAAGAGGGTCTCGACACCGGAGAGGCCGTTGTTCATCTGGGCCATCTGCAGCTCGTAGTCGAAGTCGCTGACGGCGCGCAGGCCCTTGACGATCGCGGGGATGTCGCGCTGCTTGCAGAAGTCGACGAGCAGTCCGTGGAACGCCTCCACCGTCACGTTCCCGAACTCGCTGGTGACCTGGCGGATCAGGTCGATCCGCTCGTCGATCTCGAACAGGCCCTTCTTGGCCTTGTTGATCATCACCGCGACGTACACCTCGTCGTACAGCCTGGAGGCGCGGGCGATGATGTCGAGGTGTCCGTTGGTGATCGGGTCGAACGACCCGGGACAGACGGCGCGGCGCACTTGTGATCCCTCGCTCTCCGGTCCGGTCATCGTACGTCTTCGCACGTAGAGGCGGCGCGACCGTACCAAAACGTTCCCTCGCCGTAGCGACGGGCCCGGATCGCGTCGAAGCCGTCCGGCCACCTGAATTCCCCGCCTCTGGTGCTGCGCTCCACGGTGACGAGGACGTCGGCCGCGAGCCAGCCCCCCGAGCGGAGTGTGAGCAGGATCTCGCGAAGATCGTCGTCGGACACGGCGTACGGCGGATCGAGGAAGACGATGTCGTACGGGTCCGCCGGCGCCGATGTCCGGATGACCTGTTCCGCTTTGCCCGCCCTGACTTCGGCGCCGGGCAGACCGAGCGCCCGGACGTTCTCGCGGACGGTGCGGGCGGCGCGGGCGTCGGCCTCCACCAGGAGGGTGTGGCCGGCTCCGCGGGACAGGGCCTCCAGGCCCACGGCGCCGGAGCCGGCGTACAGGTCGAGGACGCGTTCGCCGTCCAGCGGGCCGCCGAGGAGGGCCTGCCAGGTGGAGAAGAGGCCCTCGCGCGCGCGGTCGGAGGTGGGGCGGGTCCCGTGTCCGGGGGGAACGGCGAGGCGGCGCCCGCCGGCGCGACCGGCGATCACGCGGGTCATCTCTTCGGTCCTTGTCGGTCTGCGGTGGGTGACGTCTGGTGCGGTGACGTCTTCAGTCTCTCAGCCACGCCTGGCCCTGGGCGCGCCCGCCCCTCACGCCTGCCCGGCCCCGGTGACGGGACCGGACGGGATCAGCCCTTCTCCAGGTACTGCTCCCTCTCGTCGTCCAGCAGGGCCTGAAGCGCCGTGTGCAGTCCCGGCAGGTGTTCCAGGTCCGGGTCGGCCGCGACGACCGCCGCGGCCTCCTCGCGGGCCTGGGCGATGATCTCCTCGTCGTCAATGACGGCGAGCATGCGCAAGCTGGTGCGGGCGCCGGACTGGGCCTGGCCGAGGACGTCTCCCTCGCGGCGCTGCTCGAGGTCGAGCCGGGAGAGTTCGAATCCGTCGAGTGTGGAGGCGACCGCGTTCAGCCGCCGGCGGGCCGCGCCGGCCTCCGGCATCTCGGTGACCAGGAGGCACAGACCGGGCGCCGAGCCCCGCCCGACCCGGCCGCGCAGCTGGTGCAGCTGTGAGACCCCGAAGCGGTCGGCGTCCATGATCACCACCACGGTGGCGTTCGGGACGTTGACACCGACCTCGATGACCGTCGTCGCGACCAGGACGTCGACCTCGCCGGCCGCGAACCGGCGCATCACCGCGTCCTTGTCGTCCGGCTGCATCCTGCCGTGCAGCACCTCGACCCGAAGGCCCTCCAGCGGCCCCTTGGCGAGCTGGTCCGCGACGTCGAGCACCGCGAGCGGCGGACGCTTCTCGGCCTCGTCCTCGGGCGACTTCCTCGCCTTCTTCGGGTCGTCCTCCTCGTCGCCGATCCGGGGACACACGACGTACGCCTGATGCCCGCCCGCCACCTCCTCCCGCACCCGCTCCCAGGCGCGCGCCAGGAAGTGCGGCTTGTCCGCGGCCGGAACGACATGGCTGGCGATCGGCGACCGACCGGCCGGAAGCTGGTCGAGGACGGAGGTCTCCAGGTCGCCGAAGACGGTCATGGCGACGGTCCGGGGAATCGGGGTGGCCGTCATGACCAGCAGGTGCGGCGGCTGCCTGCCCTTGCCGCGCAGTGCGTCCCGCTGCTCCACCCCGAACCGGTGCTGCTCGTCCACCACCACCAGCCCCAGATCGTGGAACTGCACCTTGTCCTCGATCAGGGCATGGGTGCCGATCACGATCCCGGCCTCCCCGGTGGCCAGGTCGAGCAGCGCCCGACGTCGCGCGGCGGCCCCCATGGAGCCGGTGAGCAGCACCACCTTGGTGGCCTGCTCGGCCCCGCCGAGCATCCCCCCCTCGGCCAGTTCGCCCATCATCTCCACGATCGACCGATGGTGCTGCTGGGCGAGCACCTCGGTGGGCGCGAGCATGGCGGCCTGCCCGCCCGCGTCCACGACGGCGAGCATGGCGCGCAGTGCCACCATGGTCTTGCCGCTGCCGACCTCCCCCTGGAGCAGCCGGTGCATCGGGTGCTCGGTCGCCAGGTCGTCGAAGATCTCCTTCGAGACCTTCCGCTGGCCCTCCGTGAGGGTGAAGGGCAGACGGGCGTCGAAGGCCGCGAGGAGGCCGTCCGGCTTCGGCTTGCGGGCCACCGCCGGGAGTTGGGTGTCCGCGTGGCGACGGCGTGCCAGGGCCACCTGGAGGACGAACGCCTCGTCCCACTTCAGACGGGAGCGGGCGTCGGCGATGTCCGCCTTCGTGTGCGGGCGGTGGATCTTCAGCAGGGCTTCGGGGAGGGAGACCAGGCCGCGGCCCGCGCGGAGCGACTCCGGGAGGGGGTCGACGGCCTCCTGGGCGCTGGGCAGCACCGTCTGCACCGCTTTGGCGATCTTCCAGGACTCCAGCTTGGCCGTGGCCGGGTAGAGCGGGATCAGGGCGCCCGCCCAGCTGTCCACGGTCTCGGCCGCGTCGTCGCCGCGCAGCAGTTCGTAGGCGGGGTGGGCGAGTTGGAGTCTGCGGTTGAACATCGAGACCTTGCCGGCGAACAGCGCGCGGGTGCCGGGCAGGAGTTCCTTGTGGGGCTTGTGCACGCCGTTGCCGAAGAAGACCAGTTGGATGCGGCCGCTGCCGTCGGTGATGGTCACCTCCAGGCGCTGGCCCTTGCCGCGGGGAGCCTTGGCCGAGGCGAAGGTGTGCAGGCGGGCGTCGGCGACCTGGGCGACCACCGTGACGTGCTCGTCCATGGGGAGGTCGGCCAGGTGGGTGAGCTGTCCGCGCTCCTCGTATCTGCGCGGGTAGTGGTGGAGGAGGTCACCGACGGTGTGCAGGCCGAGATGCTCGGCCATCACCTTCGCGGTGGCGGGGCCGAGCACTGACTTCAGTGGTTGTTTCAGTGGTTCTTCCAGTGCGGGCACGAGATCCATTGCACACCACCCCGCTGACAACACTGCACAGGTGTTGTAAAACCGCTGGTCAGCGGGGTGGTTTCGGGCCTACGATGACCCACCCCCGGCTCGCTTCGCGGTCACCGCCCCACCGGGACCGCCCGACCCCGCGCCGTCGAACGTCCCCCACCCGCGGCGCCGTGACGATGGATTCCCAGACCTCACAGTCCTCACCGGCCCCACAGTCGCCTACGTCAGCCCACACCTTCCAGGTCGACCTGCGCGGTCTGGTGGACCTGCTCTCCCATCACCTCTACTCCAGCCCCAAGGTCTATCTGCGCGAGCTGCTGCAGAACGCGGTGGACGCGATCACCGCCCGCCGCGCCGAGCAGCCGGACGCGCCCGCCACGGTCCGGCTGTACGCGGACGGCGGCGCGCTGCGCGTGGAGGACTCGGGCATCGGGCTCACCGAGTCCGATGTGCACAACCTCCTCGCCACCATCGGGCGCAGCTCCAAACGCGCCGACGACCTGCAGGAGGCGCGCTCCGACTTCCTCGGGCAGTTCGGCATCGGGCTGCTCGCGTGTTTCGTCGTCGCCGAGCGCATCCGGGTCGTCAGCCGCAGCGCCCGCACACCGGACGCGGCGCCCGTGGAGTGGACGGCCGCCGACGACGGTTCGTACGTCGTGCGCACGCTGCCGCCCGAGGCGCGGCCCGAACCCGGCACCACCGTGCACCTGGTGGCGCGCCCGGGTGCCGCCGACTGGCTCTCCGCGGACCGGGTGCGGTCCCTGGCACGGGACTTCGGGTCGCTGCTGCCGTACGACGTCCGGGTCGGCGACGAGCCGGTCACGGACCTGCCCGCGCCCTGGGACCGCGCCCACCCCTCCCCCGCCACCCGCAGGGTGGCCCTGGCGCGCCACTGTCACGACCTGTTCGGTTTCACCCCGCTGGACTCCATCGACCTGGGCGTGCCGCTCGCCGGCGTCCGAGGGGTGGCCTACGTGCTGCCGACCGCCGTCAGCCCGGCCCAGCGGGCGGGTCACCGGGTGCACCTGAAGGGCATGCTGCTGACGGAGCGGGCCGAACAGCTGCTGCCGGACTGGGCGTTCTTCGTGCGCTGTGTGCTCGACACGGACAGCCTGAGGCCCACGGCGTCGCGCGAGTCGCTGTACGAGGACGAGACGCTCGCCGCCGTCCGGGAGGCCCTCGGGGAGCGCATCCGGTCCTGGCTGACCTCTCTGGCCGCCGGTGACCCCGAGCGGCTCGCCGCCTTCCTGTCGGTGCACCACCTGGGCGTGAAGTCGCTGGCGCGGCACGACAAGGAGATGCTGCGCACGATGCTGCCGTGGCTCCCCTTCGAGACGACCGACGGGCGGCTGTCCCTGGAGGAGTTCGCGCAGCGGCACCCCGTCGTGCACTTCACGCGTACGGTGGAGGAGTACCGCCAGGTCGCTCCGATCGCGTCCGCGCAGGGCGTCGGTGTGGTCAACGGCGGCTACACCTACGACAGCGAGCTGATCGAGGCGCTGCCGTCGGTGCGTCCGGGCACGCCGGTCGCCGAACTGGACGCGGACACGGTGACCGCGCACCTGGACGCGGTCGACCCGGCCGAGGAGCTGGCCCTCGCCGCCTTCCTGGCGGCGGCGCGCGCCAGGCTCGACCCGCTGGGCTGCGATGTCGTGCTGCGCGCGTTCCACCCGCTGTCCGTGCCCGCGCTGCACCTGGACGACCGTGAGGCGCGCCACGAGCAGGCGCGGGCGGAGGCCGAGGAGCAGTCCGACGAGCTGTGGGCGGGCATCCTGGGCTCGCTGCGGGGCAGCGCTCCACGCGCGCGTCTGGTGCTCAACCACCTCAACCCGCTGGTCCGCAGGATCAGTTCGCTCGGCGACCCGGAGCTGATCGGCACCGCGACGGAGTCGCTGTACGGGCAGGCCCTGCTGATGGCCCAGCGGCCGCTCAGGCCCGCGGACTCCGCGCTGCTGAACCGTGCCTTCATCGGCCTTCTGGAATGGGCCACCCACACCGACTCGCCCAAGGACGGCCTCCGATGAGCCAGGTCATGGACTTCGACTCGCTGCGCCGGGCGATGGCGGAGAACTACGAGCAGCCGGAGGGCCCGGCCCGCAACGCGCGTGCGGAGCAGCTGCTGGTGGAGGCGGAGAGGCTGGGCGTACCGCTGGCCGTGATCGAGGCGCTCGGTCACCAGCTGAAGGTCTACAACTACAGCTCCGAGAAGGACAAGATGTTCGTCCCGTTCGCGCGGCTGCTGCGCATGTGGGACGAGCGTCCGGAGGACTTCGACGAGTACGAGTCCCATTCGCTGCACTGGGTGTTCAAGTGGATGTCGTCGGGCATGCTGGGCCAGCCGCACATCCCGCTCGCCTCCATGGAGAAGTGGCTCGGCGAGATGGAGCACCGCTACCGGCTGGCCGGGTACTCCGAACGGGCCGTGCGCAGCGCCGAGTTCAACATCGCCGCGCACATCGGGGACCTGGGGCGGGCCGAGCGTGCGTACGCCGCGTGGCTGGCCGCCGACCGGGACGCGATGGCCGACTGCCACGCGTGCGAGCTGCACGACCAGGGCTGGTGGCAGTCCCGCAGGGGCGAGGACGAGCGGGCGCTGGAGCTGTGGCGGCCGGTCCTTCGGGGCGAGCACGTCTGCGCGCACGAACCGCACGCCGTCCTTGCCTCCTCCCTGCTGCCGCTGCTGCGTCTGGGCCGTCCGGACGAGGCACGGGCGCACCACCTGCGCGGGCTGCGGCTGGTGCGGGCCATGGAGAGCATGCGGTCCTCGTACGCGGACCATGTGGAGTTCTGCGCGCTGACCGGCAACGAGGCCCGCGGCCTCGAACTGCTGGCCGAGCGGCCGGCGTACTTCACGGACTCCGGGGAGCCGCGCAGCAAGCTGGACTTCCTCGCCGTGGTGGCGCTGCTGATGGACCGGCTGGTCGAGCGCGGGCTCGGCGACCAGGTGGTGCCCGGCCCGGCGGGACGTGAGTGGGCGGCCCGGGAACTGGCCGCCCACGCGCGCGGTGAGGCGCTCGCGCTGGCCGCCCGGTTCGACGCGCGCAACGGCACCCCGTACGTCGGCGAGCGCACCCGGGAGCGCATGGACCGCCGCCCGCTGGTGGACCGGCTGCCGCTGGGCGTGCGCACGACGCGCCCGGCGCCGGTGGCGCCGCCCCCGCCCGCCCCGCAGGACGAGGAGCGGGACCTCGCGGACCTCCTCGCCGAGGCGCGGCGGCTGGCGGACGCCCTGGACCCGGCCGCCATGGACGCCTGGGCGGCCGTGGCGCGCGCCGCCGAGGGCCGGGAGCTGGATCCCCGGGACCAGGCGGACCTCGTCGACCACGAGGCGATGAGCCGGGGCCCGGACGGCGTCGAACTGTTCGAGCGGGCGGCCGGGTTGTACCTGGCCGCCGGTGACCCCGGTGAGGCGCTGGCGGCACGCGCGCGTGCGGCCTTCGTACGGTCCCTGACGGGCCGGCCGGACGAGGCGCTTCAGACGGTCACCGCGCTGCGCGGGGAGGCCCTCGCCCTGTTCGAGGCCGGTGGTACGGGAGTGCGGCAGACGGCGTCCGTCCTCGTCGGGCGGGCCCGCGTCCTGATGAACCGGCTGCACGAGGGCGGCGGCGACGCCGAAGCCGCCGAGGAGGCCGCCAGGGAGCTGCTGGCGTTCGCCGGGCCGAACACCGCCGACCGGCACCTGGCGTCGCGGGCCGCCGAGGCCAAGGCCATGCTCGGCGGGCTGGCGCTGCACGCCGGGGACCCGCGGGCCGGGGCGGAGCTGCTGGCGCGGGCGGCGGAGGAGTACGTGGCGGCGGGCCTGCCGTGGTTCGCGGTGGAGTACGAGGCACGGCTGGCCGGCGTCGCCCGGCAGCTCGGCGAGGCGGAGACGGCCGAGCGGGCGGCCCGTGCGGCGCTGGAGCACGGCCGGGGTCACCTGGAGCCGGTCGGACAGGCACAGCTGCACCTTCAGGTGGCGGAGGTGCTGGCGGCGTCGGAGCGGATCCCGGAGGCCGCCGGGCACGCCCTGGAAGCGGCGCACTGGGCCGACGAGGCGGGCGAGGGCCCGACGCTGGGCGCGTGGGCGCGGCACCAGCTGGGCGGGCTCCTGCTGCGGCAGGGGCGGTTCGCGGAGGCGGCGGAGGTGCTGGAGTCGGCGCTGCCCGATCTGACCGCCGAGACGCACGGTGACGGGGCGATCGTGCAGACCCGGTGGTGGCTCGGCGACTGCCACACGCAGCTGGGCGAGCACCGGGAGGCGGCCGAGCGATGGCTGCGGGCCGCGGAGATCGCGCGGCACTGGCCGGACCAGCGGGATCACGCCGTGCTGGCGCACCTGGCCGCCGAGGCGCTGGGCCGCGCGGACCTGCCGGCGGAGGCGGAGAGGGCGTACGCGCGCGCCGGTGAGCTGTGGCGCGAGCTGGGCAACACACCGGGCCTGGTGCGCGCGCTGCGGGCCCGCGCGTGGCTTGCGGCGGGCGGGGAGAAGGGCCTGGACGCGGGGCGGGAGCTGATGGCCGAGGCGGCGCGGGAGTGCTCCACCGCGGCGGACGCCGCGACGGACGACGACGCGCGGGCCCTGCTCGTCACCGAGTTCGGGCACACGCACCGCCAGTTGGGCGAGCTGGTCGCCCGGTCGGCAGGCGAGGGCGCGGACGAGGAGGCGACGCACGCGGTGTTCGAGGAGGCCCTGACGCACTTCACGGAGGCGATCGCAGCCTTCGCCTCCCTCGGCGCGGGCGCCCTCGGCCCGCGGACCGGCACGGAACTGGCCGCGGGATGGCTGGAGGCCGACCTCGGGCGCCCGGACGAGGCGTCGGCACGCGCGCGTGCGGTGCTGGCGGCCTGCCAGGACGCGGGCGCCGACGCCGATACGGCCGAGGCCCGGCGGGCGGAGGCGGAACGCCTGCTGGACCTCCTGGCCACCCGGCAGCAGCGGTGACGGACGCCGCCGGGCGTCCGCCTCCGTGGGGAGGGGCGCCCGGCGGCGTTCCGGATCACTCCACGCCGATCAGCAGCAGCGGCCCCTGGCGGCCGCCCCGGTACACCACCGTGTCGACCGCCAGGTACGCCTCGCGCACCCGCGCCTGAAGGTGCTCCGCGACGGCGTCCGGGGCCTCGTCGCCCAGGACCAGGGTGACCATCTCGCCGCCCGCCGCCAGCATGCGGTCGAGGACCGTTTCGGCCGTCGCCGGGACGTCGGAGCCGATGACCGCGACATCGCCGTCGATCAGGCCGAGGACGTCCCCGGCCTGGCAGATCCCGGCCATCGTCCAGGACCGCTCCGCCGCCACGGTCACCTCGGCGTACCGGGTGGCCCCGGCCGCCGACGTCATCGCCACGACGTCCTCGTCGAAGCGCCGCTCCGGCTCGTGCACGGCCAGCGCCGCGATGCCCTGCACCGCGGACCGGGTGGGGATCAGCGCCACGCGGACGCCCTCGGTGCGGGCCTGCTCGGCCGCGGCTGCCGCCGTGTGGCGCAGGTCGGCGTCGTTGGGCAGCAGCACGACCTCGCGCGCGTGCGCCCGCCGCACCGCCTCCACCAGCTCCCCGCTCGCCGGTGGCTCCCCCGGGCGGGCGAGCACGGTGGTCGCCCCGGCCTCCTGGTAGAGCCCGGCCAGGCCCTCGCCCGGTACCACGGCCACCACCGCCCGCTGCACCCGCTCGCGCGGCGGCCGCCCGGCGCCCGCGGTGTGCGCGTCGCCGGAGCCGAAGTGGGTGATCCGGATCCGGTGCGGCCGCCCGGCCTCGATGCCCGCCTCCACGGCGGCACCCGGGTCGTCGGCGTGCACATGGACGTTCCACAGCCCGTCCCCGCCGACCACGACGAGCGACTCCCCGAGCGCGTCGAGCCGCTCCCGCAGCCGCGCCACGGCCGCGTCGCCGGCCTCCAGGAGGTAGATCACCTCGTACGCGGGCCCGCCCCCGTCGGCGGAGCAGTCCCCGGAGCCCTGGCGGGGCACGGTGATCCTGGCATCCGGTACGCGCGCGTGGCCGCCGGAAGCGGTGGCCGACGCCTCCACGGCCACCCGGGGCGCCTCGCCGGTCAGCGTCTCCACCAGGGCAGCGAGCACCGCCACCAGCCCCCGGCCGCCCGCGTCGACGACTCCGGCGCGCTCCAGGACCGCCAGTTGTCCGGGCGTCGCCGCCAGGGCGGTCCACGCTCCCTCGTACGCCGCCCGTGCCACGCTGCCGCAGTCGCCCTCGGCGCCGGTGACCGCGTCCGCGGCGGCCGAGGCGACGCTCAGTACGGTGCCCTCCACGGGGTGAGCGACGGCCTGGCGCGCGGAGTCGGCGGCCTGCCTGAGGGCGAGCCGCAGGCCCTGCGCGTCGGCGTGGGCCGTCTCGCCGTCGGCGGCGAGCACCTGCGCCATGCCGCGCAGCAACTGCGCGAGGATCGTCCCGGAGTTGCCGCGGGCCCCGATGAGCGCGCCGTGCGCCATGGCCCGTACGGCGTCGGCGAGCGCCGGCCGCCCCTCTCCCCCGGCGGCGCCCGTCTCGTAGCCGGCGAAGACGGCCTCGACGGCCGCCGCGGCCGACTCCACGGTCAGATACAGGTTGGTGCCGGTGTCCCCGTCGGCCACCGGATAGACGTTGATCGCGTCGATCTCCTCGCGCGCCCGCCCCAGGGCCTGGAGGGCGAGAGAGCACCAGGTGCGCACCGCGAGAGCATCCAAGGGCTGCGGCACCTGCGCCACCCGCGCCTCCTTCAGCTGCTGGACGTGGAGGCAGCGTAGACCCCGGGGGGTCCGGTCCGGTACGTGGGCCGGGCGCGGGCCGTCCCACAGGGCCGCGCAGGGCCCGGCGGACCCGTGGTAGTTTCGTTCTACGGGCGCAGCGGATGTATGCTGCTCCGGTTGCCCGATCCAGGTCGGGCGTTTCCCCTGGCAGCGCCACTCAGATCCTGCGATCTCGATCCCGGCATGCCGGGACCAAACCGTAAGTGCATCTGAAGTCTTTGGAGTGACCCGTGGCTGCCAACTGCGACGTCTGCGGCAAGGGGCCGGGCTTCGGCAACAACATCTCGCACTCGCACCGCCGTACGTCCCGTCGCTGGAACCCGAACATCCAGCGTGTGCGTACCGTGGTGGGCGGGACGCCGAAGCGCGTGAACGCTTGCACCTCGTGCATCAAGGCCGGCAAGGTCTCGCGCTGACGCCAGTTAAGCGCGCGGCCACCGGTGGTTCGCTGCACTGAGCCGGTCCATCCCGATGGGCCGGCTTTTTGCTGTGCCCGCGCAGGCAGGGCCTGCCAGAATCCGCCGCATGCGCTTCGGCATCCTCGGCCCCCTCGACGTCCGCACCGATGACGGCACCCCGCTCGACACCGGAGGCCCCCGCCCCCGCGCGCTGCTGACCCTGCTTCTGCTCGGCGCCGGGCGGACCGTGTCCACCGAGCGGCTCACCGACGGCCTGTACGGCGACGAGCCGCCCGCCGGAGCCGCGAACGCCCTCCAGTCGCAGATCTCCCGCCTGCGCAGGCGGCTGGGCTCCCACGCGGAGATCGAGGCGGCTCCCACCGGCTACCGTCTCGCCGTCCTGCCCGACACGGTCGACGCGTACCGTTTCGAACGGCTCAGCCGCGAAGGCTCCGCGGCCCTGGCCGTCGGCGACCACCGCGCGGCGGCCACGACGCTGCGGGAGGCGCTCGCCCTGTGGCGCGGCCCGGCGCTCCCCGACCTTCCCGAAGCGCGGGCCGAGCACACCCGTCTCGAGGAGCTGCGGCTGGGCGCCCTGCAGGACCGCGCCGAGGCGGAACTCGCCCTCGGGGCAGGCTCCGCCCTGGTGCCGGAACTGCGTGCCCTGCTCGCCGCGCATCCCCTGAGCGAGCGTCTGTACGAGCTGCTGATGCGGGCCCTGCACGCGGCCGGGCGGCCCGCCGAGGCCCTCAAGGTCTACGAGCAGGCGCGTCGCACGCTCGCCGACGAACTCGGCACCGACCCCTCGCCCGGACTGTCCGCCCTCCACCGGGAGCTGCTGCGCGGCACGGGCCCCTCCCCGGCCCCCCGGTTGCCGGCCCAGCTGACCGGCTTCGTCGGCCGCGCCCCGGAGCTCGCCCGCATCCGCGCTCTCCTCACCGCGCCCGGCACCCGTCTGGTCACGCTGACCGGCCCGGGCGGCGCCGGCAAGACGCGGCTGGCCACGGAGGCGGCGCGCAGACACCCCGACGTCCACTTCGTCGAGCTGGCCCCGCTCACCGACGGCTCCGCCGTCCCGTACGCCGTCCTCACCGCGCTCGGTGTGCGCGACGGCTTCCGCGGGCCGGCCGTGGACGCCACGGAACGGCTGCTGGCCGCCCTGGAGGACCGTGAGGTGCTGCTGGTGCTCGACAACTGCGAGCACCTCGTCGAGGAGGCCGCACGCGTCGCCGCACTGCTGCTGGGCGCCTGCCCCGGCGTACGCGTCCTGGCCACCGGACGGGAGGCGCTGGGCATCACCGGCGAGGTGCTGTGCCCGGTGCCGCCGCTGCCGCCGGAGCACGCCGAGCGGCTGTTCGTGGACCGGGCCCGGGCGGTGCGGCCCGGCTTCGAGGGGCACGCGCGCGTGGCGGACGTCTGTGCCGCGCTCGACGGTCTGCCGCTGGCCATCGAGCTGGCCGCGGCCCGGCTGCGCACGCTGACCCCGGAGGAGCTGGCCGACCGTCTGGACGACCGGTTCCGGCTGCTGTCCCGGGGCGATCGCACCAAGGCGCCCCGGCACCGGACCCTGCGCGCGGTCGTGGAGTGGAGCTGGGACCTGCTGGACGACGAGGAGCGGGAGCTGGCCCGGCGGCTGTCCGTGTTCTCCGGCGGCGCGACCCTGGAGGCCGTGGAGGCGGTGTGCGGAGTGCCGTTTCCGGAGGACCTCATGGCGTCGCTCGCCGAGAAGTCGTTCCTGGAGGTGGCCGAGGGGCGCTACCGGATGCTGGAGACCATCCGCGCGTTCACCGCCGAGCACCTCGACCGGTCCGGAGAGCGGGAGCGGCTCAGGGAGGCGCACGCCGCGTACTGCCTGCGGCTGGCCGAGCGGGCGGAGCCGTACCTCCGCAGCGGGGAACAGCTGCCCTGGCTGGCCCTGCTCACCGCCGAGCACGGCAACCTGGAGGCGGCGCTGCGCCACCTCGTGTCCACCGCTCCCGGGGACGCCCTGCGCCTGATGGCCGACCTCGCCTGGTTCCGCCGGCTGCGCGGCCCGCACGGCGAGCAGGTTCCCCTGGCCCGGGCGCTGCTGGCGTCGGCGGGTGACGAACCGCCCGGGGGGCTGGCCGAGGAGTACGCCCTGTGCGTGATGAGCACGATCACCGGACGCGGCGACGACCCGGCCGAACCCGACCGCATCGCGCGGGCGTCCACGATCATGCGTGCTCTCGACAAGCCGCTGCGGCGGCCGTCCGCGATGGTCCTGTGGGCGCTCGCCGGGGGCCCGCTGCTGTCCCCCGACACGGAAGTCCACGCCGTCCAGGTCGGCGACGATCCCTGGGGCCGCGCGGTGCTGGACCTGGGCCTCGCCTACCAGGCGCTCTTCTCCGGCCGTGCAACCGCCTCGGAGGCCGCCTTCGTCCGTGCCCTGGCCGGCTTCCGGGCCACCGGCGACCGCTGGGGCATGGCCAACTGCCTCGATCCCCTCGGTGCCTTCGCCGACTGGCGCGGCGAGTACGGGCGGGCCCTGGAACTGTTCGACGAGGGCTTGGCGCACGCCCGGGAGCTCCAGGCGCCGGAGGAGACCGCGGACCTGCTGCGCTCCCGGGCGACCGTGCTGCTGCACCGCGGCGACTTCGCGGAGGCGGCCGCCCATTTCGAGCAGTCGGCCGCGCTGGCGCACTCCGCCGGCGCCCCGGACAAGGTGGCGGGCGCCCGGCGCGGGCTGGGCGACCTGGCCCGGCGGTCCGGCGACACGGCGCACGCGCGCGTGCGGTACGAGAAGGCCCTTCAGACCTGCGCGGCCAACTGGTTCAGCGCCGGGGAGACCGTCCGCATCCTCATCGGCATCGGCCGCACGGCCGCCGCCGAGGGGGGCCTGGAGGAGGCCCGCGGCTGGCTGGCGCAGGCCGCCGATCTCGCCGCCGGGCAGCCGGGCGTGCTGGAACTCGCGGAGAGCGCCGAGGCGTTGGCGTCGGTCGCCGAGTCGCCCGAGCATGCGGCCGTGCTCCTCGGCGCGGCCACGGCCCTGCGGGGCGCACCGCTGCTGGGCGACCCCGATGTCGAGGACGTCCGCCGGGCCACCCGCGCGAGGCTGTCCCCTCAGGCGTACGGCAAGGCCTTCGACGAGGGCCGGCGGCTGCGGTCAGCGGCGGTCAGCGAACGGTAGGGGCCCGGTCAGCGGCCCCGGCGACGCTCCTCGCCATGACGAACACACACCGCCTCGGCCACCTGAAGGTCCTCGTCTCCGGCGCGAGCGTCGCCGGACCCGCGATCGCGCTGAACCTCGCCCGGTACGGCGCCCGCGTCACCGTCGTGGAGAAGGCGCCCGCCCTGCGCGGCGGCGGCTTCGCGGTCGACTTCCGCGGCCCTGTGCACCGCAGGGTGCTGACCGCGATGGGCATCTGGGACGACATCCGGGCCCACCAGACCCACATGGGCGTCCAGACCGTCGTCGGCCCCGACGGGAACCCGCGCGTCGATCTGCCGTCCCAGATGATGAGCGGCGATGTGGAGATCTTCCGCGGCGACCTCGCCCGGATCATGTACGAACACACCAGGGACCGGGCGGAGTACGTGTTCGGCGACTCCATCGCCACGCTCACCGACACCCCCGACGGCGTCGACGTCACCTTCGAGCGCGGCGCGCCCCGCCGCTTCGACCTCGTCGTCGCCGCCGACGGTCTGCACTCGCACACCCGTCGGCTCGTCTTCGGCGACGAGTCCCGGTACCTGCGCTTCTTCGACCACTACGTGGCCGGCTTCGAGATCCCCAACCACCTGGGCCTCGACCGCACGGGCCGCCTGTACAGCGAGCCCGGCCGGGCGGTCGTCATCGGCAACTACGACGGCGATCCGGACCGCGCGGGCGCTCTGCTGGTCTTCCGCTCCGAGCGGCTCGCCTACGACCGCCGGGACACGGCCGCGCAGAAACGGATCATCGCCGAGCGGTTCGCGGGCATGGGCTGGGAGACCCCGGCGGTCCTCAAGGCCCTCGAGAACGCCGACGACCTGTACTTCGACGCGATCGCCCAGATCCATGCCGAGCGCCTCACCAAGGGACGCGTGGCGCTGCTCGGGGACGCCGGGTACGGCGCCACGATGGGCGGGATGGGCACCGGCGTGGCGGTCGTCGGCGCGTACGTCCTGGCCGGTGAACTCGCCCTCGCGGGCGGCGACCACCGAACCGCCCTGGCCGCGTACGAGGCGCGGATCCGGGACTTCGCCAAGGGCTGCCAGAAGATATCCGGAAACGCGGGTCCGTTCTTCGCCCCGGCCACCGAGCGGCGGATCCGCAGCCGGGACCGGATGTACCGGCTGCTGAGCTCCCGGCTCCTCGCGGGCTTCTTCAGGCGGCTGACGGAGAAGGCGGCGACGGCCGTCGATCTGCCGGAGTACCCGGTGTGAGGCCCGGTCTACGCTTCGATGTCCGCGAAGTGGTCCCAGCCCCCCTTGCTGGTCCACGGCGCCCCGTCCACCGTCACCTGGGGCAGCGCCGACGGGTTGAGGACCTCGCCGATCACCTTCCAGCGGGCCGGCAGCTTCACGTCCGGCGGGAAGGTGGCGACGATCGCGTGGTCCTCGCCGCCGGTGAGCACCCACTGCAGGGGGTCCACGCCCACGGCCTGCCCGATGTCGTTCATCTGGGACGGGATGTCGATGGCGCCGGAGCGGACGTCGATCCGCACCTTGCTCGCCTCCGCGATGTGGCCGAGGTCGGCGATGAGCCCGTCGCTGACGTCGCACATCGCGGTGGCGCCGAGCCCGGCGGCGGCCGGACCCGCGTGGTAGGGCGGCTCCGGGCGCCGGTGCGCCTCCACGAACGCACGGGGCGAGCGGAAGCCCCGGGAGAGCACCGCGTACCCGGCCGCGGACCAGCCGAGCCAGCCGGTGACGGCGACCACGTCGCCGGGCTGGGCGCCGGCCCGGGTGACCGGCTCGTGGTTGCGCAGGTCGCCGAGCGCGGTGATCGAGATCATGATGCTGTCGCCGCGGACGACGTCGCCGCCGACCACCGCCGCTCCGGCGACCTGGCACTCGTCGCGCAGCCCGTCCATCATCTCGGTCGGCCAGGTGGCGGGCAGTTCGGCGGGGACGACCAGACCGAGCAGCAGCGCGGTCGGCACGGCGCCCATGGCGGCGATGTCCGCGAGGTTCTGCGCGGCCGCCTTGCGGCCGACGTCGTACGCCGTCGACCAGTCGCGGCGGAAGTGCCGGCCCTCCAGCAGGATGTCGGTGCTCGCCACCACCCTGCGGTCGGGCGCGGCGACCACCGCGGCGTCGTCGCCGGGGCCGACCCGGACCGCCGGGGTGGTGGTGAGCCGGGAGGTGAGCTCCCTGATGAGCCCGAACTCGCCCAGCTCGCCCACGGTGCCCTTCATCGTCGTACGTCCCCTTCTCTTGCCTTCCGCGCCCGGTCGCGAGCCCTCGTCGTCCCCGGTACGGTCGTGTCGACCGTCACCCTGTGTCGCCGGTGTCGCCCGGCGCTCACGCCACAGTCGCCGCGGGTCTCCCCCCGGCGAGCGGCGACGCGGTACCGTGGCGTCCCTTCTCTCCACATGATCCTCGTGGCCGCCCTGGAGGTTCCGTGGTACAGGCGTACATCCTGATCCAGACGGAGGTCGGCAAGGCGTCGACCGTCGCCGAGACGATCAGCAAGATCCCTGGAGTGCTCCAGGCCGAGGACGTGACAGGTCCGTACGACGTCATCGTGCGCGCCCAGGCCGACACCGTCGACGAACTCGGCCGCATGGTGGTCGCGAAGGTCCAGCAAGTGGACGGCATCACCCGCACCCTGACCTGCCCGGTGGTGCATCTGTAGCCCCCGTCTACGCTTGCCCGGTGAACATCCTGCGTCACCGGCTGCTCCCTCTGCCCGCCCTCGCCCTGCTGATCGCCGCCGTGGGCTGCACCTCGAGCGACGCGCACCCCTCGGCGGCGGTTCCCAGTCCGGACGCGAAGGTCGCGAAGCTGTGCCGGAACCTGGACAAGGTGCTGCCGCGCAAGGTCGGCGGCCAGGGCCGGAACGACCCCGAGCCCCGGTCCGCGCTGACGGCGGGCTGGGGAAGCCCGGCGATCATACTGCGCTGCGGGGTGCCCCGGCCCGCGGAGATGTCGGACCCGGAGGCCGACGGGGCGGACGTGAACGGGGTGGGCTGGCTGCTGCAGAAGGAGAACGACGGGTCGTTCCGGTTCACGACGACACTGCGGCAGGCATACGTCGAGGTGAGCATCCCGAAGGCGCGTACCGCCGAGGGTGTGGCGCCCCTCGTCGACGTGGCGCCGGCCATCAAGGAGGCGATCCCCGAGGGGATCGCCTCCTGAGCCGTGCGGTCTGCTCTCAGCGCAGCCCGGTCGGACGGTTCAGCGCCGCCCGGATCAGGCGGTCCACCAGCTCCGGGTAGGAGATCCCGCTCGCCTGCCACATCTGCGGGTACATGGAGATGGGTGTGAACCCGGGCATCGTGTTGATCTCGTTGATCACGAACTCGCCCTCCTCCGTCAGGAAGAAGTCCGCGCGGACCAGCCCCTCGCAGGACGCGGCCTCGAACGCCGCCACCGCGAGGCGCTGCACCTCGGCGGTCTGCTCGCCGGTCAGCGGGGCGGGCACGACACCGGGCGTGGAGTCGATGTACTTCGCCTCGAAGTCGTAGTAGGCGTGCGTGTCCGGCGGCGGGATCTCGGCCGGTACGGAGGCGCGCGGGCCGTCCTCGAACTCCAGCACGCCGCACTCGATCTCGCGGCCCCGCACCGCCGCCTCGACCAGGATCTTCGGGTCGTGCCGCTGGGCCTCGGCGATGGCCTCGTCGAGGCCGGAGAGGTCCTCGACCTTGGTGATGCCGATCGAGGAACCCGCGCGCGCGGGCTTCACGAACAGCGGCCAGCCGTGTTCGCCGGCGAAGTCGACGATCTTCTTGCGGGCGGCGGACTCGTCGTGCCGCCACTCACGCGGCCGGATCACCATGTACGGGCCCACCTCGAGCCCGAACGAGACGAACACCCGCTTCATGTACTCCTTGTCCTGGCCGACGGCCGAGGCGAGCACGCCCGAACCCACGTACGGGACGCCGGACAGCTCCAGCAGGCCCTGGAGGGTACCGTCCTCGCCGTAGGGGCCGTGCAGCACGGGGAAGACCACGTCGACCTCGCCCAGGGCCTTGGGCACCGATCCGGGCTCGCTGTAGACGACTTCGCGGCTCGCCGGGTCGACGGGCAGGACGACGCCGCCCTCCTGGGACTCCGCGAGATCCTCGACGCTCGGCGTACGGCGGTCGGTGATCGCCATGCGCTCCGGCTCGTCGGCGGTGAGCGCCCAACGGCCGTCCTGCGTGATACCGATCGGCAGGACGTCGTACGTCGTCCGGTCGATGGCGCGCAGCACCGCGCCGGCGGTGACCACGGAGATCCCGTGTTCGGAGCTGCGGCCGCCGAAGACGACGGCGACGCGCGGCTTGCGGGGTGGCTGCCCAGGGCTCTGGGGGAGGTTCTCGGTGCTCATATCGCGATGAGAGTACCCGTAGGTTGTGCCCTGGGTCAGCGTGCGCCCCGCAGGCGAACGATCAAAAACGGGGAGGGATCGCTCAGCGTCGTTCGGGCTTCGCGCTGCGCGACATCAGTTCCTTCAGGGCGACCACCGGGGGCTTGCCCTCGTGGACGATGCCGACGACCGTCTCCGTGATCGGCATGTCGACACCGTGCCGGCGGGCCAGATCCAGCACGGACTCGCAGGACTTGACTCCCTCGGCGGTCTGCCGGGTGACCGCGATGGTCTCCTCCAGGGTCATGCCCTTGCCGAGGTTGGTGCCGAAGGTGTGGTTGCGCGACAGCGGCGAGGAGCAGGTCGCGACCAGGTCGCCCAGTCCGGCCAGGCCCGAGAACGTCAGCGGGTCGGCGCCCATGGCGAGACCGAGCCGGGTCGTCTCGGCGAGCCCGCGGGTGATGAGCGAGCCCTTGGCGTTGTCGCCGAGACCCATCCCGTCCGCGATGCCGACCGCCAGGCCGATGACGTTCTTGACCGCGCCGCCCAGTTCGCAGCCGACGACGTCCGTGTTGGTGTACGGGCGGAAGTACGGCGTGTGGCACACGGTCTGCAGCCGCTGTGCGACGGCCTCGTCGGTGCAGGCGACCACGGCGGCGGCGGGCATGCGCGCGGCGATCTCGCGGGCCAGGTTGGGCCCGGTGACCACGGCGACACGTTCCGGAACGACCTTGGCGACGTCCTCGATGACCTCGCTCATTCGCATGGCGGAGCCGAGTTCGACGCCCTTCATCAGGGAGACCAGGATCGTGTGGGGCGCGAACAGCGGCGCCCATTCGGCGAGGTTCCCGCGCAGGGTCTGGGAGGGGATCGCGAGTATCGCGAAGTCCGCGTCGCGGGCGGCCTCGGCGGGGTCCGTGGTGGCGCGCAGGTTCGCGGGGAGTTCCACACCCGGCAGGTAGTCCGGGTTCGTCCGGGTGGAGTTGACCGCCTCGACGAGTTCGGCGCGGCGCGCGCAGAGGGTGACCTCGCACCCGGCGTCGGCGAGCACCATGCCGAACGCCGTCCCCCACGACCCCGTTCCGAACACGGCCGCCTTGACCGGCTTGCTCACTGGCCCTGCCCCTCCTTCTCCCGTGCCTTGTGCTGTGCGGCGGACCGGCGGCGCTGTTCGATGCGCACCTCGCGCGGGTCGTACGGCCTCTCGGGCGCCTTCTCGCCGCGGATCTCCTCCAGCTGGCGGGTGATGGCGGCCATGATGACCTCCGTCGCCTCCTTCAGGAGGTCGGGGGACATCTCCTTGCCGTAGAAGCGCGTGAGGTCCACGGGCGGCCCGGCGAGCACGTGGTGCGTCTTGCGCGGGAAGAGGTCGGGCTTCTTGGCGTAGGGCGGGAGCAGCTCGTTGGCGCCCCACTGGGCGACGGGGATGACCGGGCACCTGGTCTGCAGGGCGACGCGGGCGGCGCCGGTCTTGCCGGTCATGGGCCAGCCGTTCGGGTCGCGGGTGAGGGTGCCCTCGGGGTAGAAGGCGACGCACTCGCCGCGCTCCACGGCGTCGATGGCGGCCCGGAAGGCGCTGAGCGCGTCGGTGGACTCGCGGTAGACGGGGATCTGGCCGGTGCCGCGCATCGCGGCGCCGACGAATCCCTTCTTGAAAAGGCCGCTCTTCGCGAGGAATCGGGGAACGCGCCCGGTGTTGTACTGGAAGTGGGCGTAGGCGAAGGGGTCCACATGGGAATTGTGGTTCACCACGGTGATAAATCCGCCCTCGGCCGGAATGTTCTCCATTCCGCGCCAGTCCCGCTTGAGCAGAACCACCAGTGGCGGTTTGCAGAGGACCGCTGCGAAGCGGTACCAGAAGCCGATTCTGCGGCGGGGCACGCGGACACCTTCCTTTAGGGACCCGGCACGGGGGCCTGGCGCTTGGCTGTGGGCCGCACAAGTGTCGCCCCGGGCCGCCCGTCTGTCGAGAACACCGTACGCCCGCCTGTCTCCGCGAACCGCGCCGCGTCGGGCTTCGGACATGTTCTCCAGGGGGCCGGGTGACAATGGACGCGACAAGGACAGGGACGGAGCGCTCGTGCAGTGGACTGTGGTCGTACCCGTCAAGGCCCTGGCGCGGGCCAAGAGCAGACTCTCGGACGCCGCCGCGGACACGCTGCGGCCGGGGCTGGCGCTCGCCTTCGCGCAGGACACGGTGGCCGCGGCGCTGGCGTGTGCCGCGGTGCGTGATGTGGCGGTCGTCACGGACGACCAGGTGGCGGGGCGGGAGCTGGCGGCCCTGGGCGCCCGGATCGTGCCGGAGGGGCCGGCGGGCGGGCTGAACGCCGCGCTGGCGCACGGTGCGGCCGCCGTACGGGCGCTGCGTCCGCGCGGTGCGGTGGCGGCGCTCAACGCGGATCTCCCGGCGCTGCGGCCCGTCGAACTGACCCGGGTCCTGGACGCGGCCACGGAATTCCCGCGCGCTTTTCTGCCGGACGCCGCCGGAATCGGTACGACGCTGCTGGCCGCAGCACCCGGCGCGGAATTGCGGCCGGCCTTCGGCCCCGATTCCCGGGCGCGGCACCACGCGTCGGGAGCCGTGGAACTCACGCTCGCCGAGGTGCCTTCGGTGCGCCAGGACGTGGACACGGGCGGCGATCTGCGCGCGGCCCTGTCCCTGGGCGTGGGCCCGCACACGACGGCGGCGACGGCCCGGCTGCTGATGACCGGGCAGCCGGGGGGCTGACGGGGACCTTCGACGGCCTCACGGCAGGACGGTCCCCCGGGAGCCTGTGCCGGGGGGCCACCGTGCGCCGCCCGCGGCCGGACCTCGTGCGCCGTACGGACGCGGAGGGCGGGCCGGAGAGGAGCCGGCGGCCCCCTCTCTCCCCGGGCGGGCACCGCGGCCGGACCGCCGCCGTGCCGCTCCGGGTGGCCGTGACGCCGCCTCGACCTGCGTCCGGCCGTCGCCGGGGCACGGCTCCGGGCCGCCTCGCCGGCCCCCGCCGCCGGGCTCACCGCCCACCGGCGCCGCTAGGCTGCCGTCATGCAGGCGACCGCGTACACCTACGATCCCGACACCCGCACCGGGCAGGTGCTGCTCGACGACGGCACCCCCGTCCCCTTCGACGCGGCGGCGTTCGACGCGGGCGGCTTGCGGCTGCTGCGCCCCGGGCAGCGGGTGCGGGTCGAGATGGAGGGCGAGGGCCGCCGGATCACGCTGGTCACCCTGCACACGTTCTGAACACACCGCGGGCCGGGCTCCTGCTGGAGCCCGGCCCGGCGCGTGAGTGCCCGTGCGCCCCGGTTACCTGCGGGCGGTGGTCTTCTTGGCGGTGGTCTTCCGTCCCGTCGACTTCTTGGCCGGGGCCTTCTTGGCCGGGGCCTTCTTGGCCGCCGTCTTCTTCGTGGTGGTCTTCTTCGCCGTGGTCTTCTTGGCCGCCGTCTTCTTCGCCGCCGCCGTGGTCTTGGCGGGGGCCTTCTTGGCCGCGGTCTTCTTCGCCGCCGCCGTGGTCTTGGCGGGGGCCTTCTTGGCCGCGGCCTTCTTCGCCGCCGCCGTGGTCTTCTTCGTGGCGGCCTTCTTGCCGGCAGCCTTGGCGATGGTGGGCGGCGCGCCGGACAGGCTGCCCTTGGGCGCCTTCTTGACGGCGACCTCGCCACCGCGCGGAAGCTTCTTCGTGCCGCTCACCAGGTCCTTGAAGCCCTGGCCCGCGCGGAAGCGCGGCACGGAGGTCTTCCTGACCCGAACCCTCTCGCCGGTCTGGGGGTTGCGGGCGTAACGGGCCGGACGCTCGACCTTCTCGAACGAACCGAAGCCGGTGACCGAGACCCGCTCGCCCGCGACGACGGCGCGGACGATGGCGTCCAGGACATGATCCACAGCATCGGCGGCCTGCTGGCGGCCACCCAACTTGTCGGCAATCGCTTCTACGAGCTGCGCCTTGTTCACGTCTTCCCCTTCGGAGACATCGCCGGAACGAAAGTGTTCAAGCTTTTTCGCACGTTAGGCAGATATATACCGCAAATCAAACACGAAACGGGCTTATCACCCTTGTGCCGCAACAGACTCGGCCGCCTCAGACTTCCTCTTCGGGGGTGCGCTCCTCGTCGAGGTCGCCCATGAACCGCTCCAGACGCCGTGCCGCTTCGGCGGGATCGTGCTTGGCTGCGGCCGTGATGACCAGCAGCTTCCGGGTCAGCGCCATCCGTACGCCCTCCGGGACTTGCAGTGTGCGCACCCTTGCGTGCGCTTCCTTGAGTTGGCCCGCGACCGCCGTATAGAGCTGGAGTTGGCCGTCGTTGTCCATGCACAGATTGTGCCATCTGGGGCGAGTTGTCGCCCCCGCTGGGGGCAACTGCCGCGCCCCGGAAGCCGTCCGGGCATCGCGGCCCATCGCGGGGTCGAGTTTCGGGTACCCAGGCAATGACCTCTGTAACTGCGGTAGTTGACGACCTTGACGGCGGCCCGCGGGACCTTCCGGGGCCGGATACGGCTGTACCCCCAACCGTCCACGATTGGGGGTACAGAGCGGTGTTGCGATGGCCGAAATCAGCCTTGCGCCGAGGTCAGGTGTCAGACCTGCAGGGTCTTGGGCTTGTACGAGGCGCGGCGCGACTCGTACGCGGCGATGTCGGCCTCGTTCTGCAGCGTGATGGAGATGTCGTCGAGGCCGTTCAGCAGCCGCCAGCGGGAGTTCTCGTCCAGTTCGAAGGCGGCGGTGATGCCCTCGGCGCGCACCTCACGAGCCTCAAGGTCCACAGTGACCTCAGCAGTGGGGTCCTTCTCCGTGAGCTCCCACAGCGCGTCGACGATCTTCTGCTCGAGGACGACCGTCAGCAGTCCGTTCTTGAGCGAGTTGCCGCGGAAGATATCAGCGAAGCGGGAGGAGATGACCGCCTTGAAGCCGTAGTTCTGCAGCGCCCAGACGGCGTGCTCACGGGAGGAGCCGGTGCCGAAGTCGGGGCCGGCGACCAGCACCGTGGCGCCCTGCCGCTCGGGGCGGTTCAGCACGAACTCCGGGTCCTTGCGCCAGGCCTCGAACAGCCCGTCCTCGAACCCGTCGCGCGTGACCTTCTTGAGCCAGTGGGCGGGGATGATCTGGTCGGTGTCGACGTTGCTGCGGCGCAGCGGGACGGCCCGGCCGGTGTGGGTGGTGAACGCTTCCATGACTCTCAGACTCCAGCGGGCGCGGGGGCGTCGGACAGGTCGGCCGGGGAGGCGAGGTGGCCGAGGACCGCGGTGGACGCGGCGACCTGCGGCGAGACCAGGTGGGTGCGGCCGCCCTTGCCCTGCCTGCCCTCGAAGTTGCGGTTGGAGGTGGACGCGGAGCGCTCACCCGGGGCCAGCTGGTCGGGGTTCATGCCGAGACACATCGAGCAGCCCGCGTGCCGCCATTCGGCGCCGGCCTCCTTGAAGACCACATCGAGGCCCTCCGAGACGGCCTGCAGACCCACGCGCGCGGAGCCGGGGACGACCAGCATCCGTACGCCGTCGGCGACTTTGCGGCCCCGCAGGATGTCCGCGGCGGCGCGCAGGTCCTCGATACGGCCGTTGGTGCAGGAGCCTACGAAGACGGTGTCCACCGTGATGGAGCGCAGCGGCTGTCCGGCCTCCAACCCCATGTACTCCAGCGCCTTTTCGGCGGCCAGGCGCTCCGAAGCGTCCTCGTACGAAGCGGGATCGGGGACGGAGGCCGAAAGCGGCGCTCCCTGGCCCGGGTTGGTGCCCCAGGTGACGAACGGCGAGAGCTCGCCGGCGTCGATGTGGACCTCGGCGTCGAATTCCGCGTCGTCGTCGGTCCGCAGCGTCTTCCAGTACTCGACCGCGGCGTCCCAGTCGGCGCCCTCGGGGGCGTGCGGGCGGCCCTTGAGATAGGCGAAGGTGGTCTCGTCGGGAGCGATCATGCCGGCGCGGGCGCCGGCCTCGATCGACATGTTGCAGATGGTCATGCGGGCCTCCATCGAGAGCTTCTCGATGGCCGAGCCCCGGTACTCCAGGATGTAGCCCTGACCGCCGCCGGTGCCGATCTTCGCGATGATCGCCAGGATCAGGTCCTTGGCGGTGACGCCCTCGGGCAGCTCGCCGTCGACCGTGATCGCCATGGTCCTCGGGCGGGCCAGCGGAAGCGTCTGGGTGGCCAGCACATGCTCGACCTGCGAGGTGCCGATGCCGAACGCCAGCGCGCCGAAGGCGCCGTGCGTGGAGGTGTGCGAGTCGCCGCAGACGACCGTCGTGCCGGGCTGGGTCAGCCCCAGCTGCGGGCCGACGACGTGCACCACACCCTGCTCGACGTCGCCCAGCGGGTGCAGGCGGACGCCGAACTCCGCGCAGTTCTTGCGCAGCGTCTCCAGCTGGGCACGGGAGACGGGGTCCGCGACGGGCTTGTCGATGTCGAGGGTGGGGGTGTTGTGGTCCTCGGTCGCGATGGTGAGGTCGAGCCTGCGCACCCGGCGGCCGCTCTTGCGCAGCCCGTCGAAGGCCTGCGGGCTGGTCACCTCGTGCAGCAGGTGCAGATCGATGTAGAGGAGGTCGGGCTCGCCCTCGGCGCGCCGGACGACATGGTCGTCCCAGACCTTCTCCGCGAGTGTCCTACCCATCGCTTTCCCTCCGGCCGGCGAAGACTGCACCGGCCCAACTAGAGATCTTGGGGAGTGGCCGCGCCCGTACCCCTGGTTTTCCGGGCGTCCACCGCCGGGCCCGTCGGTCTTGGGGGCCGCCGTGACATCAAGGGTGGCGCGTTCCGCGAAAAATTGAACTTGCGTTTCACAGAGTGAGACGTGAGTATCGTTGCATGGACAACAGTAGCGGCGTCGGCGTTCTGGACAAGGCGGCCCTCGTCCTGAGCGCTCTGGAGTCCGGTCCGGCCACCCTCGCGGGCCTGGTCGGCGCCACCGGACTCGCACGACCCACGGCGCACCGCCTCGCCGTGGCGCTTGAACACCACCGCATGGTGGCGCGCGACATGCAGGGCCGTTTCATTCTCGGTCCCCGGCTGGCCGAGCTGGCCGCGGCGGCGGGCGAGGACCGACTGCTGGCGACGGCGGGTCCGGTGCTGACCCACCTCCGCGACGTCACGGGCGAGAGCGCGCAGCTCTACCGGCGCCAGGGTGACATGCGCATCTGTGTGGCCGCGGCGGAACGCCTCTCGGGACTGAGGGACACGGTGCCGGTCGGCTCCACGCTCACGATGAAGGCGGGCTCCTCGGCCCAGATCCTGCTGGCGTGGGAGGAGCCCGAGCGGCTGCACCGCGGTCTGCAGGGCGCCCGCTTCACGGCGACGGCACTGTCGGGCGTGCGGCGCCGCGGCTGGGCGCAGTCCATCGGTGAACGCGAGCCGGGCGTGGCGTCCGTCTCGGCACCGGTGCGCGGCCCCTCCAACCGCGTGGTGGCGGCGGTGTCCGTCTCCGGCCCCATCGAGCGCCTCACCCGCCACCCGGGCCGTATGCACGCCCAGGCGGTCATCGACGCAGCCGCCCGCCTCTCCGAGGCTCTGCGCCGCTCGGGCTGACCACCGGAAGAGGGCCGGCCTCAACGCCGCGGCAGGCCCTCCCCGGCAGGTATCAGGAAGCCCGGAGCCGGATCGCCGCCCGCTCGCCCCGGCGGCCGGCCGCCACGACGCCCCGGGCCTCGGCCAGGCACGTACGCCGGCATGTTCGTGAAGATCGCCTCATCGTGCCGGCCGGATCCCGGTGGCCTCCGCCCGGGAGGTGCTCGCCGCCCCGCAGGACCAGGAGCTGGATGGGAACGGGCGCCCGGGTGCCGCCGTACGGGTGCTGCCGCACGGTCCGGCCCCGGACGAGGGCGACCCCGCCGCCGGGGCGGGGTGCCGCACCGCCCGACGAGTTCCTGGAGCGGCTCGGCCGGAAGTACGGCGCCCCGGCCGGCGACGTGCCGACGGGACCGGCGCACGGGATGCCGGTGACCGCGTTCACCGCGCTGTCCCGCCTCGGCCGTCCCTGCACCGTCGAGGACTTGGAGCCCAACGCCCGCCCCATGGAGCGGATCGCGGGCACCGGCCCGGACCTCATGGAGCGGTACGGGACGCCGGACGAGCAGGCGGAGGTCGCCGTCGCGCTGACCGTGCCGTGGGAGCCGGTGCTGCTGAGCCCGCGTCGGCCGGCGGAGGCGGCGGAGTCACGCCGCCGCTTCGGCGGGGAGATGACCCGACGCGGAAGGGCCCTCCCGAGGGAGGGCCCTTCCGACTGCGTACCCCCGACCGGATTCGAACCGGCGCTACCGCCTTGAGAGGGCGGCGTGCTAGGCCGCTACACAACGGGGGCGTAGATCATGCGTTTCCGCAGATCAGCTGGTCTACCTGGACTCGAACCAAGACTAACTGAACCAGAATCAGTCGTGCTGCCAATTACACCATAGACCAAAGGTTTAGACCTTTCCGTACCCCCGACCGGATTCGAACCGGCGCTACCGCCTTGAGAGGGCGGCGTGCTAGGCCGCTACACAACGGGGGCCCATGTGATCCTGGAGAGGATCCGTACCCCCGACCGGATTCGAACCGGCGCTACTGCCTTGAGAGGGCAGCGTGCTAGGCCGCTACACAACGGGGGCTTGCGGATGGAATCCGCAGGTGCAGATGAGCTCTGCGAGCTGGCCTACCTGGACTCGAACCAAGACTAACTGAACCAGAATCAGTCGTGCTGCCAATTACACCATAGGCCACTGGAACGCAAGCCCCTGAGGGGATCTTGTTCTAGTTCTGCGCTTGGAGGGTTCCGGCCTTCCGGCCCGCTCCCCGCGGCGCAGGAAGAACATTACCTGAAGGTGGACGGCGCTCCAAAACGGGTATCGGCGCGGAGGATGGCGGGGAGTTCGGCGAGGGACGAGATGCGGTGGGGGCCGTCGGTGGCATCGCCGCTGATGAGCGCGGTGTCTCGGCAGATCCAGACCGACAGCAGACCCGCCTCGGCGGCGCCGCGCCCGTCGATCTCCGGATGGTCGCCGACGTACGCCACCTGGTGGGGGGCGAGCCCGAGGGCGTCGCAGGCGGCGCGGAAGGCCCGGGCGTCCGGTTTGGAGACGCCCAGCTCGGCGGCGCACAACACGGCCTCGAAGCGGTCGCGGACGCCGAGGGCGCGGAGCTTGCGCTCCTGGACGTGGACGCTGGAGTTGGACAGCACGGCGTGTCGGTGGCTGGCGGCGAGGACGTCGAGGACGGGCAGGACGTCCGGGAAGAGCGCCCAGGCGGCCTCGTAGTGGGCCAGATAGCGCCGGAACCAGGCGTCGGCCTGGTCGTCGGTCAGGTCCCTCCCCAGGAAGACCCGGACCCGGTCGCGGCGCTGCCCCTCGAAGGAGACCTCCCCGGCCGCGTACCGCGCCCACTGGGCGTCGGTGATCTCCCGCCAGCGGCCGAGGGCCTGCTCGACGGTCGCGAAACCGTCCAGCAGGTCCTCGGCCGTGAGGTGCGTCCGCATGCCGGCACGGTCGGCGGTGGTGTAGTCGAAAAGGGTGTCGTCGACGTCCCATACGACAGCTCTGATGGCCATGACAGGACGGTACCGGCAGACCGGTCGGGGGTCCCGGGCTGCGGCGTGCGGCGCCGGGGCCCCGGACACGCCGAGGGGCGGCACCCGTACCGGGTGGCCGCCCCTATATACGCGCGGAGGCGTCAGGCCGCGAGCTTCGCCAGCGCCGCGTCGATGCGGGCGATCGTCTTCTCCTTGCCGAGAACCTGCAGGGACTCGAAGAGGGGAAGGCCGACCGTGCGGCCGGTGACGGCCACGCGGACCGGGGCCTGGGCCTTGCCGAGCTTGAGGCCGTGCTCCTCACCGGCCGCCAGCACGGCGTCCTTCAGCGACTCCGCGTCGGCGAAGTCGGCCTGGAACAGCTTGGCGCGGGCCGTGGCCAGCAGTTCGGCCGAGCCCTCCTTCATCGCCTTGGTCCAGCTCGCCTCGTCGGACACCGGCTCCGGGAGGAACAGGAAGTCGACGTTGTCCGTGATCTCGGACAGGACCTTGACGCGGGTCTGCGCGTGCGGCGCGATCGCCTGCCACTTCGCCTCGTCGAAGTCCTCGGGCGCCCACGGAGCGACCGGGGCCTTCAGCCACGGCCGGCAGCGCTCGGTGAAGTCCTTCACGTCCAGCAGCCGGATGTGGTCGGCGTTGATCGACTCGGCCTTCTTCAGGTCGAAGCGGGCCGGGTTGGGGTTCACGTTCGCGATGTCGAAGGCGGCGACCATCTCGTCGATCGAGAAGATGTCGCGGTCGGGCGCGAGCGACCAGCCCAGCAGGGAGAGGTAGTTGAGCAGGCCCTCGGGCAGGAAGCCCTGCTCGCGGTAGAGGTTCAGCGACGACTGCGGGTCGCGCTTCGACAGCTTCTTGTTGCCCTCGCCCATCACGTACGGCAGGTGGCCGAACTCGGGCACGGCCTTGGCGATGCCCAGCTCGATCAGCGCCTTGTACAGGGCGATCTGCCGCGGCGTGGAGGAGAGCAGGTCCTCGCCGCGCAGGACGTGGGTGATCTCCATCAGGGCGTCGTCGACCGGGTTCACCAGGGTGTACAGGGGGGCGCCGTTGGCCCGGACGATGCCGTAGTCCGGCACGTTCTCGGGTGTGAACGTCAGCTCACCGCGGACCAGGTCGGTGAAGGTGATCGGCTCGTCGGGCATGCGGAAGCGGACGATCGGCGTGCGGCCCTCGGCCTCGTAGGCCGCCACCTGCTCCGCGGCCAGGTCGCGGCAGTGCCCGTCGTACCCGGACGGCTTCCCGGCGGCGCGGGCGGCCTCACGGCGGGTGTCCAGCTCCTCGGTCGTGCAGTAGCAGGGGTAGGCGTAGCCACCGTCCAGGAGCCTGTGGGCGACGTCCTTGTAGAGGTCCATCCGCTGGGACTGGCGGTACGGCGCGTGCGGGCCGCCGACCTCCGGGCCCTCGTCCCAGTCGAAGCCAAGCCAGCGCAGCGAGTCCAGAAGCTGGACGTACGACTCCTCGGAGTCGCGGGCCGCGTCCGTGTCCTCGATGCGGAAGACGAACGTGCCGCCGGTGTGGCGGGCGAACGCCCAGTTGAACAGGGCGGTGCGGACCAGGCCCACATGGGGGTTGCCGGTCGGGGACGGACAGAAACGTACGCGGACGTTCGCGTTAGCCACGCTTGATCACCCTGTTGGTGAGAGTGCCGATGCCTTCGATGGTGACGGCGACCTCGTCGCCGACGTTGAGGGGGCCGACCCCCGCGGGGGTGCCCGTGAGGATCACGTCGCCGGGGAGCAGCGTCATGGCCTCGGAGATGTTCACGATCAGATCCTCGATCGGGTGGATCATCTCGCTCGTACGGCCGAGCTGGCGCTGCTCGCCGTTGACCGTGAGCTGGATGGTCAGATCGCTCGGGTCGACGTCGGTCTCCACCCAGGGGCCGAGCGGGCAGGAGGTGTCGAACCCCTTGGCCCGCGCCCACTGCTTCTCACGGCGCTGGACGTCGCGCGCGGTCACGTCGTTGGCGCAGGTGTAGCCGAGGATCACGTCCTTGACACGGTCGCGCGGGACCTCGCGGCACATGCGGCCGATCACCACGGCGAGCTCGGCCTCGTGGTGCAGCTCCTGGGAGAAGGACGGGTAGGCGATCTCGTCGCCGGGGCCGATCACCGAGGTGGACGGCTTGAAGAAGGCGAACGGGGCCTCGGGGACCTCGTTGCCCAGTTCCCGCGCGTGTTCGGCGTAGTTCCGGCCGAAGGCCACGACCTTGTTGGGGAGCACCGGCGGCAGCAGCCTCACCTTGCTCAGCGGGACCTTGGTTCCGGAGAGCTCGAAGTCCGCGAACGGGATGCCCTTGATGATGTCGAGGACGAGCTCGTCCGGCTTGCCGCCCTCGACCGCGCCGAAGGCGACGTTCCCGTCGATGGAGAATCTGGCGATGCGCACGGGATCCTTGCGCCCCTTAACTGAGCTGGCTGGAGTCTGACGCTCCAGGCTAACGCGGTAAGGGGCGCACGCCTCGCGCCGCACGGGTGCCACCGGGCCCGGCGCGTGATCGGCGGGACGACGCCTCGTGCCCACCACCGGACCCGTGCGCCACCGAGCCCGGCGGGCTGCGGCCGAGGAGGCCGCGGGCCGCCCGGAAACCGGTGTCCCCGATGTCCTCGCCCGTTGAGCAGGCGGCGCCCGCCGCGCGTACTACTGCGCGACGGAGACCTGGACCGGGGCCTCCATGAGGACGGTGCGCTTGGGATTGGCGGTCTGGGTGGGAAGGTCGACGGAGTGTTCCGGGGTCACCGGCGCCTGCAGCTCGTCGGCGTCGGCGATGTGCGTCAGCGTCGTCCGCCGCGGGTTGGCTATGGTGCGGAACATCATCGTGGTCTTCACTGTTGTCGTTGACCTCGTCGTTGCGGGCGCCGGGCGGCCACAAGGGCCGCCGTCGGGGCGCGGGTTGTCGGATTCGCCATCCCTGTAAAGCGTCAGGCTAAACATCCAATTCCCGCGCAAAGCCCCGAAGAGGGTCTGATCACCGTGTGAGTTTGCTCACTTACCGATAGACAAAACGGGCAATCGACACCGTCACCGCGCTTCAACGAAACGGACATTGCTCCACTGAAGCCCGCATTCCGCTCCTGATCATGGCGACTGGGACACCGCTTACCGGTCGACTCCTCGCCCGCATACGCCCGTTATGTACGAGATCTCTTTCTACGTCTGGTGACGCACCCCTCACAAGGTGTCACGGTGGTCACACGCCTGCCGTTTGGCCTTGTTGGAGATCCGGCACTGTGCTGGAATTCCACGGACCGCCGCGGGATCGCACCGGCGCACAGGGGGCGCGACGCAGCGCCGAACAGCGGCGGGAAGGGGGAGCCAGCGCCGGTCACTCACGACCACCCGGGGAGCGTATTCAGGGCGCCCCCCACAACGCCGACACCGTCCCACCGCTCGCGGGGGGACGCCTGGTCCAGAGGTTGCGACGCTAGTGCAGGGACGTTTCAAGAGGGATGGCAGCGCTTCGGCGGAGCCGGAGCCGCATGGCGGGACCGACCGCGGTTCCTCGCCCCAGCACGCCCAGAACCAGGGACCGGCACCGGCCGCCGGCGGCCCCGAGCGGCCCGGGCGCACCGGCGCTCCCACGCCCGGCCCGTCGCCCACTCCGTCCCCGGCGCCCAAGAGCAGCACTCCCCCGGGCGATCCCGGTTCACGTCTGGCGCTGCGCAACTGGCGCATCTCCACGCGTCTGGTGTCGCTGCTGGCGCTCCCCGTCGTCGCGGCGACCTCGCTCGGTGCCCTGCGCATCAGCGAGAACGTGGACCAGATCCAGCAGCTGGACAACATGAAGCTGCTGACGGACATGACCAGGCAGGCGACGCAGCTCGCGGAGGCGCTCCAGGAGGAGCGCGACCAGTCCGCCGGACCCCTCGCCCACGGCGCGAGCGCGACCGACTACACGGTCAAGGGCGTCCGCGACAAGACCAACCGCGCCCGCACCGCCTTCCTGGAGGGCACCCAGGAGATCGGCGACGCCTCCAGCAACGGCCAGCTCTCGGGCGTGCGCGACAGCATCGTCGGCATCGCGAGCGAGCTGAACAACCTGAGCGCGATACGCGCCAACGCCTACAAGGACCCGAAGAACTCCACCCAGACGGTCGAGGCGTACCACCGCCTGATCACCGGACTGCTCAGCCTGTCCCAGGACATGGCGGAAGCCACCAGCAACCCGGAGATGATCCAGCGCACCCGCGCCCTGGCGGCCTTCTCCACCGCCAAGGAGTACGCCTCCGAGCAGCGCGCGGTCATCGCGGCGGCGCTGCCCGCGAGCAACACCACGTTCGGCCAGCTCTCCGAGAACGACCGTCAGTACGCCCTGTCGGCCCTGGAGAGCCAGGACTCCGAGCTGGACAGCTTCCGCAGCATCTACGGCGACGGCGCCGAGGACCTGACGAAGCCGATCGACCAGGGCAGTCCGACCATCGAGGCCGCCGACCAGTACGCCGGGCGCGTGCTGAAGAGCGCCAACGGCCTGGAGTCGCAGGACAAGCGCTCGTACAAGGACTGGGTCGACGACGACTCGACGAAGATCCAGCAGATGAAGAGCATCGAGGGCACGCTCCTGGAGCAGATGGAGCAGAAGGCCCGCGAGCTGAAGAACGCCTCGCAGCGCGAGGCGATCATCTCCGGTGCTCTGATCCTCCTCGTCCTCGGTGTCTCCCTCGTCGGCGCCTTCGTCGTGGCCCGCTCCATGATCCGCTCGCTGCGCCGGCTGCAGGAGACCGCGACCAAGGTCGCCCAGGAACGCCTGCCCGAGCTGGTCAAGCAGCTGTCCGAGTCCGACCCGCAGGACGTCGACACGTCCGTGGAGTCGGTCGGTGTGCACTCCCGGGACGAGATCGGCCGGGTGGCCTCGGCCTTCGACGACGTGCACCGCGAGGCGGTCCGCCTCGCCGCCGAGCAGGCCCTGCTGCGGGGCAACGTCAACGCGATGTTCACCAACCTCTCGCGCCGCTCCCAGGGTCTGATCCAGCGCCAGCTGTCGCTGATCTCCGAGCTGGAGTCCCGCGAGGCCGACCCGGACCAGCTGTCCTCGCTGTTCAAGCTGGACCACCTCGCGACGCGTATGCGCCGTAACGGTGAGAACCTCCTCGTCCTCGCCGGTGAGGAGCCGGGCCGCCGGTGGACCCGCCCGGTCCCGCTGGTCGACGTGCTCCGCGCCGCCGCGTCCGAGGTGGAGCAGTACGAGCGCATCGAGCTGGCCGCGGTCCCGGCCACCGAGGTCGCCGGCCGGGTCGTCAACGACCTCGTGCACCTGCTCGCCGAGCTGCTCGAGAACGCCACCTCGTTCTCCTCGCCGCAGACCAAGGTCAAGGTCACCGGTCACGCGCTGCCCGACGGCCGCGTGCTGATCGAGATCCACGACACCGGTATCGGTCTGTCGCCCGAGGACCTCGCGGCGATCAACGAGCGGCTCGCCTCGCCGCCCACCGTGGACGTCTCGGTCTCCCGCCGCATGGGCCTGTTCGTGGTCGGCCGTCTGTCGCAGCGCCACGGCATCCGCATCCAGCTGCGCCCGTCCGACTCCGGTGGTACGACCGCGCTGGTCATGCTCCCGGTCGACGTCGCCCAGGGCGGCAAGAAGCCGGCCCCGGGCAAGCCGGGCCAGGGCGCCCCGCACTCCGGTGGCCCCGCGGCCGCGCAGGCGGCCGCCGGCGCGGCCGCGGCCCGTCGCCAGGCACAGCAGGGCAACCGGTCCGCCGGGGGCCCGGGGCTCGACGCCTCCTCGCAGCGTGGACAGGTGGAGGCCGGCCAGGGCCCGCGGGCGGCGCTGCCCGGTGCCTTCCCCGGTGGCCGTCCCGGCGGTCCCGGAGCACCGCAGGCCCCCCTCTCCCCGCAGGGCCGTCCGGCCCCGGCGGGCGCGGGCGCCGGTGGCTTCGGACAGGGCGGACCGCAGGGCCCGCAGGCGGCACAGCCCTTCCAGGAGCCCGGTTCCCGGCAGGGCGGCTTCGGCGACGGCGGCCCGGGCCTGCGCCCGGCCGGCTTCGGTGACAGTGCCCCCGTACCGCCGCAGCAGCCTCAGCAGCAGTCGCCGCAGCCCAAGGAGCGCGGTGGCCGTCGCCGTCCGCAGCTGCCCGGGCGTGGCGGCCCGCGGGCGGAGCTGCCCGGTGCCGGCCCGCAGCAGCGCACGCCGAGCTGGAGCGACGAGAACGCGCAGCCGCCGGTGCCGCGTGCCTCGCTGGACGCCCCGCGCGGCCACGAGGAGCCGGACGCGCTGACCTCGACCTCGCCCATGCCGCGGATCGACGACCGCCAGGGCCCCGGGGCGACGGCGGAGATCCCGCGCGTGGACGACCGCCAGGAGTTCCCGCGGATCGACGACCGCCAGGGCTCCGGATCCACCTCCGATTTCCCTCGGCCGGACTTCAACGCCCCGCGTCCGGGCACCGGTGCGCCGGACAACGGGCGGTTCGTCCGCTCCGACGTCTTCGGCGCCGCCGACCCGGGCGCCACGGGCCGGTTCCCGACGTCGGGGCACGGTCAGGACGCGGGCCGTTTCCCGGCGCCCGGCCGTGCCCAGGACCCGGCCAGGACCGGCCAGTTCGCCCCGCAGGGCTACGACGGCTCCGGAACCGGCCAGTTCGCGGCTCCGGACTTCGGCAACCGCCAGGACCCGTCCTCCACCGGGCAGTTCCAGCGTCCGCAGCCGGGCGGTGACGCCTACGGCGCCTCCCGGCCGCCGGCCCAGCAGCAGCAGCCTCAGCGTCGCCAGGACCCCGAGGCCCTGCCGCCGGCAGCGGGTCCCGGCGACGGGCGTACGCCGCTGTACGACACGCTCGAGACCAACTGGTTCCGCGAGCGGCGGCACGGCAACGACCCCGCGCCGCAGCCGGCCGCGCAGCAGCAGTCCGCCCCGGGCCCCCAGCGTCCGGCCGGGTCGGCCTGGCGTTCCTCACCGAACGACGAGCTCGTCCGCCAGGCCGAGCGCGCGCGTCAGCCCGCCTCCGGCGGGGTCACCACCTCCGGCCTGCCGCGCCGGGTCCCGCGCGCGAACCTCGTGCCGGGCACGGCCCAGCAGCAACAGCACCACAGCGGTCCGCAGGTCTCGCGTGCGCCCGACGAAGTGCGCGGGCGGCTGACCAATCTCCGACGGGGCATCGCACAGGGTCGCCAGGCCGGTACCGGCCCCCAGACCGGCAGCTTCCCCAGCCCCACTCACCAGCAGGAGCGTTAGTTGAGTCCGATGAGCCAGGCGGCACAGAACCTCAACTGGTTGATCACCAACTTCGTGGACAACACCCCCGGGGTGTCCCACACCGTCGTCGTGTCCGCCGACGGTCTCCTGCTGGCACTGTCCGAGGGCTTCCCTCGTGACCGCGCCGACCAGCTGGCGGCCGTGGCCTCCGGGCTCACGTCGCTGACAGCGGGAGCCTCCCGGATCTTCGAGGGCGGCACGGTGGCACAGACCGTCGTCGAGATGGAACGCGGCTTCCTGTTCCTGATGTCCATCTCGGACGGCTCGTCCCTCGCCGTGCTCGCCCACCCGGAGTGCGACATCGGCCTGGTCGGCTACGAGATGGCGCTGCTGGTCGACCGCGCGGGCGCGGTCCTCACGCCCGACCTGCGCGCCGAGCTCCAGGGCAGTCTTCTCCACTGACCGGCCCCGGTACCACCCACCTCACGAAATCACCGTCAGGCCGCCACAGTCCCCCCACCGGCCCCGTCAGACGGCTAGCCCGACCGACTTGCTGTCCCGCCCGGAGGATTCATGACCCCGCCCACCGCCTCTCACGATCCGTACGCCGAGCCGTACGGGGACGAGGGCGACCAGCCGCTGGTCCGTCCGTACGCGATGACGGGCGGCCGGACCCGGCCGCGCTATCAGCTCGCGATCGAGGCGCTGATCAGCACCACGGCCGACCCGGCTCAGCTGATGGGACTGCTGCCGGAGCACCAGCGGATCTGCCACCTGTGCCGTGAGGTGAAGTCGGTGGCCGAGGTGTCGGCGCTGCTGGCCATGCCGCTCGGTGTGGCCCGGATTCTCGTCGCGGACCTCGCCGAGGCCGGACTCGTCGCGATCCACCAGCCGGGTGGCGACGAGAGCAACGGCGGCGCACCGGACGTGACACTGCTCGAAAGGGTGCTCAGTGGACTTCGCAAGCTCTGACGGAGGGCGGGCGACCACCTCCGCGAAGATCGTGGTGGCGGGCGGCTTCGGCGTCGGCAAGACCACGTTCGTGGGCGCCGTCTCGGAGATCAACCCGCTGCGCACGGAGGCCGTCATGACCTCCGCGTCCGCGGGCATCGACGACCTCACCCACACCGGGGACAAGACCACCACCACGGTGGCCATGGACTTCGGCCGCATCACCCTCGACCAGGACCTGATCCTCTACCTGTTCGGCACGCCGGGCCAGGACCGCTTCTGGTTCATGTGGGACGACCTGGTCCGCGGTGCGATCGGCGCGGTGGTGCTCGTGGACACCCGGCGCCTGGCCGACTGCTTCCCCGCGGTCGACTACTTCGAGAACAGCGGCCTGCCGTTCGTGATCGCGCTGAACGGCTTCGACGGGCACCAGCCGTACACGCCCGACGAGGTGCGCGAAGCTCTGCAGATCGGCCCTGACACCCCGATCATCACGACGGACGCCCGGCACCGGGCGGACGCGAAGAGTGCGCTGATCACGCTGGTGGAACATGCGCTCATGGCCCGCCTGCGGTAGATCAAGTCGGCGGCACCACACGGCAGTTGCCGTGGATCACCGGGTGCCGGCTGTGGTTTTTGACACGGTCGGCCCCGGTGTTCATAACGTTTCGACAGAGAAATCCGGTGGTACCGACACACCGCGCGGTCGGTCGGTATCGCTGCGCTCACAAAAGCCCCGCCTTTTGGCGGGGCTCGCTCTTTATGACCGTTTTATCTAGGGCATCCGGTGTTCGGAATCCCGGATTCCGAGTGTTTGGAATCGCGCAGGCCGACGTGCTGGAATGCCTGAACTGCCCATTGGTCAAGGACGTACAAGTCTCAGACAGGGCTCTGGAGACACCGCGGCACGACGTAGGTGCCGTCGCCGAGAGGTTGTTGGTCGAGTGAGGCGAAGCAAGAACGGTCCCGAGCCGTCGGCACGGGGCAACTTCACCCCGCCGCCGCGCGCAGCGGCACCCGCACATGTGCCCGGCCAGGAGCCGACGGCTCTCCCGCCCGGTGGCAGCCGCTTCTCCCCGCGCAACTGGCGCGTACCGACCAGGCTGAACGCGATCCTGCTCATACCCGTGCTGGTCGGCCTGGTGATGGGCGGCTTCCAGGTGAAGAGCTCGATCGACACCTGGCGGCAGGCCCGGGACGCGGAGAACACGGCCCGTCTGGTACAGGCGTCCCTGACCTACGCCAACGCACTCATCACCGAGCGCGACGTCAGCGCCGCACCCCTCCTCCAGGGCAAGGGCCAGAACGACTCGACGGTCGTCCAGGTGCGCAAGGCCACCGACCAGGCCGCCCAGGCCTTCGACCAGGCGGCCCGGAACATGCCCCACAAGTCGGGCCTGGAGCGCCGCCTCTCCATCTTCCGCAAGGCCGAGACCAAGCTGCCGAGGCTTCGCCAGGCCGCCTACACCTCCGCCCTGTCCGGCGTGCAGACCGAAGAGGGCTACGTCCAGGTCCAGCACCCGCTGATGGAGTTCGCCAACGAACTCGGTCTGGGCACCGGCAACATCACCAGCTACGGCCGGACCGTCTACGCCATCTCGCTGACCAAGGCCGCCCTGTCCCTCGAGCGCTCGATCGGCATGCACATGCTGATCAAGCCCGGGCCCTCGGACACCAGCCTCGCCAAGCAGCGCGTCGCGCTCTCCTCGTACGCCTACCTCGAGGGCATCGCCGTCGAGGAGTACATCGGCGGCGGCACCCAGGGCGACGCCGACAAGCTCACGGTCCTCCAGAAGAGGATCCAGTCCGAGGGCGCGGCGATGGCCCAGCAGGCCAAGGCCAAGGACCCCAACTACGTGCCCCCGCCGTCCGACCCGACCAAGATGGTCTCGGCTCTCGCCTCGCTGCAGTCCACCGAAACCACCGCCCGCGCCGCGCTCGCCCAGCAGGGCATCTCGCCGCAGAACTGGTGGGCGGTCAACACCCTCAAGTTCAACGCGTACCGGCAGATCGAGTCGGACATGGCCGACAAGGCCGTGGCGGACGCCTCCGCCATCGCCGACGACGCCAAGCAGTCCGCGTTCGTCACCGGCGCGATCGTCGTCGTCGCCCTGCTCGCCGCGTTCATCATCGCCGGCCTCATGGCCCGCCAGATGAGCCGCTCGATGCGCCAGCTGCGCAACGCGGCCTTCGGGGTCGCCGAGCAGCGCCTGCCGATGCTGGTCGACCAGCTCTCGCGCACCGACCCCGGCCGTGTCGACACCCGGGTCGCGCCCATCCCGATCTCCTCCACGGACGAGATCGGCGAGGTCGCCCGCGCCTTCGACCAGGTCCACCGCGAGGCCGTCCGGCTCGCCGCCGAGCAGGCCCTGCTGCGGGGCAACATCAACGCGATCTTCACCAACCTCTCGCGCCGCAACCAGTCGCTGATCGAGGGCCAGCTGACCCTGATCACCGAACTGGAGAACAACGAGGCCGACCCGGACCAGCTGGAGAACCTGTTCAAGCTGGACCACCTCGCGACCCGTATGCGCCGCAACGGCGAGAACCTCCTCGTCCTCGCCGGCGAGGAGCCCGGCCGCCGCTGGGACCAGCCGGTCCCGCTGATCGACGTGCTGCGCGCCGCCTCCTCCGAGGTGGAGCAGTACGAGCGCATCGAGCTCTCCGGCGTCCCGGAGGCCGAGATCCACGGCCGCGCCGTGACCGACCTCGTGCACCTGCTCGCGGAGCTGCTGGAGAACGCCACGACGTTCTCCTCGCCGCAGACCAAGGTCCGGGTGACCGCCACCCGGCTGCCCGACGGCCGGATCATGATCGAGATCCATGACAAGGGCATCGGCCTCACGGCCGAGGACTTCGCGGACATCAACCACAAGCTGGCCAACCCGCCGACCGTGGACGCCGCGATCTCGCAGCGCATGGGCCTGTTCGTGGTCGGCCGGCTGTCCGACCGGCACGGCATCCGGGTCCAGCTGCGCCCCTCGGGCGAGCAGGCCGGTACCACCTCGCTGGTCATGCTTCCCGACGCCATCACCCACGGCGGTGGCGGCGAGCAGCCGCTGGAGCGCGACGAGTTCACCGTCTCGCAGATCATCCCGGAGCAGATGCCCTACCAGGGCGAGAGCTTCGACGCACAGCCGCTGCGGACGGCCGCGGAGCTGGGCTTCGACGACAGCCGCTACACAGAGGTGCCGAACGACATCCGGGAGTTGGACCCGGTCGGCCGCTCGCTGATGCGCGAGGAGCGCCGTGCGGCCCTGGAGGCCCAGGTCCACGGCACGGACCGGGAGCAGGATCCGCAGGAGAGCGCCGAGTCCGCTCCGTCGTACCAGGACGGCTTCGACACCCCGCAGCCCGCGTACGGCGACGGACAGCACGCATACGACGACCGGCAGCCGCGGTACGACACCGGACAGCACGCGTACGACGAGCAGCGGGCCGCGTACGACCAGCAGACGGCGTACGCGGAGCCCCAGCAGACGGCGTACCAGGACCCGTACTTCTCCCAGAACGGCGGACTGCCGCAGGACGACGGCTTCCCGTCCGGTGGCGGCTACCCGGAGCCCGCGTATGCGGAGCAGGTGCCGGAGAGCCGTGCGGCGGACCGGTCCGGCCCGGCGGAGGGCTACTCGTCCTTCGAGGAGTCGTCGCACCACGACGACTGGCCGGCGCCGGACGACTTCCAGAACGGCTACCGCTCCGAGTACGCTCCCGAACCGGAATCCGCGCAGGCCGGTGACGTGGGCGAGCGGGACCGCGTAGGCTTCGACCGTCCGGGACCGACCCCCTCCGCCGTCCACGAGCTGACCGACGCCGGACTGCCCCGCCGCGGCCCCACCGCGAACGGCACCGCCGGCCGGCCCCAGCCCGTGACGCAGGATCCGCCGGCGGCCATGGAGACGGGCGGCGACTGGCGCTCCGCGAACGACGAGCGGTGGCAGCAGGCAGCGCAGCTCCGGAAGCCCAAGGCGGGCGGGGTCACCGCTTCCGGTCTGCCCCGACGGGTACCCAAGGCGAACCTGATCGAGGGCGCCGCGGAGACGACCCCGCAGGGAGGCCCCCAGGTCTCCCGTGCCCCCGAGGACGTCAGGGGCAGGCTGAGCAACCTGCGCCGAGGCGTCCAGCGGGGACGCCGAGCAGGCAGTGAAACGAACGGCCAGGGCTTCGGTCCTGACAGCACCTACAACCAGGAGCGTTAGTGTGAGCCCGATGAGCCAGGCGGCACAGAACCTGAACTGGTTGATCACCAACTTCGTGGACAACACCCCCGGGGTGTCCCACACGGTGGTGGTCTCCGCCGACGGACTCCTTCTGGCGATGTCCGAAGGCTTTCCCCGCGATCGCGCCGACCAGCTGGCGGCCGTCGCCTCCGGTCTGACCTCGCTGACCGCGGGTGCCTCCCGCATCTTCGAGGGCGGCAACGTGAACCAGACGGTTGTGGAGATGGAGCGGGGATTCCTCTTCATCATGTCCATTTCCGACGGTTCATCGCTCGCGGTTCTCGCACACCCGGAGGCGGACATCGGCCTCATCGGGTACGAGATGGCCCTCCTGGTCGACCGTGCCGGTACGGTCCTGACCCCGGACCTTCGTGCGGAGCTCCAGGGGAGCCTTCTCAACTAGAAGACGGACGGTGCGTTTGAGCGTCCCGGGGCCGTAAGGTTTCGGGACGCGGCTTCCACAGGGATGGGTGCCCGGCGCAGTCGGAGGAGGAGAGAACGTGGCAACACCCCCAGGCGGTTCGCCCACCGGCAACTGGTCCTACGGCCCTGGTCAGGGCCAGGGCCAGGGTGACCAGAACCGGTACGACTTCCCCTCCGCGCCGGGCCAGTGGCGCCAGCCGTACGCGCCCCAGGGTCCGGGACCGTCGCCGTACGACCAGCCGCCGGCACCGCGTATCCAGCCCGTGCAACCGCAGCGCCGCTCCCCCGAGCCGGCGCCCGCCGGGTCCTCGAACAACCCTCTGGTGCGCCCGTACGCCATGACGGGCGGCCGCACCAGGCCCCGCTACCAGCTCGCCATCGAGGCGCTGGTGCACACCACCGCGCAACCGCACCAGATGCAGGGCCAGCTGCCCGAGCATCAGCGGATCTGCAACCTGTGCCGGGAAATCAAGTCGGTGGCCGAGATCTCGGCCCTCCTCACGATCCCTCTCGGCGTGGCCAGGATCCTCGTCGCCGACTTGGCGGAGGCGGGCCTGGTCGCCATCCATCAGCCCGGCGGCGACGAGAACGCCGGCGGCCAGCCAGACGTGACACTGCTCGAAAGGGTGCTCAGTGGACTTCGCAAGCTCTAGCGGCGGTCCTTCCCGCTCCACCACCTCCGCGAAGATCGTGGTGGCGGGCGGCTTCGGCGTGGGCAAGACCACGTTCGTCGGCGCCGTCTCGGAGATCAACCCGCTGCGCACGGAGGCCGTCATGACGTCTGCTTCGGCGGGCATCGACGACCTCACCCACACCGGGGACAAGACCACCACCACGGTGGCCATGGACTTCGGCCGCATCACCCTCGACCAGGACCTGATCCTCTACCTGTTCGGCACGCCGGGCCAGGACCGCTTCTGGTTCATGTGGGACGACCTGGTCCGCGGTGCGATCGGCGCGATCGTCCTCGTGGACACCCGGCGCCTGGCCGACTGCTTCCCCGCGGTCGACTACTTCGAGAACAGCGGCCTGCCGTTCGTGATCGCGCTGAACGGCTTCGACGGCCAGCAGCCGTACACGCCGGACGAGGTCCGGGAGGCCCTGCAGATCGGGCCGGACACGCCGATCATCACGACGGACGCGAGACATCGCGCTGACGCGAAGTCCGCGCTGATCACTCTTGTGGAGCACGCGCTGATGGCTCGGCTCCGTTAGGCGAGGTCGCGGCCACCGGGTCGTCCCCTGTGCCGCACTCCGTCCGCGGGCCGTTACCTGGCTGGTCGGACGGTTCCCCCGCGCCCCTTGAGGAGCGCACCCCGGGCCCCTTCCTGCGGAGGGGCCCTCACCCTTTTCCGCCCCCGACGGCCAGTCCGGCGGTGCCGAACCGGCGGGAACCCACCTTTGCCCGCGCAGCAAGAAGGGCCCCTCCGAGCGGAGGGACCCTTCGCGAGCGGTGGGGCGGCGCAGCCTAGCCGTGCCAGCTGTGCGGGGCGCGGAAGCCCGGTTCGCGCTCCAGGCGGCGCCAGCCCGCCTTGGCGCGGCCTCGGTGGGACGCGGCGGGGACGGGGGGCTGAGCCGCCGCGCGGGCCAGGAGGACGGCCGTGATCGCGGCGACTTCCTCGGGCTCGGCGTGGCCCTTCTCGACGCGGATGTCAGGGTTGCTCATGGGTGTCAGTCTCCGTGAGAGAGGGGTCCGCGGGGTTGCCGCGGTGGGTCCGCCCGGTTACTGCGGCGGGTTGCCGTGCTTGCGGGAGGGCAGGTCGGCGTGCTTGGCGTGCAGCATCGCCAGGGACCTGATCAGGACCTCGCGCGTCTCGGCCGGGTCGATCACGTCGTCCACCAGGCCCCGCTCGGCGGCGTAGTACGGGTGCATCAGCTCGGACTTGTACTCCTTGACCATCCGCGCCCGCATGGCCTCGGGGTCCTCCGCACCGGCGATCTGGCGGCGGAAGATCACGTTGGCCGCGCCCTCCGCGCCCATCACGGCGATCTCGTTGGTCGGCCAGGCGTAGGTGAGGTCCGCCCCGATGGACTGGCTGTCCATCACGATGTACGCACCTCCGTAGGCCTTGCGCAGGATCAGCGAGATCCGCGGCACGGTCGCGTTGCAGTACGCGTACAGCAGCTTCGCCCCGTGCCGGATGATGCCTCCGTGCTCCTGGTCGACACCCGGAAGGAACCCGGGAACGTCCAGGAACGTCACCAACGGAATGTTAAAAGCGTCACACATCTGCACAAAACGCGCAGCTTTTTCAGAGGCTTCGATGTCGAGTACACCGGCGAGGGTCTGGGGCTGGTTGGCGATGATGCCCACCACCTGGCCGTCCAGCCGGGCCAGCGCACAGATGATGTTGCGCGCCCAGCGCTCGTGGACCTCGAGGTAATCGCCGTCGTCGACGATCTCCTCGATCACCTTCGCCATGTCGTACGGCCGGTTGCCGTCCGCGGGGACCAGGTCCAGGAGGACCTCCGAGCGGCGGTCGACGGGGTCGCCGCACTCCACCGGGGGCGGGTTCTCCCGGTTGTTCTGCGGGAGCAGGGAGAGGAGGTAGCGCACCTCGGCGATGCACGTCTCCTCGTCGTCGTACGCGAAGTGGCAGACACCGCTCGTCTCGGCGTGGACGTCCGCGCCGCCGAGGCCGTTCTGCGTGATCTCCTCGCCGGTCACCGCCTTGACCACGTCCGGGCCGGTGATGAACATCTGCGAGGTCTCGCGGACCATGAACACGAAGTCCGTCAGCGCGGGGCTGTAGGCGGCGCCGCCCGCGCAGGGGCCCAGCATCACCGAGATCTGCGGGATGACGCCGGAGGCCTTGGTGTTGCGCTGGAAGATGCCGCCGTAACCGGCGAGGGCGGAGACCCCCTCCTGGATACGGGCGCCCGCGCCGTCGTTCAGGGAGACCAGCGGCGCCCCGGCCGCGATGGCCATGTCCATGATCTTGTGGATCTTCGTGGCGTGGGCCTCGCCCAGCGCGCCGCCGAAGATGCGGAAGTCATGGGCGTAGACGAAGACCGTGCGCCCCTCCACCGTGCCCCAGCCGGTGATCACACCGTCCGTGTACGGCTTCTTCGCCTCCAGACCGAACCCGCTCGCCCGGTGCCGGCGCAGCTGCTCGACCTCCTGGAAGGAACCGGGGTCCAGAAGCAGTTCGATGCGCTCCCGGGCGGTCAGCTTGCCCTTGGCGTGCTGCGCCTCGGTCGCCTTCTCGCTCGGTCCCGCGAGGGCCTGCTTGCGGATCTCGTGCAGTTCGGCGACCCGTCCGCGCGCGTCCGCGGGCTCGCCTCCGGACTCCACAGCCTCGTCCAAAACGGTCATGTAGCGACCTTACGAAAGCCACCAAGGAAAGCTCGCCGTCGACTCCGTACAGTCTCAAGGCCGTTTTCCTGGTAACCCTGAACAGAACAGAGCCCGGATGCAGCCGTTCTGACTGCCCGGACGGCCCCGGCGTTGTCGGGCCCCCACAAAGCGGCCCCCGCGAGTGATCACACCTTGGGGGCTCGCACATGCCGCCTCCGGAGTGACGGGGCGCCTCGAACGGCCGCAGGGCGAGACCTCCTCGGGACCCCACCGCCCCCGCAAGATGTTGAAACCTGAACGGAATAGGTCTACCGTCGACCTCGTTGAGCTAGTTGAACATTGAACAGCTTCGGGTCCGCGGCCTCCGCCCGCGACCGCGCATTCCCGTCCCCTCGAAGGAGCACGTCATGAACCTCTTCAGCCGCAAGAACAGCACCGAGACCGCCCCGGACGCGGGCGTGAACCCGGACCTCGCCGCTCTCACCGGTGAGTACACACTGGACCCGGCGCACAGCACCATCGGGTTCGTGGCCCGGCACGCGATGGTCACCAACGTCAAGGGCAGCTTCAAGGACTTCACCGGCACACTGCACCTGGACGGCTCGGACCCGTCGAAGTCCACGGCCTCCCTCGACGTGAGGACGGACAGCATCGACACCGGGTCCGCCGACCGCGACAACCACCTCAAGAGCTCCGACTTCTTCCGGATCGACGAGCACCCGGCGATGACCTTCCGTTCCACCCACGCGGAGGCGCTCGGTGGCGACGACTACCGGATCACCGGCGACCTCACGATCCTCGGCACCACCAAGCCGCTCACCATCGAGTTGGAGTTCAACGGCGCTGCCAAGGACCCGTTCGGCAACGAACGCGTCGGTTTCGAGGGCACGGCGGAGATCCTGCGCTCCGAGTGGGGCCTGACCTGGAACGCGGCCCTGGAGACGGGCGGCGTCCTGGTCTCCGACAGGGTCAAGCTGGTCTTCGACATCTCGGCGATCAAGCAGGCGTAGCCCGCAGGGCGGGAACAAGGCGGCCTGTGCGCCCTGGGGCAGACGGTCAGAAGCCTCCGCCGAAGTCCCCGCCGCCACCGAAGTCCCCTCCCCCGCCGTCGCCGAAGCCGCCGCCGAAGTCCCCGGGGTCGAAGTCGGCGCCCGAGACGTCGCCGCCCTGGTATCCGCCGAAGTCGCCGAAGCCGGTGCCGTAGTCGTCGGCGTACGACGGGGTGGCCATCATGCTGCCCAGCAACGTGCCGACGAGCAGACCGGGCAGCATGCCGCCACCGAAGTAGCCGCCCGCCCAGGGGCCGTAGGCGGGGCCGGCGTCCCAGTAGGGGCGGCGGCCGTACTCCGTGTCCACCTCGCGGATCACGGGGTCGCGGCCGTCGGCCAGACGGGCCCGGTCGGCCGCGCAGACCGGGACCTCGCGCGGGGCGCCGCCCGGAGGGGTCCAGGTCGCGTCGGCGACGGACGGGCCGTGGCGCGGGTCGAAGAAGCAGGGCGCCCGGCGCTCGGGCAGCGGCCGGCCCTCGCGGCGGGCGGCGAGCGTCGCCAGTGAGAAGCGGCCGTCCTCCAGGGCCTGGGTCACGGCCTTCACGTCCTCGGGGCGCCGCGCCGCCGCCATGGCCGACTTCGCCTCCTCGTACGCGTCCAGGGCGCGTGCGTAGTCCCTGCGCATCGCGTCGTCGGCGCCCGGCTCCCCCGGCTGGAAGTCGAGGCGGTCCAGTTCCTCGCCGAAGGCGGTGATGTCCTCGTCCACCACGACCCGCAGCTTCTCCAGAGCCGCCTGCTGCTCCTCCGCGCTCCGGCGCCGGGTGCGGCGTACGAGCACGTAGGCGCCGGTGCCGACCAGCACCAGCACCACGGCCAGCGTGATCAGCGCGGTGGACGACACCCGGTGGCTGCTGCCGGAGGTGCCCCAGCTCGACGGGGCGTGGCCGCCGACGTTGGCCAGGGCACGGTCGGTGAAGTCGTTCAGCTGGGCCTTGGCGGTCTCTCCCTGGACGCTGGTGACCAGGTTCCGCACGGCGCTGTGCCCGAGGACCGAGGAGTCGGCGCGGGCGTCGAAGCGGTCGCCGAGGCGGACCCCGTACAGGCCGGTGATGCCGGTGGCCGTGCGCAGGTCGACGAAGAGGTTCCGGGTCGGGTAGCCGGCGGGCAGGACCACGACGAAGACCGGCTTGCCCGCGTCCTCGATCTTCTTGGCGAGCGCGTCGGCGTCCGCGGCGGACAGCTGCCCGGAGGCGGCCGGATCGACGTACACGGGGCCGCTGCGGAGCGCCTGCGCGATGGCCGAGACGTCCGTGGCGGCCTCGGCGCGGGGCGCACCGGCGGACAGCACCGTGAACGCGGACAGGAGCAGGCCGACCAGCGCCACGACAAGTCCTCGGTGGAGCACGGCCTTCATACTTCGAACCTACCGGAAGCCGTCCGAACCCGGTCGTCCGTCCGGGCCCGGGGGGGGGGTGCGGACCGCCCCCCCCGGCCCCGATCCAT
>NZ_JCAJZO010000010.1:0-253198 GCF_059510295.1 Streptomyces sp. PTL18 | reverse complement strand
ACGGGAGTACACGCCCTCAACGCCGCCCGAGCAGCCGCCTATCCGCGCGACCTCTAAAGGTCGCCACCGTGAACAACCTGCTCTTCCCCGGCGCCCGCCAGGCCATCCAGGTCAAGCGGCGCCGCACCGATCCCAAGACCGGCAAGACCACCATCGCGACCGTCTACGCCGTCACCAGCCTGGCCGCTGAGCAGGCCACACCCGCCCAGATCGCCACACTGATCCGCGACCACTGGAAAGTAGAGAGCCTGCACCACGTCCGCGACACCACCTTCGCCGAGGACGCCTCCCAGTTGCGAACCGGCAACGCGCCACGCGCCACGGCGACTTGGCGCAACCTGGCCATAGGTGCCCTGAAGCTGGCCGGCGTAACCAACATCGCAGCCGGCCTCCGCCGCAACGCCCGCGACCCACGCCGACCGCTCACGCTCCTCGGGCTCACATGATCACCAAGCGGACACCGCGCGACTACGCCGAAGTCCTGAGGCAAAAGCGGCCTCATGCTTCACACGGGAATCAGAAGTTCTCGTAATGGCTGCTCTCGCGCTGGGTCGGTGCGGTGAATAACCCGCGATGACTGCTTCGGTACCGGCATGGACACGTTCAGTCGGCCGGGTAAACTTACGCCATGGGACTCGAGGACGATCTGAACAAGGCGCAGGCGGCTGCCCAAGGCTCGGAACCCGGTATCCGCAGCGACGTCGAATCCACCTTCCAGACCGCTTCACGCGTTTGGAACGACTTCCTCGCCTACTGCCGGGATTTCGCCACACTGGCTCCCCGGCACGGTATTCCACCGAAAACTGGAAAAGAAGTGGTGGGCCGGGGGCGAGAGAGGTCACCCACGGGCCCAGGATACGTGGACCAGTTCATCTCCCATCCCGGCGGGTGGATCATCAATCGGGGCCCTGGAACTACCCCCATGTTCTACATCACCACAGCTGGGGAACTGTACGTCGAAAGTCGCCGGTCGAAAACTGGATACTTTCCCACACGTAAAATCGTCACCTACAGCTTCCACCCGTGCCCTGCCTTTCCGGCAGCGAAACCGGATTACTCCCGTCCCGCCACGGACAGCACGGCATCATACTGGATGCCGTGGAGATTCGATTTCACCAACAGAGCCCCCATGGGGTCTTCTGACGTCGTGAGGGAAGACATCAAGAAACTCGGTGGCTGCGTGGTCCTCGACACTCCATGGGACAAGACGTTCGCCAAGGACCACATCCTCGACGTACTGTCGCCGAAGCGCCACTGAACGCGGCGCACACCGCGGCCACTCGATCAGTCCAGCGGTCCATTTCCCTGCTGTGTGGCCGGCCCTGCTCGCTTGGCTATTTCCATCAGATCAGTGAGCTTCTTCGGGGTGGCCACCGATCGGGTGACAGTCGGCGGTCTCCAACTGGCCAGCGACCACAGGCGCTACGGGCAAGGCCCCCGGGCTGTTGATCGAGATGTCTGACGTCTCCGTCACGCTGCTCGGGGGCCTCGTTGGTGATCTATCCTGCCGCCCCCGACCTGCCGCATGCGCTCGTGGAGTGGGTGACCATGCTGCGCCGGTACTTCTTCGGCAGCGGGGCCAGGGCGAGGCGGGCGGTGGTGATGTGGTCGGCGGCCGTGTTCGAGCCCGCGTTCCCCGGTCTGAGCAGGGCGGCGACCGGCTCTCCGGTTCCGCCCGGGCGGTGGTCGACGAAGGCCGTCAGGGGGTGATGGCCGTAGGTCTTCTTCCAGGTGGCGGTCGCATCCTCCTTGTCGGAGTGCGCGATCACCAGGACGCCGTCGAGGTCGACCGTGACCTGTCCGTCGGCGTCCGGGGCATTCTCACCGGCCAACGACCAGACGCGCTGCCGGACTTCGGACCGTGCGGACCGGATGACCTGCAGGGCTTTGTCGTCGGAGGCGGCGAGGGTGTCGATCAGGCGGGAGACGGTCGGGTCGGAGGCGACCGGGCCGAAGACGGCCGGCTCACACCGCAGCATGGCGACGTCCGCGAGGCAGTCCCCGCCCAACGCGACCGCCAGGGCGACGTCCCAGCAGGACTTTGCCCGGGTCGTGGACGGCCCGCGGTTTGCGCCACGGCGCCGGCACCTGCGATATCGCCTGATCCAGACCGGTCTTGCGGACCGTTTCGACCAGCAGGACCGACCCGGCCCGGGAGACCACGGCTCGGCCGTCAATCCTGGACACGGACATGGGGGTAGGACGCGGTAGGCTGCTTCACCTAGAAAGTGCCTCGGACAGGAGCGGGAACAAGGGCCTCAGCAATCCTCATTCTCGCTGGCCAGAGGAACTTTTCGCATACCTGACCGCCTGTCGGACAGCCCGCTTCATGAAAGCGTGAGGTTAGCAAGAGGCTCGTCGTGGGCGATCACGATCGGCGCCTTCGCCTCCGCCCGTGCGCGGTCGGAAGCCGCCGCGATCTCCTCGTAAGTCCATTCCTTGTACAGACGCTCTCCGTGGGCATCGGTGATGTCGATGACCAGGCCGGTCCACTCCTCAGCGGGCTGTTCGGGGACGAGTCCCAGTTCGTACGTGGCGTCCTGGAGGAGGGATTCGGTGACGCGTATGCCGGTGAGTCTCTCGGCCAGAGCGAGGACTGCCGCCTTCCCGTCGACGACCGGGGCGCTCTCGTCGTGCTCTCCCTCGGGAGTCAGCGGGAAGCCGACTTCTCGCAACAGAGGAACCAGTTCATCGGGGCTGTTGCCGTCGCGCGCCGAGGGGCCCTCGAACGTCGTACGGAGCTCACCGTCCTCGAACCAGTGGAAGAGGTGGAGGGGCTTGCCGCCGTTGCTCGAGTGCGCCACGACCCGGCCGCCCTCCGACAGCGTCTCCGCGCACGGCACCCCAAGGCCACCGTCGAAGCCGAGGACAACCGTCCAGTCGCCTTTCTCGCCCGGGGCCTTGAAGGCGCCCGCGACGTAGGACTCGTCCCAGCAGTCGTAATCCGCCTCGGCACGCTGAGCGTCATCCGCCTCGATCAGCCCGGCCGTGCCCTCCCCAGTGCCGCACGGCTCCGCCTCCATCGCACGCAGCACCTCCTGCGGGCTCCGCCCCCGAATCAGTGTCAAGGTGTATCCGCTCTCCATCATGTGGCGGAAGAGCGGCGAGGTGCGGATCCAGGCGTAGTCGTGTGCGGTCACCAAGTTCATACAGCGCAGTGTGCCTGATGCCTCTGACAATGCCCGACAGGCCGGTTCTCACAGCTGGGGCTGGGACTCGGGCTGCACCCAGTCCGTGTCAGCAACATGATCGTGTTACGAGCTCTAAAGTACGAATGCGGCGATGACCCCTGTCCTGGGGCGAATTCCAGGGGCCACCGCCACCAGGACCGACCCGACACCAAGGATCACGGCTCCGATGATGCCGGTGTGGGCGACCGCGTTCGAGAACGACGAGCCGACCGCATCCGCCACCTTCCGTGCCCGGTCGGCTAGTTGCCCGACCTGCGCCTTGAGCCGGTGTCGATGCTGTCCGCGCCCGCCGCCATGCCGCGTGGCGGAGCCGGACCTGCCCGCGAAGAAAGCCCAGGACGTGTGCGCGCATACGACTGGCGCACCGTCAGGAAGATGGCGCCCCGCCGAGGTCACGTCCTCTGGAGTGGTGTAGCCGATCAAGCTGACGGAATCCCCAGGTCGCGGTCCGAATCGCCCTCGCCAAAGGCCCTGTTGAGGCTCGCCGGACCGGGACCAGCGGTGATCGCACGACGGCTGGCTGCGGGCACGTACCGGACGGCTCCAAAGCGGAAGCGACGGACTGCGATCGACTACCCCACGACCGGGGACACGACCGTCAGGAAAGTCAGCAACGGGTCAGTGTGAGTCCTCAGACACCCGGCGACAGCTGACCACACATGCGAAACGTTGTAGCCTCCGAACATCGCCCTTGACCAGCGATAGCGGGCAGGGAGCAGACAAACCGGGAGTTTCCTCATGTTTCGTACGGTATTCAAGTCCAAGATCCACCGCGCCACCGTCACCCAGGCCGACCTGCACTACGTCGGATCGGTGACCATCGACGCCGACCTGCTCGACGCGGCCGACCTGCTGCCGGGCGAGCTGGTGCACATCGTCGACATCACCAACGGCGCCCGTCTGGAGACGTACGTCATCGAGGGCGAGCGCGGCTCCGGTGTCATCGGGATCAACGGGGCCGCGGCCCACCTCGTCCACCCCGGCGACCTGGTGATCATCATCAGCTACGCCCAGGTCTCCGACGCCGAGGCGCGAACCCTTCGGCCGCGGGTGGTGCACGTGGACGCCGACAACCGCATCGTGGCCCTGGGCGCCGACCCGTCCGCCCCGGTACCGGGCTCGGACCAGGAGCGCAGCCCGCAGGCCGTGGCCGCCCGGTGACTCCGTACTCCGGTCGTGCGGTGCGCCCGACCGGCCGCGGCTGACTTCGCCGGCCGGTGGCCCGGTCGGGGCCGGCCCGTCCTGCGACGGGGTGAGTGCCCGTACGGCGGCCGGGTACCCGGGGGACAAGTCCAGAGCCGACGTACCACTGGCTGGAGGACACGATGACGCATCCGTTCCCCGATCCCGCACGGCCGGGACCACCCCCCGGACCGGGACCGACCCCGGGACCGGAGCCGGCCCCCGAACCGGGTCCCGAACCCGCGCCCCCGGAACCGGAACCCACACCCCCGGCACCCGGCCCCACACCCCCGGCACCCGGCCCCACGCCCCCGGGGCCCGAGCCGGTGCCGCCGGGACCGGGCCCCGACCGCCCGCATCCCGGGCCGGGGCCGGTGCCCACTCCGGAGCCGCCCCCGTCTCCGATTCCGAAACCGCCGGGCCCGGATCCCGTTCCCGAACCCGGAGAACCGGGGCCGCCCCTTTCGTAGGGCGGACCCGGCGCGGAAAGCACGGTGGCCCGGTGCGCAGGTGAGATCGCCGCGCACCGGGCCACCGCCGTATCCGGACGCGGCCGCGCCGCCGTGGTTCCCGGGCCCGGCGAGAGGGGCCGGCGGGGCCGGCCCTCGAGCCGGTTCCGGTGCCCTACGCCTCCACCTCGGACCGGTCCCCGCCCCACAGCGTGTGGAACGACCCCGCCCGGTCGGTCCGCCGATAGGTGTGCGCTCCGAAGAAGTCGCGCTGGCCCTGGGTCAGCGCGGCCGGCAGCCGCTCCGCGCGCAGGGCGTCGTAGTAGGCGAGGGCCGCGGCGAAACCCGGCGTCGGCACGCCCTGGCGGGTGGCGGCCACCAGGACCTCGCGCCAGTCGTCCTGCGCCGCGGCGATCTCCTGCGCGAACGTCTCGTCCGACAGCAGGCTCGGCAGGTCGGCCCGGGCGTCGTACGCGGCGCGGATACGGTCCAGGAACGCCGCGCGGATGATGCAGCCGCCGCGCCAGATGGACGCCACCTCGCCGAGGTCGATGTTCCAGTCGTACTCCGCGCTGCCCGCCGCGATCTCGTGGAAGCCCTGTGTGTACGACACGATCTTCGACGCGTACAGCGCCTGCTCCACCCGGTCCGCGAACGCCGCCGCCTCGGACCCGCTGAGCGGCGACGCCTTCGGCCCGGCCAGGCCCCGCGACGCCTCGCGCAGCGCGGTGTGCCCGGACAGCGAGCGGGCGAAGACCGCCTCCGCGATGCCGGACACCGGCACGCCGAGGTCCAGCGCGATCTGCACCGTCCAGCGGCCGGTGCCCTTCTGCTCCGCCTGGTCCAGGACCACGTCGACGAACGGCCGGCCCGTCGCCGCGTCCACGTGGGAGAGCACCTCCGCCGTGATCTCGATCAGGTAGGAGTCCAGGCGGCCGGTGTTCCAGGTGCGGAAGGTCTCCGCGATCTCGGCGGGGGAGTAGCCGGCGATGTCGCGCAGCAGCTGGTACGCCTCGCCGATCAGCTGCATGTCGGCGTACTCGATGCCGTTGTGCACCATCTTGACGAAGTGCCCGGCGCCGTCCGGACCGACGTGGGTCACGCACGGCGCCCCGTCCTCGGCCTTCGCGGAGATCTTCTCCAGCATCGGGCCGAGAGACTCGTACGACTCGGCCGAGCCGCCCGGCATGATGCTCGGCCCGTGCAGGGCGCCCTCCTCGCCGCCGGAGATGCCGGTGCCGACGAAGTGGATGCCCCGCTCCCGCAGTTCCTTCTCCCGGCGGCGGGTGTCCGCGAAGTGCGCGTTGCCGCCGTCGATGATCATGTCGCCGGGCTCCAGCAGCGGCGCGAACTCCTGGATCACGGCGTCCGTCGGTTCGCCCGCCTTCACCATGATCATCAGACGCCGCGGCCGCTCCAGCGCCGCCACGAACTCCTCGGCGGACTCGGTCGCCACGAAGTCGCCCTCGTGCCCGAACTCCTTCATCAGCTCATGGGTTCGTGACACGGTGCGGTTGTGCAGGGCGACCGCATAGCCGTTGCGTGCGAAGTTTCGGGCGAGGTTGCGGCCCATGACCGCGAGACCCGTGACGCCGATCTGGGCTGAAGTGCTCATAACCGTTGGCTCCTTGAGAGGTCCTGGAATCGGTGTGCCGGTTCGGTCCGGACGACATCAGCGAAGGGTGGTGCCGCTCGTGCCGGTCAGTATTGCCCGGGGACCGTCCTGACGCGCCGGTACACCCGCCGCACATCCGGGATCTCCTGTACAGGAGAGGGCGGCGCGTGCCCCGGGGACTCCCGACGGCGGCCGCAACCAGACTCGATGACCGGCCAGTTGGCGCACGGAGCGGCCGATTCCCCATCTTGTCACGGCGTGTTCGCGGCATTTACCTTTGCCGCTCCTGACGCGTGTCGAGGGGGCTTTCCATGGCCGTACGCGGCCGGCACCGCCGGTATCAGCCGACAAGGATCAATCGTGCCTCGCTCACCGTCACGGTGGGCGGCGCCGGCATGGCACTCCCGCTCATCGGCACCGGCGCCGCGCACGCGGCCGACGTGGACACCTGGAGCAAGGTCGCCGCCTGCGAGTCCAGCGGCGACTGGGGCAGCAACACGGGCAACGGCTACTTCGGGGGGCTGCAGTTCACCCAGTCCACCTGGGAGGCCTACGGAGGGACGGCGTACGCGCGGCGCGCGGATCTGGCCACCCGGGACCAGCAGATCGCCGTGGCCGAGAAGGTCCTCGAGGGACAGGGGCCCGGGGCCTGGCCGGTGTGCTCCGGACACGCCGGTCTCACCCGGGGCGGTCCGGGCCCCGACACCCCGAGGGCCGCGCCGGCAACCGCCAAACGTTCCGTCCGCGACGTGAAACCGCAGACCACACCCCAGTCGCAGGTGGGCACCACCGAGATGTACACCGTGGTGCACGGCGACACGCTCTCCGGCATCGCCGGCTCCCACCACGTCCGGGGCGGCTGGCAGCGGCTGTACGCGGCCAACCGGACGACGGTCGGCGCGGACCCGGACCTGATCCTTCCCGGCCAGCGGCTGAACCTGCGGTCCACGGCGGCCGAGGCCCCGGCACACCCGGAGGCGACACCGGAGCGGACCCGCAAGACGCCCGAGCGGCTCCCCAGGACGCCCGAGCGGGCCCACAAGCCGGCCTCCCGGAAGCCGCCTTCGCACCACAGCGCCACCACCCACTCCATGGTCGCCCCGGTGAACGCCGCGATGGGCACGCCGTACCACACCGCGGGATCGGAGTGGTCGAAGGGCTACCACACCGGCGTCGACTTCCCCGTGCCGACCGGCACTTCGGTGCGGGCGGTCGCGGCCGGGCAGGTGGTCGGCGCCGGCTGGGGCGGCTCCTTCGGCTACCAGGTGGTCATCCGGCACGCCGACGGCCGCTACACGCAGTACGCCCACCTGTCGGCGATCTCGGTCAGGGACGGGCAGAGCGTGGTGGCCGGCCAGCGCATCGGCCGTTCCGGCTCCACGGGCAACAGCACGGGCCCGCATCTGCACTTCGAGGTGCGGACGGGCCCCGGCTTCGGCAGCGACATCGATCCGGTCGCCTATCTCCGCGCGGGCGGTGCCACCGTCTGACACCGGTAGGTCCGGTACCGTCCGGCGGGAACGGACCGGTCAGGACCCGGCCCGAGCGCGATGCCGGTCCAGGGCGGGCGCCGGGACGAACACCCCGGCGCGCAAGGGGCCGCACGGGCCCGACGGCTCGCCGTCCGTGGTGGGACCCCAGTCCTCGTACGGCTTCTCGAACAGGTGCTGCTCGTCCGCAACGATCCTCTGCGGCGCGGGCACCGAAAGCTCCGGGACCGAAAAGTCCGGCACCGAGACCTCCGGCACCGAGACCTCCGGCACCGGCCGCACCTTCGCTCGCTGCTCGCCGTCGAGCCGCTCCGTGGTCAGCAGGACCAGTCCGCCGGCGGTGAGGACGCCGCAGCCCAGGGCGAGCACGGTGCCGGTGGTGCCGTAGCGGAAGGTTTCGCCGAACAGGGTGATGCCCACCGCGGCCGCCGCCACCGGATTGACGACGGTCAGCGTGGCGAGCGGTGCCGCGAGACCCGCGCCCCGGTAGGAGGCCTGTGACAGCAGCAGACCGGCCGCCGCGAAGACGCCTATCGCCGCCAGGCTCGGCAGCTCCGCGAGCAGGACCCCGTCGGGCCAGTCCACCGCGACCGTCTTGGTGAACACCGACGACATGCCGAACGCGACACCGGACGCCACCGCCAACAGCACGCTGCGCAGCGCCGGATGCCGGCGCGTCGCCCGCCCCGCGACCACCAGCGCCAGCATGCCGCCCGCGGTGACCAGGGCCAGCGTCATGCGCTCGGCGCCGCCCAGGGAGTGCGTGTCGGAGGCGCCGACGAGGGAGAGCAGGCCGCCGAGGCCCACGGTCGCCATGACGGCACCCCGCCAGGCGGTCGCCCCCGCCCTGCGACCCACGCACAGGGACGCCAACGGCAGCGCGAACACGATCGTCAGCGCGCCCAGCGGCTGGACCAGGCTGAGCGGGCCGTAGGCGAGCGCCGCCACGTGCAGCAGCCCGCCGAGACCGTTCAGCACCACCGCCGCCCACCAGGCCGGCCTGCGCAGCGGCGCGTAGGACCGGTCGGACGCGGACACGGCGACCCGCTCCTGCACGATCGCCCCGCCCGCGTACGCGACGGCCGAGACGAGCGACAGGAGAACGGACAACGCGAGGGCGCTCATCGGCGACTCCTTCGCGTGGAGCGGGGGCGGGCGGCCCGGCGCGACGAACGGTCTTCTTCCATGGTCGACACGATGCCGCCCGAGGCTGTTCGCGTCGTCGTACCTGAGCACCCATTGGGTCATACTGCCGATGGAGTACGGAAGCGCTTCTCTCCTCCCCAAGAGGGGGACCGAAGGCCGCGGCCCCCTGGGGCGTGACCCCCGGTCCGGAGCTCGCAGCAGGCAGCGCGCTTGGTAGTACTTGACCCGTGGACCTCGATCCCGATCTCTCGGCGCTCGGCGCGCTCGGCGGCTTCTTCGTGCTGCGCACCGGAGCGCCGCCGCGCGGGGCACTGCCCACGCTCGCACAGGCGTACGCGTCCGAACCGCCGGAGGGCGACGCGGATCCGCTGACCGTGCGCATCCGCAGGGTCGCCCGGACTCTGCGGGCGCCGGAACCCCGGGTCGCCGCCTCCCTCGCCCACCAGGGCCTGGCGGCCCGGCTCTGGTCCGTCGCGCTCGGCTGCGCCGCTCTGTACGGGCGGGTGCCCGACCTCGCTCCCCAGCTGCTGCGGTGGGACCCGGAGGGCGGCGTGCCCGACGACCTGTGGCTGAGCGACGTGCGCCCGCTGCCGGTCGCCTCGCTCGGCACCGTCGTCCGTGAGGGACACCTCGCGCCCCTCACGGCCGCGCTCCGCGCCCGCCACCGCGTCTCTGCGGGACTGCTGTGGGGCAACGCGGGTTCCGCGCTCGCCGGCAGCGTCCGCATGCTCGAGCGCTGGGGGCGGGAGTCCGGACGCACGGACGTGGCGGAGCGGGCCAGTTCCCTCGCCGCCGGGCTGTTCGCGCACCCCGACCTGTCGGGCACGCTGGACCCCGGCACCGGCCGCCGCCGCAGCTGCTGCCTCCACTACCGTCTTCCCACGGGCGGACTGTGCGGCGACTGCTGCTTCGACCGTCCTCCGGGGCGCGAGTGAACCGGGTGGTCTTCCGCAACGGCCGCATCTGGGTGACCATGTGGGAACCAACCGCTGAGACAGGGGGTACCGGGTGCGTGTGGGACTGCTGACCCGGGAGTACCCGCCGGACGTGTACGGCGGTGCGGGCGTGCATGTCGAGTTCCTCGCCCGGGAGTTGCGCTCCCTCGTCGACCTGGACGTGCACTGCTGGGGCGAGGGCGGCGCGGGCGGCGTCATACGCCACCGGCCCTGGACCGGCCTCGACTCGGCCAACGACGCGCTGCGCACCTTCTCCGTGGACCTGTCCATGACCGCGGCACTCCGGGGCCGCGAGCTGGTCCACTCGCACACCTGGTACGCCCATCTCGCCGGCCACCTCGCCAAGCTGCTGTACGGCGTCCCGCACGTGATGACCGCGCACTCGCTGGAGCCGCTGCGCCCCTGGAAGGCCGAGCAGCTCGGCGGCGGATACGCGCTCTCCAGCTGGGCGGAACGCACCGCGATCGAGGCCGCCGACGCGGTGATCGCCGTCTCCGGCGCCATGCGGGACGACATCCTCGCCTGCTACCCGGCCCTCGACCCGGCGCGGGTGCACGTCGTGCACAACGGAATCGACACCACCCTGTACCGGCCGGACCCCGCTACGGACGTCCTCGCCCGCATAGGCCTCGATCCGGTCCGCCCCTATGTCCTGTTCGTCGGGCGGATCACCCGCCAGAAGGGCGTGCCCCATCTGCTGCGCGCCGTACGGCACATCGACCCGGCGGCCCAGGTGGTCCTGTGCGCGGGGGCACCGGACACCCCCGAGGTCGACCGCGAGTTCCGTGACCTGTTCGAGGAGCTGAGCAGCAGCCGCGAGGGCGTGCACTGGATTCCCAAGATGCTGCCGCGTCCCGAGGTCGTCCAGCTCCTCACCCACGCCACCGTGTTCGTCTGCCCGTCGGTGTACGAGCCGCTCGGCATCGTCAACCTGGAGGCCATGGCGTGCGGCACCGCCGTGGTGGCCTCGCGCACCGGTGGCATCCCGGAGGTCGTGGACGACGGTCGCACCGGCCTGCTGGTCGATGTGGACGACGACTTCGAGGAGCATCTCGCGCGCGCCCTCGACGCCGTCCTCGCCGATCCGGTGGCCGCTCGGCGGATGGGCGAGGCCGGACGGGAGCGCGCGGCGGGGGAGTTCGGCTGGGACACGGTGGCCCGCCGCACGGTCCGCCTGTACGAGCACGTGCTCGTACAGGGGGGAGTGCCCCGGACCGGGGCAGGGAACGAGCAAGAGCGGCACAACCGGGCGTAGAGGGGCGGCGGCATGCGGCGCGGTGGACCTTCGGTGCTGGGAATCGTACTGGCCGGCGGGGAGGGCAAGCGGCTGATGCCGCTGACCGCCGACCGGGCGAAACCGGCCGTGACCTTCGGCGGCACGTACCGCCTCGTGGACTTCGTCCTGTCGAACCTCGTCAACGGCGACATCCTGCGCATCTGCGTGCTCACGCAGTACAAGTCGCACTCGCTGGACCGGCACATCACCACCACCTGGCGGATGTCCAGCCTGCTCGGCAACTACGTCACCCCGGTACCGGCCCAGCAGCGGCTCGGCCCGCGCTGGTACCTGGGCAGCGCGGACGCGATCCTGCAGTCGCTGAACCTGATCCACGACGAACAGCCGGAGTACGTGGCGGTCTTCGGCGCCGACCACGTCTACCGCATGGACCCGAGGCAGATGCTCGCGCAGCACGTCGAGGGCGGCGCGGGCGTGACGGTCGCCGGCATCCGGGTGCCGCGTGCGGAGTCCTCGTCCTTCGGCGTGATCACCCCCGGCTCGGACGGCCGGACGGTCGAACGCTTCCTGGAGAAGCCCGCCGACCCGCCCGGACTGCCGGACGATCCCGAGTGCGTCTTCGCCTCGATGGGCAACTACATCTTCACCACCAAGGTGCTGCTCGAGGCGTTGCAGCGGGACGCGGAGGACGAGAACTCGGTGCACGACATGGGCGGATCGATCCTGCCCCAGCTCACGGACCGCGGCGAGGCCCAGTTGTACGACTTCAGCAGCAACCACGTGCCCGGGGAGACCAGCCGGGACCGGGGCTACTGGCGGGACGTGGGCACCCTGGACGCGTACTACGAGGCGCACATGGACCTGATCGCCGAGCGCCCCGCCTTCAACCTCTACAACCGCAACTGGCCGATCTACACGCACTCCAGCCAGTTGTCGCCGGCCCGTTTCAACGCGGGGGGCATCGCGAGCGAGTCGATCATCAGCGCCGGATGCCTGGTCCGCGGCCAGGTGACGCGGTCGGTCCTGTCGCCGGGGGTCGTCGTGGACCCGGGCGCCGTGGTCCAGGGTTCCATTCTTCACGACAACGTCCATGTCGGCCGAGGCGCGATCGTCCGCGGAGCGGTCCTCGACAAGAACGTGGAGGTGCCACCGGGCGCGACGATCGGCGTCAACCCGGAACGGGACGCGGCACTGTACACGGTGTCGAAGGGCGGAGTGATCGCACTGGGGAAGGGGCAGCGGGTGCCGTAGCCGCCGGGGCCCGGCCGGCTCGCGGCTCAGCGGAAAACGGGGACGTGCTCCCGGGCCCAGTCGGCGAAGGGGCGGGGCGGACGGCCCAGGACGCGTTCGACGTCGGGGCTGACGCGCTGCTCGGCGGGGGTCGGCTCGCCCAGGATGGACAGCGTGGTCTCGGCCACCGGCTCGGGCAGGAACCGCAGCATCTCCACGCGGGCCTCCTCGCGCGTCAGTTCGACGAACCGTACGGGTTCGCCGAGTGCGGCGCCGATCGCCTGCGCGGCCTGCCGGGGCGTGGTGAGGGAGGGCCCGGTCAGCTCGTAGACCCGGCCGCCGTGACCGTCCTGCCGCAGTGCCGCCGCGGCGACCTCGGCGATGTCGCCCGGGTCGACGGTCGGCAGTCCGACGTCGCCGAACGGTGCCGCGACGGTCCGCCGGGTCCGGACCGGCTCGGCCCAGGCGCAGGCGTTGGAGTGGAAACCGCCGGGCCGCAGGATCGTCCACTCAAGGCCCGACTCCCGTACGGCGTCCTCGATGACGCGCCCCACGCGCCCGTGCGAGTCCGACTCCGGTCGGGTCGCGACACCTTGCGAGGACAGCAGCACGACCCGTGCGACACCGCAGGCCTTCGCCACGTCCAGGATGTCCCGTGGGCTCAGCAGATGCGCACTGGGGCCGCCGTTCTGCAGGAAGAGCGCGTCGGCGCCGTCGAACACGGGCCGCAGGCTCTCGGCGTCGGTCAGGTCCGCCGTCCGCCACCGCACGCCGCTGGGCACCTCGGCCTTCGAGATCCCGCGCGAGGTGGCGGTCACCCGTTCACCGGCGGCCAGCAGCATCCGCACGAGCGCCCGGCCGACGTTGCCGGTCGCCCCCGTCACCACGATCATGGTCAACTCCCTGTTCTTTCCCGGTGGTTGTCGAGACGCAGGGACGCTAACACCGCCGGTATAGTAGGTACCTACAGGAAAGCGGCTATCCCGGGGGGATGCGCATGGAGGGCGAAGCGGTCCGGGCGGCCACCGCCGCGACCGATCCCGCACTCGCCTGTCCCATCGCCCCGGTCGTGGACATCGTCTTCAGCCGCTGGACGACCCCGATCCTGTGGACCCTGCACGCCCATGGCCGTCAACGCTTCGTCGAACTTCAGCGGCGCATCGCCAGGATCACCCCGAAGGTGCTGACCCAGCGGCTGAGGCAACTCGAACGCGACGGGCTGATCGTGCGCACGTACCACGCGGAGGTTCCCCCGCGCGTCGAGTACGAGATCAGCGAACTCGGCCGCAGCCTCGCCCCGCTCTTCGCGCACCTCGCGCAATGGTCCGCCGAGCACCTGGACGAGGTGGAGCGGGCCCGCGACGAGTACGACACCGACCCGGCCCGGTAGCACCGCCGGGGCGGCACGGGTGGGTGAACGGCCGCCGTTCGCGAAGAACCTCGGGGAGTGCCTTCTCGTTCCCCATCCCGTGGAGTCGCAGCTCTCCGGCATCGGGCGGCACGAGGACCGTACGCGGTACCGCCGCACCTTCACCGTGCCCGCCGTCCGGCGCATCGGTACGGGCAGGCGGCTCCGGCTCGCACGACCGATGCCGGGCGTCCGCGCGCCGCGTACCAGGTGCTGATCCGCGACACGGCCGCGGCAACCTCATCCGGGTCCGTGAATCTGACGCCCCGCCACCTCAGAGTGCTCAACGACGTCGATCCTTTCGGAGGTCTTCCCAGATGAGACGCACCCGGCGCCTGCGCCTCGCCGCCGCGAGCACGGTGGTGGCCTCGGCGCTGTCCCTCCCCCCGGCCGCTCACGCCGACGAGCCGCACGACGACGGGCTCACCGGCCTGGTGAACCCGTTCATCGGCACGCAGGACGAGGGCAACACCTTCCCCGGCGCCGCAGTGCCCTTCGGCATGGTGCAGTTCTCCCCGGACACCGGGCACAGCACCGGCTACGACCACACCCAGAACCGGATCCGCGGCTTCTCCCTCGTGCACCTCTCCGGCGTCGGCTGCGCCATCGGAGGAGACCTGCCGGTGCTGCCGACGACGGGTGACGTGACCGAGACGGACTACGCCAAGTACGCGGCCACGTTCAGCCACGCGAACGAGCAGGCCGGCCCCGGCTACTACAAGGTCGGCCTCGACAGCGGCATCGAGGCCGAACTGACGGCCTCGAAGCGCACCGCCGTGCAGCGCTACTCCTTCCCGGCCACCGCCAAGGCGAACGTGCTGCTCAACGCGGGCCAGGCGCTGCACAGGAACGTCTCGTCCAAGGTGGAGATCCTCGACGACCACACCGTGCGCACCGAGATCACGGGCAGCGGGTTCTGCCGCTCGACCCGGCCGTACAGGCTCTACACGGTCACCCGTTTCAACCGGCCGTTCGCCGCGCACGGGACCTGGTACCAGGACTCGATCACGCCGGGAGGGACCCATTCCTCGGGGCCCGGGCGCAACGGCGCCTACGTCACGTTCGACACCACCAAGAACCGCACCGTCGAGGCGACCACCGCACTCTCCTACGTCGACGCGCACGGTGCCGCCGTCAACCTCGGTACCACGTACGGACGTTCGTTCGACTCCGTGCGGGAGGACGCCCGACGTGCCTGGGAGGCCCGCCTCGACACCGTCCGGGTACGGGGCGGCGAGGCCACCCTGCGCACCACCTTCTACTCCTCGCTGTACCGGTCGCTCCTCGCGCCGAACATCGGCAGTGACGCCGACGGCCGTTACACCGGCTGGGACCAGAAGGTCCACCGCGCGCAGGGCTTCACGTACTACCAGAACTGGTCCCTGTGGGACACCTACCGCACCCAGTCCCAGCTGCTGTCCCTGCTCGCGCCGCGCGAGGCCCGCGACATGGCGATCTCCCTGCTCAAGGTCGACGAGCAGGGCGGGTGGCTCCCCAAGTGGGGCTATGCCACGGTCGAGACGAACGTCATGAGCGGCGATCCCGTCACCCCGTACCTCACCCACGCCTATCACCAGGGACTGCTCAAGGGCTACGAGGAGCGGGCCTACCGGGCGCTGAAGAAGAACGCCGACGGCGTGCCGCCCGCCGACACCATGTACGTCGGCCGTGAGGCGAATCGCGAGTACATCGCACACGGCTTCGCGCCCTACATCAAGGGCCGTCCCCACACCAAGCCCGGCGACTCCGACTACCACCACGGCGGGTCGGTGACGCTGGAGTACGCGCTCGCCGACGCCATGCTCGCCCGGATGGCCCGCGATCTGCGACACCCGGCGGACGCCGCCCGCTACGCCGCCCGGTCGCGGAACTACCGCACCCTCTTCGACCCCTCGACCGGCTTCTTCCGCGCCCGGGACGCCTCCGGCGCGTTCACCGGCCCGGCCGATCCCGCCAGGAGTGAGGGGTTCCACGAGGGCACCGCCTGGCAGTACCAGTGGCTCGTGCCGCAGGACCTGCCCGGCATGGTCGGGCTCATCGGCGGCCGGAAGGCGGCCAACGACCGGCTCGACGCCTTCTTCGCCTACGGCGAGCTGATGCAGGACCCGGTGAGGACCGCCCGGGAGGTGTGGGTGCACGGACCGTACGCCTACTACAACGCGGACAAGTACAACCCGCAGAACGAGACCGATCTGATTGCCCCGTACACCTACCTGTCGACCGGTGAGCCCTGGAAGACGACAGACGTGGTGCACGCGGCGCTGGCCCTCTTCACCGACGGGCCCACCGGCATCACCGGCAACGACGACCTCGGCACGATGTCCGCCTGGAACGTGCTGTCGTCCATCGGCCTCTTCCCCGTACAGCCCGGCTATCCCACCTGGGGTCTGACCACCCCGGTGTTCGACCGGGTCGATCTGGCGCTCGACCGGGCGTACTACCCGCGCGGACGGCTGACCATCACCGCACCCGGCACATCCCGGGGCGATCGGTACGTCCAGAACGTGCGCATCGACGGAACGGCGTACGAACGCACGTACATCACCACGGACGCGTTGCGGCGACTGGGCACGCTGGAGTTCACGGTCGGCGCGCGGCCGTCCGGGTGGGGCACGGCGCCGGAGGCCGCGCCGCCCCCGCTGAAATGACCTCTTCGGCCCCATCGGTCCCGCCTCTCTCGGCGAGGCGGGACTTAATCCGCTGTTAACTGTACGTAGCGTGATCGTACTTGACCGTAATCGTCTGTCGGAGGTTGACTCGTGCTTCCCTCATCGTCGACGCGAGGCAAGCCATTGACTTCTGACCTGCTCGCACCACTCGACCTGGCGTTCTGGAACATCGAGTCCGCCCGGCATCCCATGCACCTCGGCGCCCTCGGCGTGTTCTCCTGCCACTCGCCGACCGCGGGCGCCCATGCCGCGGACCTGCTCGCGGGGCGCGCCGCCGCGGTGCCGGGACTGCGGATGCGGATCCGCGACGTGTGGCTGCCGGACGTACGCCTGCCGCGCGACCTCGCCGCCGCGCGCCTCCCGCTCGCCCTGGGCGGCGCGACCCGGGAACCCGACCCGGACTTCGACCCCCTGCGCCATGTGCGGTTGCACGCGCCCACCGCCGACTTCCACGCCGAGGCCGGGCGGCTCATGGAGCGCGCGCTGGTGCGCGGCCGGCCGCCGTGGGAGGCGCATGTGCTGCCGGGGGAGTCCGGCACGTCCTTCGCCGTGCTCTTCAAGTTCCACCACGCGCTCGCCGACGGACTGCGCGCGCTGACCCTCGCGGCCGCCGTCCTGGACCCGATGGACATGCCCGAGCCGCGGCCACGCCCACCGGAGCCCGCCCGGGGCCTGCTGCCCGACGTGCGCAGGCTCCCGGGGCTGCTGCGCGGCACGCTCGCCGACGTGGGGCGCGCCCTGGACATCGGCACCTCCGTCGCGCTGTCCACCCTCGGCATGCGCTCCTCCTCCGCGCTGACCTCCGAGCCCAGCGGCACCCGTCGCACGGCCGGTGTCGTCATCGACCTCGACGACGTGCACCGGGTGCGCAAGTCGGCGGGCGGCACCGTCAACGACGTACTGATCGCGGTCGTCGCGGGGGCCCTGCGGCGCTGGCTGGACGAGCGCGGCGACGGCAGCGCCGGTGTGGAGCCGCGGGCACTGATTCCGGTCTCCAAGCGCCGGCCGCGCACCGCGCACCCACAGGGCAACCGGCTCTCCGGCTACCTGATACGGCTCCCGGTCGGTGACCCGGACCCGCTGGAGCGGCTGCGGACGGTGCGCATGGCCATGGACCGCAACAAGGACGCCGGGCCCAACCGGGGCGCGGGCGCCGTCGCGCTGCTCGCCGACCACGTGCCGGCGCTGGGGCACCGGCTGGGCGGGCCGCTGGTCAGCCAGGCCGCGCGGCTCTGGTTCGACATCCTGGTCACCAGCGTGCCGCTGCCCAGCCTGGGCCTGAAGCTCGGCGGCAACCCGCTCGCCGAGGTCTACCCGCTCGCCCCCCTGGCCCGCGGGCAGTCCCTCGCGGTGGCGATCTCCACCTACCGCGGCCGCGTCCACTACGGGCTCGTCGCGGACGGCCGGGCGGTCCCGGACCTGGAACGCCTGGCCCGGGCGGTCCCGGACGAGGTGGAGACCCTGCTGGCGGCCTGCCGCATCTGAACGGGACGGACCCGTGCTCCGGTACTCCGAGTGCGACCGGGGCACGGGTCCGCCCGCCGGGGCGGGTGGGAGATCGGCGGAGGTCCGGGGTGCAGCCCGGGGGCGTGATCACCGCGGGTTTGGTGACCGGCCCCGCTGCTCCGTAAAATTCCCCGTTCGAAAGCGAGCGCGGTCGGAGCGCTGCGCGGGTGAGCGAGGAACGGCAGCGCGATGACCTTGACAGAGGACGGCCTGATGGGCGGCGGATCGGCGTCCCCGGGCGAGGTGTCGTACGGCCCCGGCATCGATCCGGAGCGCCTGGCCGTCTGCCTCAGCGTGCTCGAGGAGCTGGACAAGCTCGACGTGGACCACCCCGACGCGATCAGGGTGCGCCGGGCCACCTCGCACATCTACCGCACGGTCAAGCAGCGCCGCCGCCAGGAGCGCCGCGCCGCCAAGACCGCGCACGACAAGGCCGTCACCGAGGCCACCGCGACCGGATCCGCGCAGCGCATCGACGACGAGACCGAGGGCATCCTGCCGTCCTCGGCCACCGGGACCGGCCAGATCGCGGGGATACTCCAGCGCCCGCGCTCCTGCTACGTCTGCAAGACCCGCTACGTCGAGGTCGACTACTTCTACCACCAGCTCTGCCCGAGGTGCGCCGACGAGAACCGGGCCCGCCGCGACGCCCGCACGGACCTCACCGGCAAACGCGCCCTGCTCACCGGCGGCCGCGCCAAGATCGGCATGTACATCGCGCTGCGCCTGCTCCGCGACGGTGCCCACACCACGATCACCACACGCTTCCCGAACGACGCGATCCGCCGCTTCAAGGCCCAGCCCGACAGCGACGAGTGGATCCACCGGCTGAAGGTCGTCGGCATCGACCTGCGCGACCCGGCCCAGGTGGTCGCGCTCGCCGACTCGGTGGCCGCCGAGGGACCGCTGGACGTCCTGATCAACAACGCGGCGCAGACCGTCCGCCGCTCCCCGCAGGCCTACGGCGAACTGGTGGCCGCCGAGTCCGCCCCGCTCCCCGCGGGCGAGCTGCCGGCCGCCGAGGTCATCGGGACGTTCGGCTCGGGCGCCGTGGCCGCGCTGCCCGTGGCCGGCGGCGGCGCGCTGACCGCGCAGGACGTCACCGACCTGGCGCTGGTCTCCGGCTCGGCGTCCCTGGAGCGCATCGCGGCCGGTACGGCCATCGACGCGGGCGGGCTCGTCCCCGACCTGCACGACACCAACAGCTGGGTGCAGACGGTGGAGGAGGTCACCCCCGTCGAGCTGCTCGAGGTCCAGCTGTGCAACTCCACGGCGCCCTTCATCCTGATCAGCCGCCTGCGCCCGGCGATGGCGGCGTCCAGGGCCCGCCGCACCTACATCGTGAACGTCTCCGCCATGGAAGGCGTCTTCAGTCGCGGCTACAAGGGCGCCGGCCATCCGCACACCAACATGGCCAAGGCCGCCCTGAACATGCTCACCCGCACCAGCGCCCAGGAGATGTTCGAGAAGGACCGCATCCTGATGACCGCCGTCGACACCGGCTGGATCACCGACGAGCGCCCGCACCCGGACAAGGTGCGCCTGGCGGACGCGGGCTTCCACGCGCCGCTCGACCTCGTGGACGGCGCGGCCCGGGTATACGATCCGATTGTGCGCGGCGAGCAGGGCGAAGACCTGTACGGCGTCTTCCTGAAGGACTACGCGCCAGGGAAGTGGTGAGCCCGGAAGCGGCCCGAAGGCGGTGACGCGGGGCTTCTGACGCGTCAACCGGTGCCGGCCGGGTACTCGTCCTCGACGAGCACCGCGCAAGGAGGTCGCATGTCCACTCCACATGAGATCGATCCCCGCGCCGCCGGTGATCCCCGCAACGTCTACCCGAGCGACGAGCAGTTCTACAAGTCCGACCGTCCGGCGGACTGCGTCCTGCCGGAGGACCGGCCGCGCGGACGGAGCACCCCGGCGCCGCTGAAACACCGGAGCACCTGGGCCACGGTCGGGCTGATCGTGTGCATCGTGCTGCTGATCGCGGCCGGGATCGCACTGTTTCCCTGAGCTACTGTCCATTCCGTACGGCGTGCGCCCCGGAGGCCGAAGGCCCCGGGGCGCACGTACGAAAACCCTTCGCCGTGGTGCCGACCCGGCGGTTAACGTCCCGCCATGCCCTGACTCACCACTGCCTGCGGCCGTCTCCGGCGCAGCGTGAGAACCAAGGAAGGCGGCCTGCTGTGACCGTTCCGAACGTCCTGCTGTCCGGCATCGTCGGGTCCACCGCGTACGGGCTCGCCCACGAGGGCTCCGACGTGGACCGGCTCGGCCTGTTCGCGGCGGCCACCGAGCGGCTGCACGGGCTGCACCCGCCGAAGGAGTCGCACGTCTCCACCGCCCCGGACCGCACCCTGCACGAGGCCGCGAAGTGGTGCCGGCTCGCGCTCGGCGGCAATCCGACCGCGATGGAGCTGGTGTGGCTCCCGGACGAGTTGTACGAGCATCGCACCCCGCTCGGCGACGAGCTGATCGGTCTCCGGACGTCCTTTCTGTGTGCCCGGCGCGTCCGTGACGCCTACCTCGGCTACGCCACCCAGCAGTTCCGTCGCCTTCAGGCCCGGGAGAACGGCTCCTTCTCCGCGGGCACCCGCGGACGAACCGCCAAACACGCCCGCCACCTCAAGCGGCTCTGCCACCAGGGCCTGGAGCTGTACACCACCGGCCGCCTGACCATCCGCGTGGAGGACCCTCAGGAGTACCACGCGTTCGGCGAGCGCGTGGCCGCCGACCCGGCCGCCGCGCTGCCCCTGCTCCGGTGCCATGAGAACGCCTTCGCCGAGGCGCGCGCCGCGCTGCCCGAGCGACCCGACGAGAGGGCCGTCGAGGCATGGCTGCGCCGCGTCCGCGCCCACTTCTACACGCCCGGCGGGCCGGCGCGCGTGCCGGTCGGCGGGGCCGGGTGAGCAGTTCGAGGAGGGGACCGAACGGGAGGCACCGAACCGCGTCGAAAGCCGTCAAACCGGGGGAAAAGCGGTCGCGTGCCGCCGTACGACTCAAGACAGTTACACGGTTGTTTCAGCCCCATCGAGCGGGAGCGCGCTCATTTGGTTAACCTGAGGTGTACGGACAGCCGCTGGGGTCCTACCCACACCCACGGTCAGTCCAGGGCAGGCCGGTCATCACGGCCTGCTCTCGTACGAGTTGCCGGCGCCACCGCGTCCGACCTTTTTGACTCATACCCGACCGGACGTCGAGGCACAGCGGCACACTGGACCGGAACGTCCTGAGGGTTACCCGACACATAAGGAGTGCGCGGTGACACCGGAGAAGACGCATCACGAACAGCGCCCGAAGGAACGCGTGGAGCGCGGGGGCCGTCGTACCGAGAAGAAGCTCGGCAGCCTGGACGTGTGGGCCCGTTCCGCCCCCATCCGGCTGGCCGGCTACGAGGACGACCTCGCCGAGCCGCACATCCTGCCGAGTGTGGACTGACCGGCGGACCCGTCGTGATCACTGACGGCATGGGCGTGCGAGACTCGCGCCCATGCTGATCAGAGAAGCCGCGGCCGGCGACTGGTCGCGCATCTGGCCGTTCTGGCGGCGGATCGTCGCCGCCGGGGAGACCTACACCTGGGACCCCGACACCACCGAGGAGGCGGCCCGCGCCCTGTGGATGGCGCCGGCGAAAAGCGTGTACGTCGCCGAGGACGACGCCGGAACGGTCGTCGGCTCGGCCTATGTCACGCCCAACTACGGCGGCCCGGCGGCAGGTATCGCCAACGCCGGCTTCATGGTGGACCCCGACCGTGCCGGACAGGGCATCGGCCGTGCTCTCGCCGAGTACATCCTGGCCGCGGCGAAGTCCCAGGGCTACCGGGGCATGGTCTTCAACGCGGTCGTCGAGACCAACCCCGCGGTGGGGCTGTGGACGTCCCTCGGGTTCGCGATCGTGGGCACCATCCCGGACGCGTACGACCATCCCCGGTTCGGGAGGGTGGGGCTGCACGTCATGTACCGGGCGCTGTAGGGGCGACTTCCAGCCGAACTCCATGGACCCGCCACCGGACCACGGGGCGGGACGGCGGGCCTGAGCACCGCCGGGAGGTGGCACGCGGCGGTGCCCCGGCGTCGCCGTGCCGGGAGGCCGGCCGCCTCGCCCAGGGCGTCACCCACCAGCGGCTGCGTCGTACCCGGTCGACGAGATCGCCCAGGGCGACGGCGCCGTGCTGCGCGTCGGCGGCCATGTGTGCGCCGCGTCCCCGGGAGGACTCGGGGCAGCTGCACGCGGTGCCGGCGCGCTGCCCCCACCTCGGCCGCCTCGTCGCCGTCGACCGCGCCGAGCAGCCTGGGAGTGCCTGCCACGGTTCCCGGCTTCGACGCCGACGGACGCGTCCCGCAGGCCCCGGCCCCGCGGCCGTCGGAGCAGCGGGACGTCCAGGCGCGCCCACCGACGACGCGCCACCGGTGGACGACGCCCCACCGGTGGCGCGCCGCGTTCACACCCCGGTGTCCGTCCCCGTCCGTGCGCAGGTGATGCACAGGTCCGTGTGCGGTACGGCCAGCAGACGGTCGCGGCCGATCTCGCCGCCGCAGGAGGCGCACCGGCCGAAGCCGGGCGCTCCCACGCGGGACAGGGTGGTGAGGATCCGGTCCAGCAGCGTCCGGGCGCGCTCGGTGTCCGTACGCAGGCTCTCCAGGGCCGTCGCCTTCGCGCTCGCGTCGCCCGCGTCCAGGTCGCAGTCGGCGGACAGGGCGGACATCTGCGCCTCGGCCGCCGCGAGCTCCACTTGCAGCGCGTCCGCCTCGGCGGTCAGCCGCTCGGCGATGTCACGCAGATCCTCGGTCGACAGTTCCGTCGTCGGCATGGGTACGTCACCTCGGGCTCGTCTCTTCAGGACGGTCACGGCTTGAGCAGGGTCTTGATCATGCCGTCCTCCTTGGCCTGGAACATCGCGTAGGCCTTGGGGCCGTCCTCGAGCGGCATGGCGTGTGTCCTGAAGCCGTCCACACCCAGCGGGTCCTCGTCCGTGAGCAGCGGCAGGATGTCCTCGACCCAGTTCCAGACGTTCGCCTGACCCATGCGCACCTGGACCTGCTTGTCGAACATGGTCAGCAGGGGCATGGGGCTCGCGGCCCCGCCGTACACCCCGGAGACGGAGAGCGTGCCGCCGCGCCGCACCAGGTCGATGGCCGTGTGCAGGGCCCCCAGCCGGTCCACGCCGGCGTGCTCCATCAGCGGCTGCGCCACGGCGTCGGGCAGGTGACCGGTCAGCCACTGCGCGGCCTTGGCGAACGGCGCGCCGTGCGCCTCCATGCCGACGGCGTCGATGACGGAGTCCGGCCCCCGCCCGCCGGTCAGCTCCCGCACCGCCTCGGTCAGGTCCTTCCCGCTGTGGCGGCGCAGATCGAAGCAGGTGACTCCGCGCGCAGCGGCGCGCTCCAGCCGTTCGTCCACCAGGTCCACGCCGATGACCAGAGCGGCGCCCCGGTGCCGGGCGATCCGGGTGCACATGTCGCCGATGGGCCCGAGGCCCAGGACGGCCACGCTGCCGCCCTCGGGCACCGCCGCGTACTCCACCGCCTGCCAGGCGGTCGGCAGCACGTCGGACAGGTACACGTACCGGTCGTCCGGAGGGCCCTGGGGCACCTTGATGGGCAGTCTGTCGCCGAACGGCACCCGCATGAACTCCGCCTGCCCGCCCGGCACCTGTCCGTACAGCTTGGTGTAGCCGAACAGGGCGGCGCCGGTGCCGCGCTCCCGGACCTGGGTGGTCTCGCACTGCGAGTGCAGGCCCCGGTCGCACATGAAGCAGTCACGGCACGAGACGTTGAACGGGATGACCACCCGGTCGCCCGGCTTGAGCGTGCGGACCTGCGGCCCGACCTCCTCGACGATGCCCATGGGTTCGTGGCCGAGGATGTCGCCCGGGTCGATGTAGGGACCGAAGAGCTCGTACAGATGGAGGTCGGAACCGCAGACCCCGCTGGACGTGATCCTGACGATGACGTCGTCGGGGTTCTCGATCCTGGGGTCGGGGACCGTCTCCACGCGGACGTCGCGTCGGCCCTGCCACGTCAGTGCTCGCATGTCCTGCTCCTCCGGTCTTGCCGCAATGCGGGCTCGGCACCGGTCCTGTCGGCTACCGGGCTCCCGGTCCGAGTCCCCGGGGCGCCGGGTTCGACACACCGACGTGGCGGGCGGTGGCGGTCACACGCGGGAGTCGAACCGCTCCCAGACGCGGTGCTTGGTCAGCAGTCCGGTGATCTGCTCCAGCGCGCCGGAACCGGTCCGGGCCGTCACGACTCCGGGAGCGTCCGTCGGAACACCGGCCGCCCGGAGCGCGGCCTCGGCGCCGGCCCAGCCGCCGATCGCCTTGCCGTGCCGGAAGGCCTCCGCCAGCATCAGCAGCACCCGGGGATCGACGCTGCCGTCGGCTCCGGGCTCCCCGGCCTTCGCGTCGCGCGCGCCGTACGCGTCGGGGGCGGGTGCCGGGGCGCCGGCCACGAGCACGGCGTCGTACTCGACGGACCGGGCGGTGGCGAAGCTGCGCTGGACGGTGAGGGGCTCGCCCTCCGGATCGAGCTTCCCGCCGGTGGGAGCGATGATCAGCGGCACCATACCGGCGCTGAACACCGCGTCCCGCACCGTACGCAGGCCGTCCAGGTCGGTGTCGCCGTCGGTGACGACGCCGATGACGCGCCCGTCCAGCGGCCAGGTGCCGCCCAGCTGCGACAGGGCGGGACTGGGGTCGAGGGCGACGATCGGCACGGTGGCCTCGGGCGCGGGCAGACCGAGGCCGGCGGCGACCTGGCCGCACAGCTCGGGGTCGATGTTGGCGAGCACCCGCAGTCCTCGTTCCTTGACGGCCTGCTCGTAGCACTTGCCGAGCTCGAACGTGTAGGCGGCGACCAGGTGTTCCCGCTCCACCGGGCTCAGGCTCAGCCAGAACATCCTCGGCTGGGTGAAGTGGTCCTTGAAGGACGCCGGTGCGGTACGGGTCTTCGTCGCCTCGGGGATCGGCACCGGGGTCTCGACGTACGCGTGGTCGCCCGCGCCCGCCGTGAACGGGCAGCCGCCGTCGAGGGAGTTGGGCCGGTAGGGGGCCACCCCGGTGTGCACGGCCGTCTGGTGCATGCCGTCGCGCAGCATGTCGTTCACCGGGGCGTGCGGCCGGTTCACCGGGATCTGCGCGAAGTTGGGCCCGCCCAGGCGGGTGATCTGGGTGTCCAGGTAGGAGAAGAGGCGGCCGGCCAGCAGCGGGTCGTCGGTGATGTCGATGCCGGGCACCAGATGGCCGGGGTGGAAGGCGACCTGCTCCGTCTCGGCGAAGAAGTCCGACGGGTTGGCGTTCAGCGTGAGCAGGCCGACGGGCTGCACCGGCGCCAGTTCCTCGGGAACGATGTTCGTGGGGTCCAGCAGATCGATGCCCTCGAAGGTTTGTTCGGGAGTGTCGGGGAAGGTCTGGATGCCCAGCTCCCACTGCGGGCAGGCGCCCGCCTCGATCGCGTCGGCCAGGTCGCGCCGGTGGAAGTCCGGGTCCGTGCCGTTGATGAGCTGGGCCTCCTCCCACACCAGGGAGTGCACACCGAGCCTCGGCTTCCAGTGGAACTTCACCAGCGTGGTGGCACCCTCGGCGTCGACCAGCCGGAAGGTGTGGACCCCGAAGCCCTCCATCATCCGGAAGGAACGCGGAATGCCCCGGTCGGACATGTTCCACATCGTGTGGAACGTGGCCTCGGTGTGCAGGGTGACGAAGTCCCAGAACGTGTCGTGCGCGCTCTGCGCCTGCGGGATCTCCCGGTCGGGGTGCGGCTTCGCGGCGTGCACCACGTCCGGGAACTTGATGGCGTCCTGGATGAAGAACACCGGGATGTTGTTGCCGACCAGGTCGAACACGCCCTCGCCGGTGTAGAACTTGGTCGCGAAACCCCGGGTGTCGCGCACCGTGTCGGCCGATCCGCGGGAACCCAGCACGGTGGAGAACCGGACGAACACCGGAGTCTCGACGTCCCGCTGCAGGAAGGCCGCCATGGTGACGTTCGCCGCGGTGCCGTAGCTCCGGAACACCCCGTGCGCCGCGGCTCCGCGGGCGTGGACGACCCGCTCCGGGATGCGCTCGTGGTCGAAGTGGGTGATCTTCTCTCGCAGATGGTGATCCTGGAGCAGGACGGGCCCGCGCTCACCGGCCTTGAGGGAGTGGTCCGTGTCGTACAGGCGGTTGCCCTGCGCGGTGGTGAGGTAGGGACCGCCCTGGGCCCGCGCCGTCGTGTCCGCATCCGTGGGGCGACCCGTCGGACCGACCGCGGCGGGGGCCGCCTGGTCGGGCTTGGGCGGCAGCGGCGCCCTGGGCTCGGTCGGCTCCGCCACCTGGGGCGGCTCGGCACCGGGCCTGCCGGGAACGGCGCCGTCCGCCTGCCCGTCGCCCCGCAGCGCGTCGGCCACCTTGTCCTTCATGCCTTTGACCGGGTTCTCGCTCATGTGGTTGCCGCCTTCCGGGCGTGTCGTCCACGCGGCGACGGGCGCGGAGGGGGACATCCTTCCGCGCCCCAGCAGGAAGCGCCGCGCGTTCGCGTTCGCTTGCCCCGCCTGGGTACCCACGCCCTCCTCGGTGAAGCGTGTACGCAGCAGCCAATGTGGCCGGGGAGCGCCGCACGCCCGCCGTCGGACTCCGCCGGATCCTCCCGGGACCCCGCGGATCCCGACGGAGACCGGCGACCGGCCGTAGGGACTCGGCCCTCAGTCCTCACCCCGGACGATGTTGCCCTCCGCGCCCCGGCGCGGCCAGGGCCTCTTCCCGTCGTCGACGGCCGGGACGCAGGTGCGCAGGCCGTTCTCGCGCAGGCGGCGGGCCTGCGCCCAGCCGGTCTCGGGCGGACGGACGACGGACTTCTCACTTGGCTGTGCGGTCACGACAGTTCATCTTCTCTCTGCGTCTTCGGGCGCCGGGCCCCATCTCGTCGGGGTCTCGCGGCGCTTGTTGACCGAGTCCCCAGGGACGGCGACGGGAAACGGCCTTGCGAGACGTGTGCCTCCCCCGTGCGCCACCTGGTGCGGCAACGCACTGCGCGCACCGCCCCGGAACGACGGGTGAGGCGTCGGGCGTCCCTCGGCGACCTGGCCATCGAGCGGGACCGGAGTCGGCGCTCGGTGACGTCAGCGTGGCGAGGTCCAACGGGTAAGTCCGGTGTTCAACCGGCCGGCTCGGAGTGGGGGGCGGTACCCCGGCTCAGCGGTGCGGTGCGCCGCCAGGGCCGCAGTGACTCCAACCGGCCCGCAACCGCGAGGAGTTCCCGCTCCGAGCCCGGCCGCCCCACCAGTTGCACCGCGCAGGGCGCGCCGTTCGGGAGGGCGCCGAACGGGACCGACATCGCGGGCCAGCCCGTGAGGTTCCACGGCGGGGTCATGGGGGAGTAGGCCGTGTTGGTCAGCACGTTGCGCAGCCAGCCGCGCTCGTGCCAGGCGGCGGCGACCGGCCCGCGGCGGGCGAGCGCCGGGGTGAGCAGCACGTCGTACGTGGCGAAGAACGGTTCGAGGAGCCGGCGCAGTCGGTCACGGCGGTCACCCGACCGCACTTTGCCGACGAAACGCCGGCCCACCGCCGCGTGCACCCGGGTGCGCCGGGCCAGCCGCCGGCGGTCGAGGCCCTCGGCGTCCACCGCCGTACCCGCCGTCCAGTGCGCCAGCGACGTCGTGCCCAGCCACCAGGGGTACGGCGGCTCGTCCGGACGCACGTCGTGCCCGGCCCGCGACAGCAGTGAGGCCGCCGCGCGGGCCGCGTCCGTGTACGGGCGGCTCACGGTGACGCCGAGCAGGGGACTGCGCAGGGAGAGCGCGATTCTGTGCGGTGCGGTTCCCGGCGCCTGATCGTCCCCCGCCCCCGCCAGGACGTCGAACATCAGCCGTGCGTCCTCGGCCGTCGTCGCCAGCGGCCCGTTCTCGGACATCCCGAACCAGTCGCCGTTGCCGATCCCCGCCGGGACCGTCCCGCGCCCCGGCTTGAGGGCGACGAGGCCGCAGTTCGCGGCCGGAATGCGCAGTGAGCCCATCCCGTCGTTGCCGAGCGCCAGCGGCACCATCCCGGCGGCCACCGCCGCGGCGCTGCCCCCGGAGGAGCCGCCCGCCGTGCGCGTCAGGTCCCACGGGTTACGGGCGGTGCCGTGCACCCCTTCCGTGGTGCCGAAGACGCACAGCTCCGGCACGTTCGTCAGACCGACCACCACGGCGCCCGCCGCGCGCAACCGGGCCACCGTGACATGGTCCCCCTCGGCGGGAGTGTCCGCAGTCGCGGCCGAGCCGTTGCGGGTCGACTCGCCGCGCACCGCCAGATTGTCCTTGACCGCCACGGGCACGCCGGCCAGCGGCAGTCCGGCCAGATCCGCCCGCCCCGCGACCTCGTCGGCCTCGGCGAGCGCCGCCTCCCCACGCACCCGGCGGAAGGCGCCGACGTGGCCGTCCAACTCCTCGATCCGCCCGAGATGCTCGGCCACCACCTCCCGCGGGGCGACCCGCTTCTCCCGTACGGCGGCGGCTATCTCGGCGGCGGTCCGGCCGACCCAGCTGGTCACGGGCGCTCCTGTCGGTGCTCGGCGTGGTTGACGCGTGAACGTACTGACGAGTACGAGCAGCACTGTGCCGTGCGGACGGCGTCACGTCGAGAGCCCGAGGGAGACCTGTCGCCGGTGTCACCCTCGGACGACACGCCCTGTCCCTAGTCGTTCCGCCGCACCTCCAGCAGCAGTGCCTGGTCCGGGTTGAGGTTCGGCATGGGCAGTCCGGCCACCGTGAGCACCGCGCCGGGCAGGGTCAGCCAGTCGTCGAGCGCGGCGGTCAGCCAGGCCGGGCCGGCCTTCTGGTGGAAGGACGGCAGCCCCAGCTCGGTGCGGACCCGTACCCGGTACGTGGCCCCGGCGGAGAGTCCGGGGAACTGCACCCGCCCGAACTGCCCCTCGGGGGAGGTGGCCACCCGGGCCCAGCAGTACAGCGCCGCCGCGCCGTCGTGCGCGACGACCCCGTGCAGCAGGGTCGCCTCGCCGGGGAGGTCGGCGCGGACCGTACGGCCGCCGTGCAGCAGGGGGCGCAGTTCGCGGTAGAGCACGGCCCAGGCGGTGAGCCGGGCCAGTTCTTCGGGGGTGCACCGGGTGATGTCCTGCTCGATGCCGGCGTGCCCGAACAGGGCGGTGGCCAGCCGGAAGCTGTCGGAGCTGATCCGGGCGGTGGTGTGGCTGGTGGCGGCACCGACGTGGGCGCCGATCAGCTCGGGCGGCAGCAGCTGTGCCGTCCACCGCTGGATGCTCTGACGCTCCACCGGGTCGTTGCAGTCCGAGGCCCACACCCGGTCCGTGCGGGCCAGGATGCCGAGGTCCACCCGGCCGCCGCCGCTGGCGCAGCTCTCGATCTCCAGCGCGGGGTGGCGCTCCTTGAGGGCGTCGACCAGCCGGTAGAGGGCGAGGACCTGGGCGTTCGTGACCGGCCGGTCGTCGGGGCCGTGCACCGCCTCGTGGAGCTCCCGGTTGTGGTCCCACTTGAGACAGGCGATGCCGTACTTCGCCACCAGGGCGTCCAACGCGTCCAGCAGGTGGTCCCACACCTGCGGGTTGGCCAGGTCCAGGACGTGCTGGTGCCGGGAGGACGGGCCGACCCCGCGTGCCGGGCCGAGGATCCAGTCGGGGTGCTCGCGGGCCAGATCGGAGTCCAGGTTGACCATCTCGGGCTCGACCCACAGCCCGAATTCCATGCCGAGCGAGCGCACATGATCCACCAGGGGCGTCAGCCCCTCGGGCCACACCACCGGGTCCACCGTCCAGTCGCCCAGTCCGGCGTTGTCCGAGCGGCGCCCGCGGAACCAGCCGTCGTCCAGCACGAAACGCTCGACACCGACCTCGGCGGCTCTGTCGGCCAGCCGCAGCAGACGGTCCAGGTCGTGGTCGAAGTACACCGCCTCCCAGCTGTTGAGGACCAGGGGGCGGGGCGTGCGCGGGTGGGTGGGCCGGGCCCGCAGCAGGGTGTGGAAACGGTCCGCGAGCCCGTCGAGGCCCTGGTCGGACCAGGTGAAGTGGCACACCGGCGTGGTGTACGACTCACCGGGGGCGAGCCGGATCTCCCCGGGCCGCAGCAGCTCTCCGCCGCCCAGCACCGCGGCATGGGCGCCCGCGCCCTCCGGCAGCTGCTCGACCAGATACCGCTGGTCGCCGCTCCAGGCGAGGTGTACGCCCCACACCTCGCCGCGGCGGAAACCGAACCCCGGCACGCCGACGGCCACGAGGTACGGCGAATCCGGGCCGGGCTTGCCCCGACGGACCTCCCTCGTGTACGTGCCGAAGCCCAGCGGGCGGCGCTGCGGGGAGCGCTCCCGGCTCCACTTGCCGGTGAAGTCGAGGATCTCTGCGGCCCGGCGGGGCAGCGGCAGCAGCGTGGTGACCTGCGCGAGGTCGTACGGCTCCGGGGCGGCGTCCGGTCGGCGGGCGATCCGGGTCCGCACGCCCAGCACGCCGGACGGCTCCAGCCGGTAGGTGACGGTGACGTCGAGTCCGGCTCCGGAGTCGGTGAGGTCCAGGGACAGTTCCCCGCCCTCGGCCTGCGGCCGGTACGACGTTCCGGCCCGGCTGAGCCGCGGTGCGGCGGCGGTACCGGCCAGGTGGCCCTGGTGGGCCGGGGTCCCGGACCAGCCGTCCGCCTCGGTGGGCCAGACGGTGAACCGGCGGGGGATGTCGAGGGAGTTGTTCAGCACGGCGGGCTCGCCGGTCAGGGCGAGCGCCGCCAGCCCGGCCTCCGACAGCTCGCCGAGGTCGGCTCCCCAGTGCAGGACTCTGGGCACCGGCTCGGCGAGCTCCACGAAGAGTGAGGTGCCGGCCGCGCGCAGGGCCAGGATCCGCGCGGTGGTGTCAGGCATGCGGAGCCCCTGAGAATGGTCGGCGGTCCGGGAGGACCGGGTGTGGCTGATGCGGATCTGTCGTTGACGACTCGGAAGGAATGGCCGCCTGCCTTTCATGGATCCGGCCCGCCGGACGGACCTGGTCCAGGGCCGCGCCGGGTGGCCGCCGGCCGTCCTCGGCGACACGGGGCCGAGGAGTTCATGGCGGCCGGGGTCGACGGGAGGAATGTACCTTTCCGCGAAGCCTTGGACCGGCAGGACGCGGACGGCGCCGGCGCCGTCCGTGCGGCAGTGGGCGTACGAGGCCCAAGGGCAGCCGGGCTGTGGGTTCCGCATGGTGGGAGCGTGCCGCCGCCCTCAGGAGGGCAGCTGGGTGCGCAGCCACTCCTCCACCTCGGCGACGTGGGCGGCGGCTGCCGCCCGGGCCGCCTCCGGGTCGTGGGCGGCCAGTGCGCGGTGGATCGCGGCGTGCTCGCGGCGGGTGCGTGCGAGGGCGCCCTCCTCCTCGTAGCCGCGCCGTACGCGGGCCCGGAACGTCCGGGAGGACAGGCCCTCCAGGATCGCCGCCATCGTCTCGTTGCCCGCGGCGGCGGCGATCTCCCGGTGGAAGGCCATGTCGTGCGTGAGGACCTGCTCCGGATCGTCCGTCGCGTCCATCGCCACCAGGTGCTGCTCCACCTCGGCGAGTTGGTCGTCCGTGATACGGGCGGCCGCCAGCGCCGTGGCCGTCGACTCCAGGATCCGGCGCACCTCCAGCAGCTCCACCAGGCGCTGCCCGCGCGAGAGGTCGGCCACCACGCCGAAGGTCTCCAGCAGGTCCCCCGCCCGGAGTCGGGTGACGTAGATGCCCGAGCCGTGCCGGGCCTCCAGCACGCCGAGGACCGTGAGCGCGCGGACCGCCTCCCGCATCGAACTGCGCGAGATGCCGAGCCGCACCGCGAGATCCCGTTCCGTCGGCAGGCGCTCGCCCGGCTCGAGCCGGCCTTCGGCGATCATCGCCTTGATCTGCTCGATGGCGCGCTGCGTCACGGTGACCTTGTACGGGGCTGTCTCCTCCACGCCGTTCCTCCAGTCACCGTCCAGTCACCGGGTGCGCCGCAGTCTAATCACCGAAGAGGTCGGACCACTACGGCTCGTTGGCGCGAAAATGCGCTGTCGAGGGCTGTTCGGCGAAGGAGTGGTCTGATAAGTATGCGAGCATCTGCTCGAACGCTCAACGAGGAGCTGACGGATGCCCGGCAGGACACCGAGCAGGCGGAACAGGCGCCTCCCGATCGCCTGTACGACCTCGTGTCCCGGACCGAAAGGCCTCCCGTGTCGCCGACTGCCGCACGTATCACCGGGCTCGACACCGCACGACCGAGGACCGGATGATCGAATACGTGGACCATCCGCACGAGCACGTCCTCGACCCGGTGACGATCCGGGAGGGTCACTGCTCGGCACCCGCCGCGCCGGGCTTCTGCGCCCCGACGCGGCCCGAGTCCGTGGCCCGGTACACGTTCCCCGGCGGCACCTTCCGGGCCGCCGACCTCGACCTCGAGAAGGGGCAGCCCGCATGAGCGACTTCGAGGGCCTCAGGGCCCTGGTGACCGGCGGGGCATCCGGCATCGGGCGTGCCACCGCGGAGCTGCTGGCCGAGCGCGGGGCCCAGGTTGCCGTCCTGGACCTCGACCCCTCGCCGGTGGAGAAACCGCTCCTCGCCCTCCGGGCGGACGTCGGCGACGACGCGTCCGTACGGACCGCGGTGGCCGCCGCCGTCGCCGACCTCGGCGGCCTGGACGTACTGGTCAACAACGCGGGCATCGGCGCCCAGGGCACGGTCGAGGACAACGACGACGACCAGTGGCGGCGGGTGTTCGACGTCAACGTGCTCGGCATCGTCCGAACCACCCGGGCGGCGCTGCCGCACCTGCGCAGGTCCTCCCACGCGGCGATCGTCAACACCTGCTCCATCACCGCCACGGCGGGCCTGCCGCAGCGGGCCCTGTACAGCGCCAGCAAGGGCGCCGTGTACTCGCTGACCCTCGCCATGGCCGCCGACCACGTACGTGAGGGCATCCGCGTCAACTGCGTCAACCCCGGCACGGTCGACACCCCCTGGGTCGGCCGCCTCCTGGACGCGGCGCCCGACCCGGCCGCCGAACGGGCCGCGCTTCAAGCCCGCCAGCCCGCCGGCCGCCTGGTCACGGCCACCGAGGTGGCGGGCGCCATCGCCTACCTGGCGAGCCCCCTGTCCGGCGCCACCACGGGAACGGCACTCGCCGTGGACGGGGGCATGCAGGGCCTCAGGCTGCGGCCGGTGGACCGGTGAGCGCGCTCGGCGGGAGCGACGTCGAGGTCAGCCCGCTGGCCTTCGGCGCCGCCGGCATCGGCAACCTCTGCACCGAGGTGAGCGAGGAACGCGCGTACGACACGGTCCAGGCCGCCTGGCAGAGCGGGATCCGTTACTTCGACACCGCCCCCCACTACGGGCTCGGCCTGTCCGAACGCCGCCTCGGCGCGGCCCTGCGCGAGCACCCGCGCACCGCGTACACGGTCTCCACCAAGGTCGGCCGCCTGCTCGAGCCCACGGACGAGGGCGGCGACGACCTCGCGAACGGCTTCGCGGTCCCCGCCACCCACCGCCGTGTCTGGGACTTCAGCGCGGACGGCGTACGACGCGGTCTCGAGGCCGGCCTCGAGCGGCTCGGCCTGGACCGGGTGGACCTGGTCTACCTGCACGACCCGGACGACCATGCCGAGCAGGCGTTCCGCGAGGGCTACCCGGCTCTGGAGAAGCTGCGCTCCGAGGGCGTGGTGGGCGCGATCGGCGCCGGCATGAACCAGGCCGGGATGCTGACCCGGTTCGTGCGCGAGACGGACGTGGACGTGGTGCTGTGCGCGGGCCGCTACACCCTGCTCGACCAACGCGCTCTGGCCGAACTGCTGCCCGCGGCCGTCGAGCGCGGGGTGTCCGTCGTCATCGGCGGCGCCTTCAACTCCGGCCTGCTGGCCGATCCACGGCCGGGCGCCACGTTCGACTACGCCACCGCACCGGGCGAGTTGCTCGACCGCGCCCTGCGCCTGAAAGCGCTGGCGGAACGCCACGGCACCACGCTGCGGGCCGCTGCCCTGGCGTTCTGCTCCGCCCACCCGGCCGTCGCGAGCGTGCTGGTGGGCGCCCGTTCGGCGGCCGAGGTGCGCGACTGCGCCGAGCAGTTCGCCGCGACCGTACCGGCCGGATTCTGGCAGGAGCTGACAGAAGCGGGCCTGCTGCCGCCGCATGCCCCCGTGCCCACCGAGGAGCCGTGATGAGAGCTGCCCCGCCTACCGAGGTCCGTGCCGGCCACGACGAGGAGTGCTCGGCCGAGGGCGCGCAGGCGGGTCTGCCCGTGCTCCGGGAGATGCCGTGACGGTCGACGCGCACCACCACGTGTGGGACCTCTCCGTGCGCGACCAGGACTGGATCAGAGGCCCGGAACTGGAGCCGATCCGCCGCAGCTTCCTGATCGCGGACCTGGAGCTTCAGGCACGGCCCGTCGGCGTCGACCGCACCGTGCTCGTCCAGACGGTCACCGTGGCCGAGGAGACACCGGAGTTCCTGGCCCTGGCGGAGCGGAACGAGATCGTCGCGGGCGTCGTCGGCTGGACGGACCTGACGAGGCCCGACGTGGCGGACACGCTGGCCCGGCTGCGGGAGCTGCCCGGGGGCTCCTCTCTGCGCGGCATCCGCCACCAGGTCCAGGGCGAGGCGGACCCCGAGTGGCTGCTGCGCCCCGACGTGGGCCGCGGCCTCGCCGCCGTCGCGGAGGCGGGCCTGGTCTACGACCTGGTGGTGCTGCCCCACCAGCTCCCCGCGTGCGTCGAGGCGGCGGCCTCCCTCCCGCACCTCACCTTCGTGCTCGACCACCTGGGCAAGCCTCCCATCGCCTCGGGAACCCTGGAACCCTGGGCGTCCCACCTGCGCTCCCTCGCCGCTCTGCCGAACACGGTCTGCAAGCTGTCGGGGATGGTGACGGAGGCGGACTGGAAGACCTGGCGGGTGGAGGACCTGCGCCCCTACGCGGACACGGTCCTGGACGCCTTCGGGCCCTCCCGGGTGATGTTCGGCTCGGACTGGCCGGTGTGCACGCTGGCGGCCTCGTACGCGGCGGTGTCGGACACGGCTCTGGCGCTGACCCGCGGCCTCGGCGACGACGAGCGCACCCGGGTCTTCGAAGGCACCGCCACCCGCGTCTACCGTCTCTGAGCCACCGCTGCCAGCCGGGTCGGGGGCATGAACTCGCGGACGTAGGTGCGGTGCCAGCAGGCCCCGGTCTCCCGCAGCTCACGCCATGTCGTGTACCGGTAGCGGAAGAGACGCGCCCGGATGTAGCGCGGCGGCTCGTCCGGAGGGAACGGGGAGCGGCGCAGGAGCCTCAGGGTGTCGCGGTCGCTCTCCAGGAGACGTTCCACCAGGCCTCCGAACCACGACCCCGCGTACGCGGGGGACAGCGCCGCGAACCACATCAGCCAGTCCAGCCGCAGGTGGTACGGGGCGAACTGGCGCGGCCAGTGCCGCGGATCGCCCGGCTTGCCCTTGAACTCGTACTCCCGCCACTCGGAGTCCTCCCGCGGTACGTCGTCCGCCGTACCCTCCACCACCACCTCGTACCGGATCCGGCTCACGCTGCCGAACGCGCCGTAGGTGTTGACGAGGTGCAGCGGGTCGAAGGAGCGGTTCATGACCTGGGTGCGGGAGATCATGTTGCGCACGGGGTGGTAGCCGAGGGCGAGCAGGCCCGCGCCGACCGCCAGGACCAGGACCTCGTACCACAGGGGAGCACCGGAGACCCTCGGGGCGGTGACGGGGAACTCGACCGCCGACAGGCCCAGCACGATCGTGATCCAGTTCAGCCAGGAGAAGTTGCCCGACAGAACCAGCCACAGCTGCGTCACGATCATCAGCGACGCGGCGGCCGTCGCGACCGGCTGCGGGGTGAACAGCAGGACCGGGACGACCAGTTGGGTGACGTGGTTGGCCGCGACCTCGACCCGGTGCAGCGGCTTCGGCAGATGGTGGAAGAACCAGCTCAGCGGGCCCGGCATCGGCTGGGTCTCGTGGTGGTAGTCCAGGCACGTCAGCTTCCGCCAGCAGGCGTCCCCGCGCATCTTGATCAGCCCGGCGCCGAACTCCAGGCGGAACAGGATCCAGCGCAGCAGGAACAGCACCACGACCGGCGGCGCCACCTCGTCGTCGCCCAGGAACACCGCCAGGAAACCGACCTCCAGGAGCAGCGACTCCCAGCCGAACGAGTACCACGTCTGACCGACGTTGACGATCGACAGGTACAACAGCCACGGGATCAGCCACAGCAGCATTCCCGCCCACAACGGCACCAGCGAGTCGGCCCCGGCGACCAGCGCCGCCGACACCGCGCACCCCGCCCACGACCAGGCGGCGAAGAAGCGGTCGGAGTAGTGGAAGTGGAAGACGCTGGGTGCCAGCCGGAACGGCACCCGGGCGACGTACCGCGGCACCGGCAGCATGCCGCGCTCCCCGAGCAGCGCCCGGAACTGCAGCGCGGCGGTCAGGAAGGCGACGAGGTACACCACGGCCAGGGACCGCTGGAAGACCAGTCGGCTCAGCCAGTACTCCGGTGCGACGAACCAGTCCACGGCAACCGCTCCTCTCCCTCCAGTGTGACCCGGTACCCCCGGCCGGCGCGGCAGCCCGTCACTCTGTGTGCGCGATTCACCGGTTGCGCGACCCGCCGGCGCGGCGGGCCGGGCCGCGCGCCCGTACCGGGCCGCCGTGCCCGGCTCCGGGGACCGAGCCGGGCAGAAGTCGAAGAATCCGGCAATCCCTGGCATGGTGGCCCCATGGTTGATCGGGGAGGGAGCACCCTGTCACTCCCGAAGGACTGGCCCGCCCACCCGGATCCGATCCTGGCGCTCAACCGCATGGGCAGCTTCGACTGGGACCTGGACACCGGGCTGCTCCACATGGACGCCCGGGCCCACGAGATCTTCGACGTCCGCCCCGAGGAATACGACGGCCGCCCCGAGACCCTGCGGCTGCGTGTCCCGCCGTCCGAGGGCCGCCGTGTCGACGCCCTGGTGGCCCGGGCCATCAAGGACGGCAGCGAGAACTACGGCTCCTACTTCCGCGTCCGCCGCCGCGACGGCACCCTGCGCTGGACCCACACCCAGGGCTACATCCGGCGCGACGAGACGGGGCGCCCGCGCCGGATCATCGGCATCGTCCGCGACGCCACCCAGGAGCTGCGCGACGGCCTGGCCCGCAGCGAACAGCTGGCGCAGGACGAGGCGCTGCGCCGGCAGACGAACATCGTCGAGTCCACCACCGCCGCCCTCGCCCACGCCCGCACCGTCCAGGACGTCATCGACGTCCTCAAGGACAGCCGGGGCCTCACCCACTTCGGCGCGGCCAGCCTCGTCATGGGCCTGGTGGAGGCGGGACGCATCCGGATCGTCGCCGAGGGACCCGCGGGCAGTGCGGTGCCCGGCACCCTGGTCACACGTGTCGACGATCCCTACCCGATGAGCGAGGTGGTCCGCAGCCTCCGCCCGAGGTTCATCGAGTCGCCGGAGGAGTTCGCCGAGCGCTACCCCGTCCTCTGGCCGCACCTGACGGACCTGCGGGTCACCGCCGCCGCCTATCTGCCGCTCGTCGCGCAGGCCCGCCCCGTCGGCGCCATGGGCCTGCTCTACGACGACCGGCGCGGCTTCACCCCCGAGGAACGGAACGTCCTCGTCGCGCTCGGCAGCAGCATCGCGCAGAGTCTCCAGCGCGCCATGCTCTACGAGCAGGAGAAGGACCTCGCCCAGGGACTCCAGCAGGCGATGCTGCCGCGCTCCATCCCCAGCGTTCCCGGCGCCGACGTCGCCGTCCGCTACCGCTCGGCGTCCCTCGGCAGGGACATCGGCGGCGACTGGTACGACCTGATCCCGCTGCCCGGGGACCGGGTGGGCGCCGTGATCGGCGACGTGCAGGGCCATGACACACACGCGGCCGCCGTCATGGGCCAGCTGCGCATCGTTCTGCGCGCCTACGCCGCCGAGGGCCACCCGCCCGCCACCGTGATGGCCCGCGCCTCCGTCTTCCTCAAGGAACTCGACACCGAGCGCTTCGCGACCTGCCTGTACGTCGAGGCCGACCTGGCCACCGGAGTGGTGCAACTGGTTCGCGCCGGCCATATCGACCCGCTGCTCCGACTGTCCCACGGCGTCTGCCGGCGGCTGCCCGTCGAGGGCGGTCTGCCGCTCGGCCTGTCCGCCGAGTTCGACCGTCTGGAGTACCCGGTCACCACGGTGGAGCTGGACCCCGGCCAGACCCTCGTGCTGTGCACCGACGGCCTGATCGAAGAGCCGGGCGCCGACCTCGACGAGGGCGTGCACACCCTTCAGGAGCTGGTCTGCACCGGCCCGGGCGATGTGCGCGACCTCGCCGACCGGCTCATCGACGTGGCCGAGGAGCGGGGCGGCGACGACGACGTGGCCCTGCTGCTTCTGCAGCGCCGGGGGCTCACCCGGCGCTCCGGCGGCCGCCTGAGGCAGCACGTCGCGCCCGGCGACCCGGAAGCCCTCACCGCCGCCCGGCACATGATCCGCGCCGCGGTCCGCGCGTGGGGCGCCGGCGAGCGCTCCGACGAGATCGAACTGGTCGCCGACGAGCTGATCACCAACGTCCTCGTGCACACCGAAGGTCCCGCCGTCGTCACCCTGCGGGTCCTCACCGGCCACGCCCGCCGCTTCCGCGTCGAGGTCGAGGACGCCTCCAGCGCCCTGCCCCGCCGCCGCGACGCGGGCGAGTCGGGGGTCTCCGGCCGGGGCCTGCTGCTCGTCGACCGGCTCGCCGACGTGTGGGGCGTGGAGGCCCGCGGTGGCGGCAAGGTCGTCTGGGGCGAGTTCCTGGTCCAGGAACGCGGCTGACGGACGCGACCGGTGGCGGCACCGGTCGCCGGTGGCACGCTGGACTCATGCCCGAACTCCCCGAGGTCGAAGCGCTCAAGGACTTCCTCGCGGACCGTCTCGTCGGCCGCGAGGTGGTCCGGGTACTGCCCGTCGCGATCAGCGTCCTGAAGACGTACGACCCCCCGGTCACCGCCCTCGAGGACCGCGAGGTCACGGCCGTCGCCCGGTACGGCAAGTTCCTGGACCTGGACGCCGGCGGACTGCACTTCGTGACCCACCTGGCCCGCGCGGGCTGGCTCCAGTGGAAGGACCGCCTGCCCGACGGGGTGCCCCGCCCCGGCAGGGGCCCGCTCGCGCTGCGGGTCGCGCTGGAGACGGGGGAGGGCTTCGACCTGACGGAGGCGGGCACCCAGAAGCGGCTCGCGGTGTACGTCGTCCGCGATCCGCTCCAGGTCCCGGGCATCGCCCGTCTCGGTCCCGACCCGCTGGCCGCCGGCTTCGACGAGCAGCGCCTCACCGGGCTCCTCGCGGGCGAGCGGCGGCAGATCAAGGGCGCCCTGCGCGACCAGAGCCTGATCGCGGGCATCGGCAACGCCTACAGCGACGAGATCCTGCACGCCGCCCGGATGTCCCCGTTCAAGCCGGCGTCGTCGCTGTCCCCGCAGGACGTCCACCGCCTGTACGACGCACTGCGCACGACGCTCACCGAGGCGGTCGAGCGTGCGCGCGGCGTGGCCGCCGAACGGCTGAAGGCGGAGAAGAAGAGGGGCCTTCGGGTCCACGGCCGCACCGGGGAGCCCTGCCCGGTCTGCGGCGACACCGTCCGCGAGGTGTCCTTCAGCGACTCCTCGCTGCAGTACTGCCCGACCTGCCAGACGGGCGGCAAGCCGCTGGCGGACCGCAGACTGTCCCGGCTGCTCAAGTAGCGGGGGCAGCCGGGTCCGGTCAGCGGGCCTTCAGCGTGACCAGGTGCTGTCCGTCCTTGGTGCGCACGTCGAAGTGGTCGATCTCGTCCGACCGCATCCCGGTGCCCCCCTGGAGGGTGGTCGGCTCACCGTCCTCCGCGGGATCCATCCAGCTCGCCACCGTCTGCTCCGAACCGTCCTTGCCGACCGCGATGAGCCGGCAGGGATGCGGCCCCGACCGGTCCTTGACCGTCATATCCACCTCGCTGCCCCAGACGCGGTCGTGCGCGGTGATTCGCGCCCACACGCCCGTGTCGGGGTCGGTGGCGGTCATGGCGGTCACGGCGGAGGACGTCGAGCCGTGCCCGGAGACGACCGCCATCGTCGGCCCTCCGACCGCGAACACCACGGCCGCGGCGACCGCGTACAGCCATCGCCTGCGCCCGCTGCGGTGCTTGGTCGCCACCTCGTCGAGCAGCCGCTCCAGCAGCCGGGGCCCGGGCGTGGCGAGGGGGTGCACGGACCGCGGGGTCGCCCTCCGGTAGAGCATCAACTGGCGAGCGGCCGGGCGGAACTCCGTCACGTGCGCCGCGCACGACGGGCACTCCATGAGGTGGTCCTCGAAGCGGAAGGCTTCCGCCTCGTCCAGCACGCCCAGCGCGTAGGCGCCGACGTCGCGATGGCGTTCCAGGGACCTCATACCAAATCCTCAGGCCGGTGGGCGGGGGTGTGGGTGGTGCTGCTGTTGCCCACCGGTACGGACCAGGCGGCCGAATCACTCAAGGCCGTTACCGAATCGCGGCCGAGAAGGACATTCGGAGCCGCCGGGCCGGCGGATTGGTCGTCAGGGGAGACTTTTTCAGAAGAGGTGGATGGCGAGATGCCCGAGCGGGAGCCCCAGCTGCCAGGCCGGCGTCCACACCTTGGGACCGTCGTCCTCGCCGGTGACCGGTCCGCCGCCGGGTACCGCGTCCAGGTCCGGGGCGAGCAGCTCGGTCTCCTCCAGCCAGCGCCAGGCCGCCCTGGCCAGCTCCAGGTCCGGAGCCGGGCCGCCGGACCGGGCCGCTTCCGCGGACAGCTCCGCCATCCGCTCGCACACCCAGTCCTGCCACGGCTGGTCGTACGCCGTCAGCGAAAGCCAGGTATCCAGCTGCGAGACGACCCGGATGCGGGAGAGTTCGCCACCGGTGTCGGACAGGAAGATCGTCAGCGCCAGGGCGTCGCGCCCGGCGCGGAACTCGAAGGACGTCGGCGGCATCAGGTCGCCGGTCCGCAGCAGTTCGTCCGCGATGTACTCGGCGTACAGCCAAGCCATGGGGACGGTCAGTTCACCGCCGTCGGTGCCGTCCGTGCTCTCGTGGCCTCTGTGCAGCATCCCTTCCTGCCTTCCTCCGGTGCGTGCGCGTCGCCCGAGACTCGGGCCCCAGTCCGCACCACGGATGAGGCAAGCCCATTGCTCAACCATGGTCCGCAGCAAGGCGCTTTACGAAGGCTTGACACTGCGGTCGGTTTCACCGCAGGTCGGCGTATCCCGGAAGGACTCGGTGCAGGGCGCGCAGTGCGTAGTACGCACGGGACTTCACCGTACCGGGCGGAGTCCCCGGCGTTCGGGCGGCCTCCGCCACGCGCGTCCCGCGGAAGTACATCTGCACCAGGACTTCCCTGTGCTCGGGAGTGAGTGTCTTCACAGCCCGCCGGACGTCGAGCGTCGCGGCGGCCCGTTCGGCGTGGTCGGCGATCACCGGGCGTGCTCCGGGACGGTGTCCCCGACCTCGGCGGGACGCGCCGGACGCGCCCGCCCGGCGTCGATGGCGAGCCGCCGGCGACGGTGAGCAGCCGGGGGCGCACGGAGTCGAAACCGGGCGCGCGCAGCGCTTCGAGGTGCGAAGACGGCTGCGTTCTCACGGTACGACCGTCACCGGCCAGCGGCCCGCCTTCACCAGACGGATCGCCACCGAGCCGATGATGCGGTGACCGGCCTGCTCGGAAGCACCCACCACGACGGCGTCCGCCTTCAGCTCGTCGGCAGCCTTCACCAGGCCGTTGTAGGGGTCGCCGCGGATGGTGTGGAACTCCCAGCGCACCTCGAATATGCCTTTCACCCGCTCGGCCGCCTCGCGGATCTGGGCGACCAGGTCTTCCGCGATCCGGTCGGTCGTCTCGGCGACCGGAACCCCGAGGGCCGCCCCGGCCGCCATCACCGGCTGCACGTACACGACCGCGAGCAGCGCGTGCTGCCGCCGGGCCAGACCGCCGGCGTAGGCCGCGGCCCGCAGCGAGGAGTCGGAGCCGTCCACGCCGACGACGATCACCCTGGGCCCGTCGGTGCCCCGCTCGAACTGGTGCGAGTGCTGTTCCGTCACACGGGCGAGGCTATCGGAATTCGCAGGTCCGGATCATTGCGGCCGGGGACCGGGCCGAACGCCTGAGCACGCTGCCGGGCCGTGCCCCGGGCCCCGCTCAGCGCACCGCGACCAACCGGGCGAACACCACCACGTTCCCCGCGTAGTTCCCGTCGACGAACTCTCCCCCGCAGGTGATCACCCGCAGTTCGGGGGCACCCTTGTTGCCGTAGACGCGGTCGCCGGGGAAGTGGGCCTTGTCGAAGACCTCGTTGCCGTAGACCTCGAAGACGGCGGTCCTGCCGTCCTGGCGCCGGACCTCTACGTGACTGCCCTTCCAGAGCGCGCCGAGCCCGTAGAAGACGGCCGGCCCCTCATGGTTGTCGACATGGCCCACGATCACGGCCGTGCCCTTCTCGCCGGGCGAGACGGCGCCGGTGAACCAGCCCGCCAGGTTCGGATCGTCGGGCGGCGGCGCGCCCACCCAGCCGGAGCTGTCCAGGCCCACCGGTATGACCGGGGCGTCGATCTGGAGCGCCGGGATGCGGACGCGCTCCGCGGCGGAGTACGGCAGCGGATCGGGCGCGTTGGAGAGGCCGGAGACGGATGCGGAGCCCGAGCGGGAGTCGGGGGCCGCCGCCGTGGCGGGCTGGGGCGGGCCCACCCGGGACTCGCCCGAACCGTTCCGCACCAGGGCGAGCCCCGTCAGCAGCACCAACGCGATCACGCCCCACGGGGCGCGCTTGCGCTGGTGCTCCGATCCTTCGGCCGGTCCGGAGGCAGACATTCGCCATCCCCTCCCGGCGCCGCCGTCTCGCCGCGCCGTTCACGCTGTGACGGTCAGGAGGTGCTGCGGCGGGCACGGCGGCGGGTGAGGTGCCAGGCCGTGCCGACCGATCCCAGGACGAGCGCCGCACCGAGAGCGGTCTTCGTCAGGTCGAAGCCGCCGATGCTGCCGCCCTCGCCGGCGTGCACGCCGTGCCGTGGCCGCTCCGCATCACCACGCCCGCTCCCACGGCGCGAGTCCTCGCCGCGCGAGTCCTCGCCCCGTGAGTCCTCGTCGCGGTCGTCCCGGGCGGTCATGACGAGCTGCCGGTGGCCGGACTGGTGGCCGCACTGGAACATCACGTCGAACGTGGTGCCCGGCAGGGCGTGCCGGCCGACCGTGACCGTGGCCGAGTTCCGGCCCCGGGGAATGGCGACGTCGTCGTCGAAGGCGCCCGAGAAGACCTTGGCATCGCTGTTGCAGCCCCGTACCGGCAGGTTGATCCGCCCGCCGGGGGCGACCGCGTCCGGCTCCAGGTTGTAGGAGAAGCCCGAGTGGTCGGCACCGTCCCCGCCACGGGCGGCGGCCGTCGTACACGCCGTGAGCCCGAGGGCGCTGACGCCCAGCATCACGGCCGAAGCGACGCGAGTCGCGCGCATGGTGAGCCTCCAGGTCCCCGAGGAGCCGTGCTGCGGACCTGTTCCGCCTGCGTCACAAATGCACCTCGTTGCCTGAAACGCTAAGAAAGGGGGCGGCTGGACGCGATCGCAGCAGAGCGAACGGGGTACGCGCGTGCGCCGCACAGGGGAGGCGGGGCGGTGAAGAGGGGTGGCGAAGGGGGGCGGTGAAGGGGGAGGCGGGCGCGGACAGCGCCGGCCTCCCCCTTCGGGGTTCCCGCCCCCCTTCGGGGTTCCCGGGCCCCGTCAGCCGTGCAACTGAGGGAACAGTGCCAGGAAAGGCTCCGAGGAGGCCGAGATGCCCCGGCTGTAGGGCGCGTCGAAGTCCCAGATCAGGAAGAGCAGGAAGGCGATCAGCGCTGAGAAGAGCCCCGCCAGGAGGAGTTCACGTGCCGTCCGCCGGATCTGCAGCGCGAACACCATCCCGATGGTGACCACCGCTCCCGCGATCAGCCCGAACCACACCACCGGCGGCATGGTCGAGCCGGTGGCGCCGGCGCGCGCGTTGCGTGCCGCGTCGGCCGCTGTCACCTGGTCCACGAGCGGCTGGTAGGCCTGCGCCTCGTAGTCCGTCTTCGGGTGGTAGTCGGTGACGTCCTGACGGATCCGCTGGAACAGCTCCTGGCCGCGCGCGGTCACCTCGCCGTGATCGGCCATGGCCTTCCACTCGGTGGTGACGACGTGGCCGACATACGCGTTGACGTCGGCGCGTACGCGGTCGCGGACATCGGCCGGATAGACGCGGACCCGCTGCGAGATCTCGTGCAGCGCCTGCGCCTCGGCCTGCACGTGGTCCTGGGCGGCATTGCGGGCCTCCCACACCCCGGCGATGGCCAGGCCCAGCACGATGGCGTAGACCACACCGATCCACATCGTCATGTACTCGATCACGTCCGGGGTTTCGGACGGGTCCTCGTCGGGGGCGGCCCTACGCGTCCGGACGAGGGTCACCACGACCACGACGACGCACGCGGCCGCCATCGCGAGGGTGAGAACAAGCCATTCCGACAACAGGTGCCTCCAGAGATCAGCGGGGACGCAGCGCGGCGACGGCGAACACCGCGGGCGCGGCGATGAGCAGGGTGAACACGAGCGGCGACGGCCCGTCGTGGGGCGGCCGCGGGTGGGTCACGGGGTGGTACGCCGGAAAGCGCACGGGAGTGGGTGCGGGATGCGGGCTCGGCGTGGGCGGTGGGGCCGGGGGCGGCGCGGGGGAGTGGCGACGGACGGGGACCGGGGCGGGCCTCGGGACCGGCCGGGGGGCCGGCGGCAGGGCACGCGGCGGCGGAGGTGGCGGCACGGGCTTCGGCGTGGGGTGCGGCCGCGGGGGCGGCGGAGGTTCGGGCGGCGGCGTCGGAGTCGGGGTCGGGGTCGGTGTGGGGCTGGGCGACGGCGTGGGGCTCGGACTCGGCGAGGAACACGGCGGAGTGAGGTGACCGCCCGCGACCGCCACCGCCTCCGTACCGCCCGGGCCGGTCGAGGCGTACGCGCAGGCGTCGGCCGACGCCGCCCCGGCGGGAGCGCCCACGAGGAACCACACCAGCGTCACCAGGGCCAACCCCCGGCTGACAAAGGCCGTTCGGGGCCGTTCGGGTCGTTGCACGACCGAGATCATCGGCTTCGTCGCGCCCCCGCACGCCCGGGCCCCCGCGAATTGCCTCGAAGGAGGGAGATCCGTCTTCGTCACGTTTCAGCAACGTCGTCCGCTCTACCCCGAGTCGGGTACGTCCGTACGAGGAGTGAGGGGCCCGCCGGGCGCGGTGGCCGGAAAGACGTCAGGGGTTCCGGAAAGAAATTCCGGGTCCGATTGAACACACCGGGCACTCCCGCCCGTACCCATGGCCACACAGCGGCGCACAGACGACGCTGCAACACCGAAGCTGACAGCGGGAGTTGAGAATGAAGACAACCTGGCGGAGCGCCTCCCTCGTGGCGACCGCTGCCGCCGTGCTGGCGCTCACGACGGCGTGCGGTTCGCAGAGCGGCACCCAGTCGGCGGGCAGCCAGAACGTGGGGGCCACCGCCCTCCCGGGCGGCCTGGGTTCCAGTCCCTCCCTCCCCGGGAACGGCTACGGCGCCGACTCCACCGCCGCGCCGAGCGCCTCGGCCTCCGCGGGCGGGCAGGCCGCAGGTCAGCTTGCCGTCGTCGACAACGCGAAGCTCGGCAAGATCGTCACCGACGGTGCCGGCTTCACCCTCTACCGCTTCGACCAGGACACGGCCGAGCCGCCGAAGTCCTCCTGTGACGGCGACTGCGCGAAGGCGTGGCCGCCGGTCCCCGCCGAAGGGGCCACCGCCGCCTCCGGAATCGACAAGTCCCTGCTGGGCGAGGTCACCCGCTCCGACGGCACCAAGCAGCTCACCATCGCCGGCTGGCCGATGTACCGCTACGTCAAGGACACCAAGGCCGGTGACGTCAACGGTGAAGGCGCCAAGGGCACCTGGTTCGCGACCGCGCCCACCGGCAGGAAGGCCGGCGCCGCCTCCTCCCTGCCCGGTCTGTCGGTCCGCAACGATCCGAAGCTCGGCCCGATCATCGTCGACAAGAACGGCATGACGGTCTACCGCTTCCTGAAGGACAAGGCCTGGCCCGAGCCGGTCTCGAACTGCACCGGCGCCTGCCTGGAGAAGTGGCCTGTCGTCGCCCCGGTCCCGCCGAACGACACCAAGGGCGTCCACAAGAAGGGCCTCATGGGCTTCACCCGCCCCGACGGCGCCAAGCAGATGACCGTCAACTGCTGGCCCATCTACACCTTCTCCGGTGACAAGGCCCCCGGCGACACCAACGGTCAGGGCGTGGGCGGCACCTGGTACGCCGTCTCGCCCGACGGAAAGCCGGTCGGCGCGCCGAAGTAGCGATCACACCTGCCCGGGGTTGGTCGACCGCCTCACCCAGTCAGCGACGGAACGCGGAAGGGAGTGGACACACCAGCCGGACGAACGGAACACAGGCGCGCACGACCGGGTCCGCCCCTTCCGCACCGCACGGAGGGGGTGGACCCTTCGGTGCGCGCGGCGGCAAACGTCCCGGACACTCCACGGAAACCCCACGTCGTGACCGGGAACGGACGGTCAATTTCCGTTTTTGCTCGCTCCCTTGGCGGACGATCAGTAGCCTCAGCTCGAACACCGGATCGCCTATACCGTCGTCAACGCCTTGGAGAGCTGCATGGAGCGCCCCGCCTGGGCCCCTCGGAGCATCGACATCTCCGTGCCGAGTGTCGCCCGTATGTACGACTTCTACCTGGGCGGCTCCCACAACTTCGAGGTCGACCGCGAAGCGGCGCGCAGGGCCATGGAGTACATGCCGGGGCTTCCCAAGATCATGCAGGCGAACCGGGCGTTCATGCGCCGCGCCGTGCGCTTCGCCGTCGAGGAGGGCATCACCCAGTTCCTCGACATCGGCTCCGGCATCCCGACCTTCGGAAACGTCCACGAGGTGGCGCAGCAGGCGCATCCGGACGCGCACGTGGTGTACGTCGACCACGACCCCGTGGCGGTCGCGCACAGCCGGGCCGTCCTCGCCGGCAACGACCATGCGGACGTCGTCGCGGCGGACCTCCGCAAGCCCCACGAGATCCTGGCGAGCCCTCAGGTGGGGCGACTGATCGACCGGAATCGGCCAGTCGCGCTCCTTCTCGTTGCCATACTGCACTTCGTGGAGGACACGGACGACCCGTACGGTGCGGTGACCGAGCTGCGCGACGCGCTCCCGCCGGGCAGCCTGCTCGTTCTCACGCACGCCTCGTACGAGGGGATCCCGCTGCCGAAGGAGCGGGCCGACGGCGCGGTCGACGTGTACAGCAACATCCGCAATCCGCTGATCATGCGCTCGCGTGACGAGATCGCGCGGTTCTTCGAGGGGTACGACATGGTGGAACCCGGGCTGGTGCCGATGCCGAAGTGGCGGCCCGACACGGCACCCGAGGACGAGGACCCCTACGCGTTCGCGGGGTTCGCCGGCGTGGGGCGCTCGGCGTGAGGGCGGCATCGGGCGGACCAGCGGGTCCGGACGGACCCGAGGACAGACTGCGCAGGTTCGCGACGATCTGGAGCCGGGCTGTCTATCCGGTGACGTCCACGTCGCTGACCCGGCCGGAGTTCGAGGAGCGAGTGCTGCCGCTGGCCCGGCAGTTGAGCCAGGCGCTGCGGGCCAGGGCGTTCGACGCGGCCGCGGCCAAGGAGATCGGCGCGGCGCTCATCGACGCGCACTGCACCGACCCGGAGGCCCTCAGCCGCACCCTGGACTGCGTCGACGCCTATCTCGTGCTCTACTGCGGCGACCCGGACGCCTCCGCCGGGACGCAGGAGGCCCAGCGCACCCGCTGCTCGCGGCTGCAGCACGCGATGGCCGCCGGGTTCGCGACCGCGCTCAAGGAGCGCACACTGGCCGAACAGGAGGCCATCGCGCAGGCCGCCCTCACGGCTCAAGGGGAGGTGGCCGAGGCGCTCCACGCCACCGAGGCCCGTTTCCGAGCGGTCTTCGAAGGCGCCGCCATCGGCATCGGCATCGCCGACCTCGGCGGCAACGTGCTCCAGGTGAACGGTGCCCTGCTGCGCATGTTCGGCGGCTCGGAACAACTGGTGCGCGGCCGCAACGTCGCGGAGTGGACGCACCCCGACGACGCGCCGCAGGTGTGGCGCCTGTACGACGAGCTGGTGCGCGGCGAGCGGGACCACTACCACGTGGAGAAGGCCTTCTGCCGGCCTGACGGAACGGTCCTGTGGACCAATCTCACGGTGTCCCTGCTGCGCGACGCCGACGGCAACCCGCAGTACCAGCTCGCCCTCATGGAGGACACCACCGAACGGCGGCTGCTGAACCTCCGGCTGCGGTACGAGGCCACGCACGACGCGCTCACCGGCCTGCCCAACCGCACCCTGTTCTTCGAACGCCTGGAGAAGACCCTGTCGGCGGGGGAGGGCCGGCGGTTCGGCCTGTGCTACCTCGACCTGGACGGCTTCAAGACCATCAACGACAGCCTCGGGCACGCGGCCGGGGACCGGCTGCTCGTCGAGGTCGCCGACCGGCTGCAGACCTGCGCGACCGGCCCCGGCGAGATGGTCGCGCGTCTGGGCGGCGACGAGTTCGTGGCGCTGACCACCGGGCCCGACACCGAGCGCGGGGTCGACGAACTCGCCGGGCGCATCATGAACGCGCTGGTCACCCCGATCAGCATCGACGGGCGGGAGCTGACGGTGCGCGGCAGCATCGGCATCGTCGAGGGTCCGGTCGGGGAGCGCGGCCCGGCGGAGGTGCTGCGCAGCGCGGACATCACCATGTACCGGGCGAAGTCGGCGGGCGGCAACCGCTGCGAGCTCGCCGACCCCGAGGCCGACGCCCGGGCCATCACCCGGCACGGGCTGACCACGGCGCTGCCCACGGCCCTCAACCGGGGCGAGTTCTTCATCGAGTACCAGCCGCTGGTGCACCTCGGCGACGGCAGGGTGCACGGCGCCGAGGCGCTGGTGCGCTGGCTGCACCCGCAGCACGGCGTGCTGGGCCCCGACCGTTTCATCCCGCTCGCCGAGCGGACGGGGCTGATCGTGCCGCTGGGCCGCTGGGTGCTCCAGGAGGCGGTACGGCAGGCCCGCGCCTGGCAGGAGAGGCAGGACCGGCCCGGCCCGCTGCGCATCAACGTCAACCTCTCGCCCTGTCAGCTCACCCATCCGGGGCTGGTCTCCGACACCGTCGAGATCCTGGAACGGTCGGGCCTCGAGCCGGACGCGCTCTGCCTGGAGGTCACCGAGTCGGCGCTCATCGGTGCGGACGACGACCTGCTCAAGCCGCTGCGCCGGCTGGCCGAGATGGGGGTGGACATCGCCCTCGACGACTTCGGCACCGGCTACTCGAACCTCGCCAACCTGCGCCGGCTGCCGGTGCGGGTCCTCAAGCTGGACCGTTCCTTCACCCAGAGCATGCAGCAGTACCCGGCGGACCCGGTCGACCTGAAGATCGTCGAGGGGATCGTCTCGCTGGCCCACAGCCTCGACCTCGCGGTCACGGTGGAGGGCGTGGAGACGGGCGCCCAGGCCGAACAGCTGCGGATGATGGGCTGCGACACCGCCCAGGGCTGGTACTACGCCCGCCCCGGCCCACCGGAGCGGTTGCACGAACTGGCCCTGGTCGACGCGACCGGCTGAGCCGTCACGGTCGTACGGCCTGTGGGCCCCCGGCGCGTGCCCGTACGGCCTCGGTCACGGAGGCGGCGGTCCGGATCAGCGCCGCGGTGGCCGTCGAACGGGACCGCTGCGGCCAGGCGATGGCCAGGACCGCGGGTGGCGCTTCCACGGCGCCGCCGAGCCGAGCACCCCTGATACCGCACCCGCCTCCTTCCGCCAGTGGTGCGAGGAGGTGCTCAGGCCGGCCGTGCCGGTCTGAGCCGGTCCCGCCTCACCGCTCCAGCAGCATGCGCTGCAGCTCCCTCGCGGCCCGCGGGGGAGCCACATCGCTGCGGTGGGCCAGGGCGATCGTCCGGTACAGCCCCGGCCGGGCCAGCGGCGTCACCCGCAGCCCGTGCCCGGAACGGGTCGCGACCATCCGCGGGACCACGGCGACGCCCAGGCCCGCCCGCACGAACCCCAGCACCGCGTCCATCTCGCCGCCCTCCACCGCGAAGTCCGGCTCGAAGCCCTCGGCGCGGCACGCCGCCACGGTCAGTTCACGCAGGTCGTAGCCGTGCCGGAACATCACCAGGCGCTCGCCCTCCAGATCCGCGACCCGAACCGTGCGCCGCCCGCCGCCGGGCCGCGGCGCGTCCGGCGAGGACACCACCACCAGGTCCTCGCGCAGCAGCTCCACCGTGGTCAGGGCGGGGGAGGGGGTGGGCAGCGGGAGCACGACCAGCGCGAGATCGAGGGCGCCGCGCGCCAGCTCCCGCACGAGGTCGTGCGAGCCGCCCTCCTCGATCAGCAGCCGGATGCCGGGGTAGCGGTCGTGGAAGGCACGCAGCACATCCGGCAGCAGACCGGTGCACAGGCTCGGGGTGGCGCCCAGGCGGATCCGGCCGCTGCGCAGTTGCGCCAGCTCGTGCACCTCGTGCCGGGCCGTGTCCGCGTCGGCCAGGATCCTGCGGGCCAGCGGCAGCAGTGCCTCACCGGCGTCGGTGAGCGTGATGTTGCCGCGGGCCCGCAGGAACAGATCCGCTCCCAGCTCCCGCTCCAGAGCCCTGATCTGCTGCGAGAGCGAGGGCTGGGCGACATGGACCAGCTCCGCGGCCCGGGTGAAGTGCCGGGTCTCGGCGACCGCCACGAAGTACTGGAGCTGCTGGAACTGCACCCGTCCATCATAGGCCCTGGCTATCGAAACAAGCCGGACCATGTCTTGGACCGATGAGGACCTTCGGCCCTAGCGTGCTGTGCCATGGCACTGGCAACGCGGACGGACCGACGGCCGTCCATGGCACGCACCGTGTGGGACTCCACCGTCGGCAAGAAGACCGTGATGGCGGTCAGCGGCCTGGTCATGCTGCTGTACCTGGTCGCCCACATGATCGGAAACCTGAAGATCTACTTCGGGGCGGGCGAGTTCGACCACTACGCCCACTGGCTGCGCACCATCGGCGAGCCGTTCATGCACTACGAGTGGACGCTCTGGCTCATCCGCATCGTCCTGATCGTGGCCGTCGTCGCCCACGCCGTCTCCGCCTACCAGCTCAGCCGCCGCGACATCAAGGCCCGGCCCAGCAAGTACGTGCACGCCAGGCCGGGGGCGAGCTACGCCACCCGCACCATGCGCTGGGGCGGGATCATCCTCGGCCTGTTCATCGTCTGGCACATCCTGGACCTGACCACCGGGACCGTGCATCCGGGCAGCTTCCGGCCCGGGCACCCGTACCAGAACGTCGTCGACGACTTCTCCCACTGGTACAGCAACGTCGTCTACATCGTCGCGATGCTGGCGCTCGGCCTGCACATCCGGCACGGCTTCTGGAGCGCGGCCCAGACCCTCGGCGTCGGCGGCCGCACCCGCGACCGCGCCCTGAAGACCGTCGCCAACGTCCTCGCGCTGCTGCTCACGGCCGGATTCATCGCCGTACCCGTGGGCGTCATGACCGGAGTGGTGAGCTGAGATGACCGACTACGCGAACTACACGACCGGCGACCCGGTCGCCGACACCAAGGCCGCCTCCGGCCCCATCCAGGAGCGCTGGGACAAGCGCCGCTTCGAGGCCAAGCTGGTCAACCCGGCCAACCGCCGCAAGCACACGGTCATCGTCGTGGGCACCGGTCTCGCCGGCGGCTCCGCGGGCGCCACCCTCGCCGAACAGGGCTACCACGTGGTCCAGTTCTGCTACCAGGACTCCCCGCGCCGTGCCCACTCCATCGCCGCGCAAGGAGGCATCAACGCGGCGAAGAACTACCGCAACGACGGCGACTCCGTCCACCGGCTCTTCTACGACACCGTCAAGGGCGGCGACTTCCGCGCCCGAGAGTCCAACGTGCACCGCCTCGCCCAGATCTCCGTCGAGATCATCGACCAGTGCGTGGCGCAGGGCGTCCCGTTCGCCCGCGAGTACGGCGGCCTGCTCGACACCCGCTCCTTCGGCGGCGTCCAGGTCTCCCGCACCTTCTACGCCCGCGGTCAGACGGGCCAGCAGCTCCTCCTCGGCGCCTACCAGGCGCTGTCCCGGCAGATCGCCGCCGGCAACGTGGAGATGCATCCGCGCACCGAGATGCTCGACCTCATCGTCATCGACGGCCGGGCCCGCGGCATCGTCGCCCGTGACCTGATCACCGGCAGGATCGACACCTACTTCGCGGACGCGGTGGTCCTGGCCTCCGGCGGTTACGGCAACGTCTTCTACCTGTCGACGAACGCCATGAACTCCAACGCGACCGCCGTCTGGCGGGCGCACCGGCGCGGCGCCTACTTCGCCAACCCGTGCTTCACGCAGATCCACCCGACCTGCATCCCGCGCACCGGCGACCACCAGTCCAAACTGACCCTGATGAGCGAGTCGCTGCGCAACGACGGCCGGATCTGGGTGCCGAAGGCCAAGGGGGACAACCGCCCGCCGAACGAGATCCCCGAGGACGAGCGGGACTACTACCTGGAGCGCATCTACCCCTCGTTCGGGAACCTCGTACCCCGCGACATCGCCTCCCGCGCCGCGAAGAACGTCTGCGACGAGGGCCGCGGAGTGGGCCCCGGGGGCCAGGGCGTCTACCTCGACTTCGCGGACGCCATCCAGCGGATGGGCCGCAACAAGGTCGAGGAGAAGTACGGCAACCTCTTCGAGATGTACGAGCGGATCACCGCGGAGAACCCGTACGAGGTGCCGATGCGGATCTACCCCGCCGTGCACTACACGATGGGCGGCCTGTGGGTCGACTACGACCTGCAGACGACCGTGCCCGGTCTGTTCGCGATCGGCGAGGCCAACTTCTCCGACCACGGCGCCAACCGCCTCGGCGCCTCCGCGCTGATGCAGGGCCTGGCCGACGGCTACTTCGTCCTCCCGGCCACCATCAACGACTACCTGGCCCGCAACCCGCACCGGTCCGATGAGGACGCCGTCACCGTCGAGCACCCGGCCGTGCAGGAGGTGCTGACCGAGACCGAGCACCGGCTGAACCTGCTCCTCTCCGTCGACGGCGACCGCACCCCGGACTCCTTCCACCGCGAACTGGGCGAACTGATGTGGGAGTTCTGCGGCATGGCCCGCAGCGACTCCGGACTGCGCAAGGCCCTGGAGCGGATCCCGCAGATCCGCGAGGAGTTCTGGCGCCGGATCAAGGTCCCCGGCACCGGCGAGGAGCTCAACCAGTCGCTGGAGAAGGCCAACCGGATCGTCGACTACCTGGAGCTCGCCGAGCTGATGTGCCTCGACGCGCTGCACCGTACCGAGTCCTGCGGAGGCCACTTCCGCGAGGAGTCCCAGACCCCCGACGGCGAGGCCGCCCGCAAGGACGACGCCTTCTCCTACGCGGCCGCCTGGGAGTTCACGGGTACGGGCGAGGCCCCGACCCTCCACAAGGAAGACCTGGTCTTCGAGTACGTCCACCCCACCCAGCGGAGCTACGCATGAAGCTCACCCTGCGCGTCTGGCGGCAGAAGAACGCCGACGCCGACGGTGCCATGTCCACCTACGAGGTGGACGGCATCACGCCCGACATGTCCTTCCTGGAGATGCTCGACGTCCTCAACGAACAGCTCATCCTCTCCGGCGAGGACCCCGTCGCCTTCGACCACGACTGCCGCGAGGGCATCTGCGGCGCGTGCAGCCTGGTGATCAACGGTGACGCGCACGGCCCCGAGCGCACCACCACCTGCCAGCTGCACATGCGGTCCTTCAAGGACGGCGACACCATCGACATCGAACCCTGGCGGGCCGCCGCCTTCCCGGTGGTCAAGGACCTGGTCGTGGACCGCTCGGCCTTCGACCGGATCATCCAGGCCGGCGGCTACATCACCGCCCCGACCGGCTCGGCCCCCGAGGCCCACGCCACGCCCGTGCCGAAGCCGGACGCCGACTACGCCTTCGAGCACGCCGAGTGCATCGGCTGCGGCGCGTGCGTGGCCGCCTGCCCCAACGGCGCGGCGATGCTGTTCACGTCGGCCAAGGTCAACCACCTCAACGTCCTGCCGCAGGGTGCGCCCGAGCGCGAGACCCGCGTCCTCGACATGGTGGGGCAGATGGACCAGGAGGGCTTCGGCGGCTGCACCCTCACCGGAGAGTGCGCCACCGCCTGCCCCAAGGGCATCCCCCTGACGTCCATCACGCACATGAACAGGGAGTGGCTGCGGGCGACCCGCAAGGTGGCCAAGCGGTAGAGCCGCCCCTGGAGAAGACGTTCGCCGGCAGGGTGCGGACGGGCGGGGCCGGGCGCGGTGCTCAAGACCCGGTCCCGCCAGGCACCGTCCCGGCACCCCTGGCATTCAACAAGCTCACACCCGCTCTCCCTTCCTGGGTCACGCGCAGGTCAACCGGCATCGGAAGAACTGTTCCGGCCGGACGTACGGGACCGGCCCGCTCGTACCCGCCGAACCCGGCCCGCGACCAGGAGAGAGCCATGACCGGCGTTTCCACCCTAGCCAGCCCCCCGCCGCCGCTGTCGCCCACCCGCTACACCGTCGGCCTCGCGCGTGACGAGGCCGACGTCCGGGCCGCGCAGCGGCTGCGCCACGACGTCTTCGCCGGAGAGATGGGCGCCCTTCTGCCCACCCCGCAGCCCGGCCTGGACATCGACCCCTTCGACGCGTACTGCGACCACCTGCTGGTGACGGACACGGTGACCGGCCAGGTCGTGGGCACCTACCGGCTGCTGCCGCCCGAGCGGGCCGCGATCGCCGGGCGGCTGTACTCGGAGGGCGAGTTCGACCTCGGCCCGCTCGCGGCGATCCGCTCCGGGCTCGTCGAAGTGGGCCGCTCGTGCGTCCACCCCGACCACCGCGACGGCACGGTCATCGGACTGATCTGGGCCGGCATAGCCCGCTACATGGTGGACAGCGGCCACGAGTGGCTGGCCGGCTGCTGCTCCCTGCCGCTCTCCGACGGCGGCGCCCTCGCCGCGGCCACCTGGGAGCGGGTACGGGCCACGTCCCTGGCGCCGGAGGAGTACCGGGTCCGGCCGCTGCTGCCCTGGCGCCCCCGGACACCGGCCCCGGACGGGCGCACCGAGCTGCCCCCGCTGCTGCGCGGTTACCTCCGTCTGGGCGCCTGGGTCTGCGGAGAGCCGGCCCACGACCCCGACTTCGGCGTCGCCGACCTGTACGTGCTGCTGTCGATGCGCCGGATCAACGCGCGCTATCTGCGGCACTTCCTCTCGCTCGTCCCGGCCTGATGACCGCCTACCGGACCGTGTCCAGGACCGGCCTGGCGGCGCTGCGACCGCGCCGCGGCACCCCGATGCCCGCGAGCCCGGGCGCGAGCACGGCCGCGCTCCCGGCTCCGGCCGCCGTGGCCGCGCCGCGGCGCGCCGCCGCTCCCCACCCGGCCGCCGCCCCGGCGAGCCCCTGGCAGCCCAGCGCCCCGTGCTCGCCGCACGCCTGCATCGAGACCGCGGGGTCGATGGCCGCCGTGCCGCTCGCCGTGCTCCGGTTCGCGACGGTCCTGACGCTGATGGGCGCCGGGTTCGCGCTCCTCCCCGTCGCGCGCGGGCTCCCCGTCACGTCGCGCGAGCGGGCCGTCAGGGCCTGGTGTCGCACGGTCGTACGTGCCACGGGCATCCGGGTGCGGATCACCGGGGCCGCCCCGCCGCACGGGGGCCTGCTCATGGTCGCCAACCACATCTCCTGGCTGGACATCCCGCTGCTCGCCGCGGTCCGGCCCGGCCGGATGCTCGCCAAGTCCGACATCCGGCAGTGGCCGGTGGCCGGTGCGCTGACCGCGCTGAGTGGGGCCCTCTTCATCGACCGCGCCCGGCTGAAGGCGCTGCCCGACACGGTCGCCCGCATCGCGGACCGCCTGCGCGCCGGTTCGGCGGTCGTGGTCTTCCCCGAGGGCAGCACCTGGTGCGGACGGGCGCAGGGCCACTTCCGGCGGGCCGTCTTCCAGGCGGCACTGGACGCCGGCGCCCCCGTCCAGCCGGTCCGTCTCCGCTACCGGCACGACCGGGGCCCGGCCAGTACCGCCCCCGCGTTCGTGGGCAGCGACTCGCTGCTGACCTCCGTGTGGCGGGTCCTCACGGCACGCGGGCTCGTCGCCGAGGTCCGGGTCATGCCGGTGCTGGCGCCGGGCAGTGCGCCGGACCGCCGCGCGCTCACCCTGGCCGCGCAGCGGGCCGTCGGTCTCCCGACGCGCGCACACCCGGGCCGGCACGTGCGCCGGTGACCACCCTCGCTCTCCGGTGCAGCGTCGATCATTGCTACGGTGCACGGGTGTCCGAATCCTCACGCGATACCGCCGAGGGCGCCGGCTGGGGCGCCGCGGAACCCGGCCGTTACCGGCAGTTGATGCCCGGTCAGGTGGAGAAGCTCTCCTGGCTGAATCCGAAAACCCTCTGGGCGGCGCGCAACGGCGTGCTGGCCTCCTGGTTCGGCGACCCCACCGGCCGCACCCGGAGCCGGTGGGTCGAGCAGTGCGAGGCGGCGGGCGCGCCCACGGACAAGGTGATCCGCCGCCAGGACCCCGAACGCTTCTCCTTCATGGTCCTCGGGGACACCGGCGAGGGGGACGATCCCCAGTACGCCGTGGTGCCGGGCTTGCTGAAGACCGGTCAGGGCACGAGTTTCGCGGTCATAGCCAGCGATGTGATCTATCCGGTCGGGGCGGCCGCCGACTACGGGACCAAGTTCTTCCGCCCGTACCAGGACTACCCGGCGCCCATGTACGCCATACCCGGCAACCACGACTGGTACGAGGACCTGCACGGGTTCATGAGCGTCTTCTGCGACGCCCCGTCCCTCGCCCCGGACCCGGCCCCCCGACCGCCCCTCGGCGCCCGGCTGCGCTCCCTGCTGTGGCACCGCCCGAGCACACCGGACGAGCAACGCCTCGCCGAGGCACGCGCGTTGCGGTCCGCACCGGCCCAGCGGGCCCTCCAGCCCGGCCCGTACTGGGCGATCGACGCCGGCCCCGTCCGCATCGTCGGCATCGACACCGGTCTGCTCGGCACCATCGACGCCGAACAGGGCCGCTGGCTCCGGGACGTCTCCAGGGGCCCCCGCCCGAAGATCCTCATCACGGGCTCGCCGCTGTACGTCGACGGCGAGCACCACCCCTGCCCCGTCGACGGCGGCGGCACGGTCGACGACATCGTCCGCGACCCGGACCACCACTACGTCGCGGCGATCGGCGGAGACATCCACAACTACCAGCGCTACCCGGTGGACGTGGACGGCCGCACCATCCAGTACGTGGTCTCCGGCGGCGGCGGTGCCTTCATGCACGCCACCCACACCATCCCGCGCGTGTCCGTCGCGAACGTCACCGAGAAGGACTTCCGCTGCTACCCGCTGCGCGGCGACTCCCTCGCCTTCTACAGCAGGCTCTACGGGCGCCGGCTGCGGCTGCGCCGCTTCTTCACCCTCACCGAGGCCGAGGCGACCGCCGTCATCGCCGAGCGCCTGGGCATTCCCCCTACCCGCCCCCAGGGCACCCCGGCCCGGGTCACCCCGCGTACCCGCCTCGTCGCGTCGCTGCTGGGTGCCGGCGGCCGACCCGACCGGACCGCACGGTTCCGGCTGCCTGTGCGGAAGATCTACACCCGGCTCTTCTCACCGGGCTCGGCCACCTACAGCCCGCCCTTCTTCAAGAGCTTCCTGCGCCTGGACGTCACCCCGGAGGCGGTCCGGCTGCGCTGCTTCGCGGCGACCGGCAACCGGCGCGAGGAAGTCGACCCGCCCGTCGAGGACGAGGTGACCATCCCGCTGGTGTGACCGAGGAGGGCGGGCCGCCCCGGGTCCGTCCGGAGCGCCGCGGCCGCGGAGAACCAGCGGCCTCCTACCGTGGTCACCCCAGTGGAGAGCAACCGTTCCCGGCTTCGCGGAGGCGCCATGACGCACCCACCCCGCCCACCCTTCCCGCCGTTCACCCACGACACCGCCACGGAAAAGGTGCGGCTCGCAGAAGACGCCTGGAACACCCGCGACCCGGAGAGGGTCGCCCTCGCCTACACGGTGGACTCCCGCTGGCGCAACCGAGCGGAGTTCGTCACCGGCCGCGCCGAGATCGTCGCCTTCCTCACCCGCAAGTGGCGCCGTGAGCTGGACTACCGGCTCATCAAGGAGCTGTGGGCCGTCGACGGCAACCGGATCGCGGTGCGGTTCGCGTACGAGTGCCACGACGACTCGGGCACCTGGTTCCGCTCGTACGGCAACGAGAACTGGGAGTTCGACGACAACGGGCTGATGCGCCGGCGTCACGCGTCCATCAACGACCTTCCCATCCGTGAGTCGGAGCGCCTGTTCCACTGGCCGTCCGGGCGCCGACCCGATGACCACCCGGGGCTGAGCGACCTGGGCCTGTGACCACTGAGCGGCGCGCGGCGGCCTACGCCGCCCCCGGCCCCGCGAACCGCGCCGGCGTGCGGCACCTCCCCGCGCGCGATCAGCCCGCCTCGAACTCCGAGGGGCCGCCGACGGTCACCTCCCCGAAGGCGAAGTCCTGCTTGGCGGTGAGGCCGTGCCGCGCCGCTGACGGCCAATCGGACTTCTGTGACGCGTTCCGCACCCGCACGGAGCCGCTTTCCGCAGCCTCGACCTCACGGCCCGGTTACAGAACCCTCAACCTCTGGTGGCGCCGGAGTGAGGAGACGACGATGGGCACATGACTCTGGCCCAGCGCGCCCTGGAGCGCCTCGACGTCTGGCCCGACCTCACGGTGGGGCCGGCCAGTTGCGGCACGGGGCGGGCGCTCAGTACCCCGCACAGCGAGATCGTCCACTTCCACAGCGACCGCGAGGCGGACCTGCATCTGACCATGGGTGCCATCCGCCGTTTCTCCGGCGACCTCGAGGAGTCGACCGCGGTCCGCATCCTGCCCGGCTCGCGCTGGGTGACCGTCCGGCTGGACTGCGACACCGACGTCGACCTGCTGCTGAGCCTGGTGAGCCTGGCGCTGGACGCCCACCAGGCCTCTCGTCCACCGGCGCCGCGCACGCCCGCCGCCTGCAACCTCCACCGCGTCATGCTGCTGCCCCGGGACCTCGACCCGACCGGGTTCGACCGCTGACGCCCGTCGTCGACGACACGCGTGTCGTCGATAATGCAGTCGAGATGCTCGTCACGGACACCGCGCCGGCCGGGCGGTGTCCGGGTCAGGGGAGGCGCTGTGGGTACGACATCGGTCCAGCGGACGCCGGCGCCGGCGCGGATGGGGCCGTGGCGGTTCGTGGTGTGGTTCGGCACGGTCAGCCTGCTCGCGGACTTCGTGTACGAGGGCGCCCGCTCGGTCACCGGTCCGCTGCTGGCGTCGCTCGGCGCCTCCTCCGTCGTCGTCGGCGTGGTCACCGGCGCCGGGGAGGCTGCGGCGCTGGGCCTGCGGCTCGTCTCCGGACCGCTCGCCGACCGCACACGCCGGTTCTGGGGACTCGCGGTCGCCGGGTACGCGCTCACGGTCCTCTCCGTGCCCCTGCTCGGCGTGGTCGGGACGCTCTGGGCGGCCTGCGTGCTGGTGATCGCCGAGCGGGTCGGCAAAGCGGTGCGGTCCCCGGCGAAGGACACCCTGCTGTCGCACGCCACGGCGGTCACGGGACGCGGCCGCGGATTCGCCGTCCACGAGGCGATGGACCAGGTCGGAGCCCTCGTCGGGCCGCTGACCGTCGCCGGGGTCCTCGCGCTCACCGGCGGCCACTACGGACCGGCGCTGGGCGTGCTCGCCCTGCCCGGCGCGGCCGTTCTGGGCCTGCTGGTATGGCTGCGGGCCCGCGTGCCCGACCCGGAGGCGTACGAGCGCGAGGTCGTCCCGCCCTCGGCCACACCCGCGCCCCTGGGCGGCGCCCGTCTGCCCACCGCGTTCTGGACCTACGCGGCGTTCACCGCGGCCACCACCGCCGGCTTCACCACCTTCGGCCTGCTCTCCTACCACCTCGTCGAACGGCACCTGGCCCACCCGGCGTGGGTGCCGCTGCTGTACGCGGCCGCCATGACCGTGGACGCGGTCGCCGCGCTGGCGACGGGGTGGGCCTACGACCGGTACGGGCCCCGCGTGCTCGTGGTGCTGCCGCTGCTGTCGGCGGCCGTCCCGGTGCTCGGCTTCGCCCACACGGTGACGGTCGCCGTGGCCGGGTCGCTGGTGTGGGGTGCCGCCATGGGCGTGCAGGAATCCACGCTGCGGGCCACGGTCGCCGACCTGGTGCCCTCCGGGCGCAGGGCGACCGCGTACGGGATCTTCGCCGGTGTGGTCGGCGCGGCGAGCCTGGTGGGCGGCACGCTCACCGGAGCCCTCTACGGCACCTCGATCCCGGCCCTGATCACGGTCGTCGGCGTGGTCCAGGCCCTCGCCCTGATCCTGCTCGCCGTCACCCGGCCCGGCCGCGGGGGAGCCCGGCGCTGAGCCCGTCCGGCCGGGTCAGCCCTCCGAGGCGCGGCGCCGGGAGGCCTCGATCTCCGCGTACGCCTCCTCCCGCCCCTCCCAGTGGGAGCCCTCCACCGACTTGCCGGGCTCCAGATCCTTGTACACCTCGAAGAAGTGGGTGATCTCCAGCCGGTCGAAGGAGGGAACATCGCCGATGTCCTGGACGCCCGCGTAGCGCGGGTCGTGCGCCGGGACGCAAAGGATCTTGTCGTCGGGGCCCTTCTCGTCCTTCATGACGAACATGCCGACGGCGCGGCACTCGATCGTGCAGCCGGGGAACGTGGGTTCGCCGACGAGGACGAGCGCGTCGAGCGGGTCGCCGTCCCGTCCGAGGGTGTCGTCGATGTAGCCGTAGTCGGCCGGGTACTGGGTGGAGGTGAACAGCATCCGGTCCAGACGGATGCGGTGCTGTGCGTGGTCCATCTCGTACTTGTTGCGCGATCCCTGCGGGATCTCCACGATCACGTCGAATTCCACGACGGCCTCCTTGCCTGGTCGGTCGGCAGGCCGGGGTGCGGGCCGCGCCTCCAGTGTCCCCGGCCTCCCGCACGGCGGCATCCGAGGGCCGACCGTGTGAGAGCGCCGGACGCCGGGTACCCGCCAGCGCCGGAAGGAGTGACCCGCCGACGTGCCGAAGCCGTACCGCGGCGGTGTCACACGACCCTGAGGAGGAGCGGGAGTGCCGCGGATCGAGGCGGAGCAGGCACGGCGGCGGTTCACCGACGCCAGGGTGGCGCGGCTGGCGACGGTGGACCCCGAGGGGCGCCCCCACCTCGTACCGGTGGTGTTCGCCGTGCGCGACGACGGCGGGATCGTCATGGCCGTGGACCGCAAGCCGAAGAGCTCCTCGCGGCTGAAGCGGCTGCACAACATCGCCGTCCAGCCGGCCGTCTGCCTGCTGGTGGACGCGTACGACGAGGACTGGGAGCGGCTGTGGTGGGTACGGGCCGACGGAGGCGCCCGGGTCGTGCCGCCGGACACGCCCGCGGACGACCGCGGCGAGTACGAGGCCGCCGTCGCCCTGCTGGCGCGGAAGTACCCCCAGTACGGGGACGGCCCGCCGGACGGACCGGTGGTCCTGGTCACCGTCCACCGCTGGAGCGGCTGGCACGCCGGGTCCGAGCCCGGGGAGGCCGGCCGGGAGCCGTACCCCGACACGACGAACCAGGAGGGTTCCCATGACCAGGCAGGTACGTGACGTGATGTCCCGTGGCACGGTCGCCGTCGAGCCGATGACCTCCGTGGCGCGGGCGGCCCGCCTCATGCGCGACGAGAACGTGGGCGACGTGCTGGTGACGTACGACAGCGATCTGTTCGGCGTGCTCACGGACCGAGACATCGTGGTCCGCATGATCGCCGAGAACGGCGACCCCGAGACCACGACCGCGGGCTCGGTGTGCAGCCGTCCCCCCGTCGTGACGGTCGCGCCCGACGACACCACCGGCCACGCGGTCGCCCTGATGCGCCGCCACGCCGTGCGCAGGCTCCCCGTCGTCGAGAAGGGCGGCTGCCCGGTCGGCATCGTCAGCCTGGGCGACCTCGCCGCGGCCGAGGACCCGCGTTCGGCTCCGGCGGAGATCAGCACCGCCCGGCCCGATCGCTGAGGCCGGCCCCTGGTCAGGCCCGGGTGTCGGGTCCCGGCAGATCGTCGGCCACGGTGGTCCGGCGGGCCCGGCGCGGGCCCCGGGGCCGGTGCGTGGCCGCACTCGCCGCGGTGGCCAGGCCCAGCGCGAAGATCAGCGCCAGGGCGAGACCGGCGCAGAAGATGGCGAGGGCGTTCATGGTGGCGATGTTCTGGCCGAGCATCGACACGGTGTAGTGCGGGCCGCCGCCCAGATTGTCGGCGATCACGAGCCCGGTGAAAGCGGCGGTCGCCGCGAGGAGGAGCAGTCCGAGGAAGCGCATCCGAGTCATCTCCCAAAGAGTCGTGACACCCTGCGGGTACCCGTCCTGGCCCGGGCCAGACAGGGGCGAAACCTCCCTCGAGGCACCGCGGCGACGGCACAATGGCCGCCGGCGGCGGGCCGTCGCCCAAGCCGAGGGGAGACGGACGTGAGCGAGCACCGGAGCCAGTCGGGCGGGCCGGCGCGGGTGGACGCACGGGTGGCCCACAACGCGCGGGTGTGGAACCACTGGATCGGCGGCCGCGACAACTACGAGATCGACCGGAAGGTCGGCGACCAGGTCGCGTCGATGTTCCCCGTGATCCGCGACGTGGCCCGCGCGGACCGTGCCTTCCTGCGGCGGGCGGTCCGGTTCCTGGCCGAGGAGCGCGGGGCGCGGCAGTTCCTGGACATCGGAACCGGACTGCCGACGCTGGACAACACCCACGAGATCGCCCAGCGCATCGCGCCCGAGTCCCGGATCGTGTACGTCGACAACGATCCCGTCGTGCTGGTCCACGCCCGCGCACTGCTGGCCAGCACCCCCGAGGGAGCCACCGACTACGTCGACGCCGACGTGCGCGACCCGGACTCCGTCGTCCGCCGCGCCGCGGCCACCCTCGACCTCACCCGCCCCGTCGCCGTCATGATGCTCGGCGTCCTCAACTTCGTCCTCGACACCGACCGGGCACGGGACATCGTGCGCACCCTCATGTCCGCGGTGCCGTCCGGCAGTTGGCTCGTCCTGACCCACCCCACCACCGACACCGACCTCGGCGGGCAGGGCAACGTCGAGGCGATGCGGTTCTGGAACGAGAACGCGACACCGCCCATAACGGCCCGTACCCGCGCCCAAGTCACCTCGTTCTTCGACGGCTTGGACATCCTCGCCCCCGGCCTCGTCTCGTGCGCCCGCCGGCGGCCCGGCTCGGACTGCGACTCCCCGGTCACCGTCCCGCAGTGGGGCGCGGTCGCCGTCAAGCCCTGACCGCTCTGTCTCACAGCGGCGTGCGGCTGGCCGTCATCAGGTACGTCCCATAGGCCACCGACATCAGGGTGAGCGCGATGCCCAGCAGGCAGGCCTGCTTCGGGCGCACCCGCCAGGTCCGTACGAGCCCCCGGGCGAGCGGGATCAGCAGCGGGAACGCGGGCAGCAGGAAACGTGGCTTCGACGCGTACGGACCCGAGCCGCCGACCGTGATCAGCAGCAGTATCCCGGCGTAGACGATCAGTGCCGGCGGCACCCGGTCGACGCACAGCAGGCAGAACAGCAGGATGGCCGCCGCGACGATCACCAGCGCCAGCGGGTAGACGACCCGCCCGCCGTGCTCCAGCAGTCCCTTGAGGAAGTGCAGCGAGCCCGCACCGAAGTCGAAGCGGGAGTCCCAGGCACGCTGCACGGTGAAGTAGCCGCCGAGCAGATCACCCATATGGGCGCCCACCCACAGCACGAAACCCACCCAGCCGAGGGGCGCGATCGCGGCGCCCAACCACAGCCGGAGCGGGACGCGGCCGCGCCGCCCGACGATCTCGTACAGGGCGATGGCGAGGACCGCGGCGGCCACGGCGAACCCGGTGGGCCGGGACAGGCCCGCCAGGGCGGCCAGCGCCCCGGCCCACAGCCAGCGGCCCGTCAGCATCGCGTACAGCGCCCACGCGGCGAGCGCGGTCAGCAGGGACTCGGTGTAGGCGATGTCGAGGACGACGGAGTGCGGCATCGAGGCCCACACCCCGACGAGGACGGTGGCGACCGCCCGTCCGTACAGGCGGTGGCCGATCGCGTAGATGCCGTACGCGGCCACTCCCGCGGCGCTCCAGGCGACCAGCAGGGCGGCGGCGCCCGGAGTGATGGGCAGGACGGTGTACACGGCGCGGATGAGCCCCGGGTACAGCGGGAAGAAGGCCCAGTCCCGCTGGACGGCACCGTTGTGGAGGATGTGGACGTAGGTGCCGTAGCCGTGCTGTGCGATGTGCAGGTACCAGGCGGAGTCCCAGGAGTGGGCCAGCCCCTTCAGCATCCGGTGACCGGCGAGGTGGTTCGCCACGGCGATCGCGACGACACCGGCCATGCGGATCGCGGCGAACAGCGCGAGGGCGGACGCGGCGCCGGGCAGAAGTCTGTTGTCGAAAGGAAGGTGGAAGCGACGGGCACCGCCCCCGGCGCGCGTGGAGACGGGGGCGGGCGAGAGTGCGCTCACCCTCTGACCCTGCGGTACCTCTGAACGGTCCGCAACGTGAAGTTTGGTCATGGTTGGGTCATATACCACTGCTGTACGAGAATCTGGCGTGACGGAGTGCTGAAGTCGGTGAGTCGTGCACGCCCGGGAAGACGAAGATCCGTGGTGGGGCGGTTGCCTGGGCCGGCGGATGTTCTCACTCTTCCGCGTGACGAGTGGCACCGGTGCGTCCGCTGGCCCTTCACTGGGGAGTGAACGCCCGCGTTGCCGACGGAAGGAGGAGGGGCATGGATTTCCGCCCGCAGCGGATACCCCTGCCGCCCACCAGATCCCCGGCGCCGGACAGCCGCGCGGCGGTCTTCTGGCGCAACCGCGCGCTGGGCCTGTTCGACCGGCTGCCCCTGCCCACCGCGTACTGCACGACCGACGGCACGATCCTGCGGGTCAACGCGGCCATGGCGGGGGAGTGGGGCACACTCGCCGGTCCCCTGCGCGGGCGCAGCGTCCTCGACCTGTTCCACCCGGAGACCAGGGACGAGCTGCGCGCGGTCACCGAGGCCCTCCGACTGCACCGCAGGTCCCGTTACACCGTCGCGGTCGGCTGGACCACCACGGCCGGCGTGGAGCGCCGCGGCGAGATGACCGTCGACCTGGTCGGCGAGGTGTCCACCGAAGCCCCGGACCTGCTGCTGATGCTCCGCACCCGCGACGACGACCCCGCCCCCGCGGAGGACCCCGGCGGCCCGCCGGTCCAGGCGGACCGGATCGAGACCCGTATCCTCGCGCTGGCGGCTGCCGGTTCCACGACCGGCCGGATCGCCTCCGCCGTGGGACTGACCGTGGACGGCGTCAACTACCACTTCAAGCAGCTCTCCCGCCGCTGGGGTGTGACCGGCAAGGCGGCCCTGGTCGCGCGCGCCTACGTCGAGGGCGTCCTCGCCCCCGGCGTGTGGCCGCCGGCCCCCGCACCACCGCGGGGCCGACCCGGGGCAACCCCGCCTGGAGTGGGGCCGTGACCCACGACAGCAGGCCCCTCGCCGTCTTCGACCTGGACAACACCCTCGCCGACACCGCGCACCGGCAGCGCTTCCTCCGGACGAGACCGCGGAACTGGGACGCCTTCTTCGCGGCCGCGCCGCAGGATCCGCCGCTGGCCGAGGGGATCGCGCTCGCGCTGAGGAACGCCGAGGAGTGCGAACTCGTCTACCTGACCGGGCGGCCCGCGCGCTGCCGCCGGGACACCCTCGACTGGCTCGCCGCACACGGGCTGCCCGAGGGACGCCTGTACATGCGGTCGAACGGCGACCGCAGGCCCGCCCGCGTCACCAAGCTGGAGCTGCTGCGCGAACTGGCCCGCGGCCGACAGGTCCGTGTTGTCGTCGACGACGACGAACTGGTCTGCCAGGACGTCGAACGAGCGGGCTTCACCGTCGTCCGCGCCCGCTGGGCGTCGCCGTCCGACGCCCTGAAGGACGCTCAGGAACGGGAAGGGCGGACCTGACGGGCCCGCCCCGCACGGGGTCCTCGGATCCCGTGCTCCGCTACTCGCCGTCCTCGAGCCGGAAGCCCACCTTCAGGCCGACCTGGTAGTGCTCGATCCGCCCGTTCTCGATCCGTCCCCTGACCTGCGTGACCTCGAACCAGTCCAGGTGGCGCAGCGTCTGCGAGGCGCGTTCGATCCCGTTGCGGACGGCCTGGTCGATGCCCTCGGGCGAGCTGCCGACGATCTCGGTGACCCGGTAGACGTGGTCGGTCATGCGGATGCTCCTCTCCTTCGCGGGTCTTTGCGGTGTGTCGGACGCGCCGGCTCAGCCGGCCGGGCGCACCGCGCTCAGCGACAGCGCGAACCTCCCCTCCCGGTCCGTCCACCAGTGCGTCAGGTCCAGTCCGGCGCTCGCCAACTCACGGCGTACCCCGCTCTCGCGGAACTTCGCCGACACCTCCGTACGCAGCTCCTCGCCCTCGGCGAAGTCGACCGCCAGGTCCAGCGCGGGGACCTTCACGGTCTGCGGGGTGCGCGCCCGCAGCCTCATCTCGATCCACTCGTTCTCCGCGTCCCACAGCGCCACATGGTCGAAGGCGTCCGGGTCGAAGTCCGCGCCCAGCTCCCGGTTGACGACGGTCAGCACGTTCTTGTTGAACGCGGCCGTCACCCCGGCCGCGTCGTCGTACGCCGCCACCAGCACCGAGGGCTCCTTCACCAGGTCCGTCCCGAGCAGCAGCGCGTCCCCGGGCGCCATCAGTGCCCTGACGCCCGTGAGGAACGCCGCCCGCTCGGCGGGCAGCAGGTTGCCGATCGTGCCGCCGAGGAACGCGACGAGGCGAGGCCCGGGGGTGTCCGGCAGCGTCAGGCCGGCGGTGAAGTCGGCGATCAGCGCGTGGACGTCGAGACCGGGCCGCTCGGCGACCAGGGCCTGCCCCGCCCGGGTGAGTGCGCTCGCGCTGACGTCGACGGGGACGTAGGCGCGCAGCCCGCTCATCGCGTCCAGCAGGTGCCGTGTCTTCTCGGACGAGCCGGAGCCCAGTTCCACCAGTGTGCGCGCGCCGGCCGCCGCCGCGATCTCCCCGGAGCGGGCGATGAGGACCTCCCGTTCGGCGCGTGTCGGGTAGTACTCCGGCAACTCGGTGATCTTTTCGAACAGATCGCTGCCATGGGCGTCGTAGAACCACTTGGGGGGCAGGGTCTTGGGGGTGCGGGTGAGGCCGGTCAGGACGTCCGTGCGCAGCGCGGCGTCCGTGGCGTCCTCGGGAAGGGTGCGGGTCAGATGGAACGGGCTCACGTGCGGGGCTCCTCGGATGATGGGGGTGCCCCCACTCGAGCGGAGCCGAGAGCGGGGGAGGACGCCATGTCGTCGCGCGGGTCCTTCAGCGGTGTCAGCAGGATGTCGGCGGTGTCGGCCGTGAGCAGCGTGCGGTCGGGCACCTCCCGCCAGCGCGGGTCGTCGTCGTAGGGCTCGGAGGCCACGACGATGCGGCTGCCGCCCGGCTCGGCGAGGTACCACAGGGTGTCGCCCCATGCGGTCGCCGCGATCGTCGAGCCGTTGGTGAGCAGCAGGTTGAGCCGGGAGTCGGGGGCCGCCGCGGCGACCTCCAGCACGGTGTCGGCCAAGGCCTGCCCGCCGTCGTCGCCGGTGCGCAGCCGGTTCAGCACGAGCGCCCAGACGAGGGCCGAGTCGGTGCGGGCCTCCAGCGACAGCAGTTCGGTCGGCGGCAGGGACCGGGCCAGGTCGGCGACGGAGCGGGGCCATCCGGGCACCGCCCCGTTGTGGCTGAACAGCCACCGGCCCGCCGCGAACGGTGCCGCCGAAGCCTCTCCGGCGGCACACCCCTCGGTCGCGTCCCGTACCGCCGCCAGCAGCGCACCGGAGCGCACGACCCGTGCCAGATCGGCGAAGGACGGGTCGCTCCAGATGGGCTCCATCCGCCGGTACCGTGCGGGCACCGGATCGCCCTCGGCGTACCAGCCGACGCCGAAACCGTCGGCGTTGACCGTGCCGTACCGCTGCCGTCGCGGCTCCCACGACTGCCGGTACAGGCTGTGCGACGGCTCCTTCAGGAGCCGGCCGAGCGGCTCCTCGGGGCCCAGGTAGGCGAGGTGACGGCACATCAGACGTCCCTGGCGGTGCGGAAACCCGAGAAGATCTGCCGCCGGATCGGATAGTCCCAGTTGCGGAACGTGCCCCGGCAGGCCACCGGGTCCACGGCGAACGAACCACCGCGCAGCACCTTGTACTCCGGACCGAAGAACACCTCCGAGTACTCCTTGTACGGGAACGCGGTGAACCCCGGGTACGGCAGGAAGTCGCTCGACGTCCACTCCCACACGTCGCCGATCAACTGCCGCACGCCGAGCGGGGAGACGCCCGCCGGATGGCTGCCGACCGGTGCCGGACGCAGGTGCCGCTGCCCGAGGTTGGCGTGCTCGGGTGCCGGGTCGGCGTCGCCCCACGGGTAGCGCCGGGAGCGGCCCGTGGCCGGGTCGTGACGGGCCGCCTTCTCCCACTCGGTCTCGGTGGGCAGCCGGCGCCCCACCCAGCGCGCGTACGCGTCCGCCTCGTACCAGCACACGTGCAGCACCGGCTCGTCGGGCGGTACGACCTCGGTGACGCCGAAGCGCCGCCGCAGCCACTGGCCGCCCTCGCGGCGCCAGAACAGCGGGGCCTCGATGCCGTGCGTGCGGATATGGGCCCAGCCCTCAGGCGTCCACCAGCGCTCGTCGCCGTAGCCGCCGTCCTCGATGAAGGCCGTGTAGGCGCTGTTCGTCACCGGGACGGCGTCGATGTAGAACGGCGGCACCTGGCGCTGGTGCGCGGGCCGTTCGTTGTCCAGCGCCCACGGCTCGGTCGATGTGCCCATGATGAACGGGCCGCCGGGCACGAAGACCTCGGCCGGGCCGTCGTACGGCGCCACCGGCTCCGGATCGGGGGCGGTGAGCGCCTGCGGGCCCTTGCGGAGCTGATGCGTGATCAGCATGGTCTCGTCGTGCTGCTGCTCGTGCTGGGCGATCATGCCGAAGGCGAATCCCGCCTCGGTCAGGCGCCGGCCCGTCAGCGGCGTGCGCTCCAGCACGTCCAGGGCCCGCCCGCGCACCTCGGCGGCGTAGCGGCGGGCCTCCTCGGGCGGGAGCAGCGGCAGCGAGGGCCGCTCGGCGCGCGGGTGCTCGAAGGCGTCGTACAGCCCGTCGATCTCGGGCCGCATCGCCTCCCGGCCGGCGACCGCGCGCAGCAACCAGAGCTCCTCCTGGTTGCCGATGTGCGCGAGGTCCCACACCAGCGGGGACATCAGCGGGGAGTGCTGGGCCGTCAACTCGGGTTCGTCGACGCAGGTGGTCAGGAGCGCGGTGCGGTCGCGGGCCGTGGTGAGGGCGCCCAGCGCGCGCTCCCGGAGTATCTCGGGGTCGATCGGGGACCGTTCGTCGGTCATGTGCGGATGTCCTTCCCGTGGAACCGGGTGTCGTCCCCGCCGGCGGGGGTGTCCTTCCCGTGGAAGCGGAGCAGCAGGTCGTCGGCGGGGCAGCGGCCCCGGGCCACGTACCGGTCGGTGAACTCGGCGACGGCACCCAGCACGTCGGCGGTGGCACCGAGCCTCGGCAGCGCCCCGGCGGCGGCCGCGAAGCAGGCGACGGCGGCCTCGTGCAGGTCGGGGTCGGCCAGACCGTCACGGGCCGCGGCGATCCACAGCGGATTGCACGGCGGCGGCAGCGGGCCTGCCCGCTCGGCCAGGGGTTTGACCGCCCGGTACGCGGTCTCTGCGGCTTCCGGGTCGTCGAAGAGCGCGGCCGTCACGGCGAGCGGCACGATCCAGCCGTCGTCACCCGGCTGCGCGTCGATCATGCGCAGCTCCAGGTGGCCGCGGGGTCTGACCGGGGGGAACAGGGTCGTGAGGTGGTAGTCGAGGTCACCCCGGTCAGGCGGATCGGCGGACCGGGTCCAGGCCCGGAAACTCAGGCCCCGCGGCACCCGCCAGGGACCGCCGCCGTCGCGGACGCACATCACCGGCGCGTCCAGCACGTGCCGGGTCCAGGCGATGCGCGGGTCCTGGTGGAGCGGGGGCGCGCCGGAGCGGCCCGGGTCCATGGCCGTCCACAGGGACTGCCGCGTCGAGCGCCAGCCCGTGGGCCGGCCCCCGGCCAGCGGGGAGTGCGCGAACGCGGCGACCAGGACCGCGCCCAGCTGGTGCGCCAGCCACCACCGCCGTCCCAGCCCCAGGGGGCCGGGCTCCTCGTGGCCGGCGTCCAGACACACCTGCACCGAGGCGGAGGAGCACATCATGGACCGTCCCTCGGGCCCCGCACGGTCCAGGCAGCGCTCCATGGCGTCGTAGCGCGGCTCGCGGAGGTAGCGGCGGGGCGGGCGCCACGGGTCGTGCCCGTGGCCGCTCAGGGCGAGGCCGGCCTCGCCCAGCACGGCCCTCACCGCGTCGAGGTCGGCGGAGACGGACCCGACGCACTCCATCAGGGAGGCGGCCGGAGCGGAGCTGAGCTCCAGCTGGCCGCCCGGTTCGACCGTGAGAGCCGAACGCAGGGGCAGGGTCCGCAGTGCGGCATAGACCGCGTCGAGACGTTCAGGCGGTACGGGGAGCCACGGCGTGCGCGGCTCATGGACGAGCCATTCCACTTCGACACCGAGCGAGCGGGGCGGTCCGGTCTTGAAGCAGATACCGCGGACCAGTGCCTCCACGTCGGCTTCGGTGACGGCGGAGCGGTGCTCCGCACAGTCACTCACCGAATCGGACATGTCGGGATCCTCCTGAGGTTCCACCATGTCGCCGATCCAGACCCAGGAGGCCGGACCGGCATCGCTCGTCCCACCCAAGACGCTCCGGTGGATTCGCACAAGGGTGCACAGCGGGGCTTTCCGGACTGCTTGTCTCTTGTCGTGCGCGTCGTGAAACGTTGTTTCCGCGGCCGCGAAACTCTGTTGCGGCGTGAGACCAGCATCGCTCACCATGCGTTCATGAGCACGACGGGGGAGATCGGCGCCACGCCCGGGGAGCGTGCGCGCGGCGCGCTCACGGCGCCCACGGGGGTGGCGCCGTGAGCGCGCGCCTGTGCGGGATCCCGCGGCAGGCGGAGGAGATCGCGGCGGGAGCCCACTGCGCGGAAGCGGCCCGGTGCGTCGTCGGCCGATCGGGTGACCCGGTGGCCGTCCTGAACCGGGGGCGAGAACACGCGCTGCGTTCGAACGTGCCTTTGCCGCACCGGTGGGCGCCGCGTGACCCCGGGGCTCAGTTCCAGCCGTAGCGTTCCCGCAGCCGGTGCACCACGAGGTTGAACCTCATCCGGTCCAGCGCACACGCCTCGCGCCGCATGCCGGCCTCGTGCACCCGAAGGACACGGTCCACGTCCACCCACGACTCGCGTCCCGAGCGGTCCCAGGGCCCGCTGCCGATCGGCACCCACTCCCGGTCGCCGTCGTGCCGCTTGCTGGACAACTGCACGGCCAGCAGCGTGCCGGCCGCCTCACGGGCGACCACGAGCACCGGGCGGTCCTTTCCGCGCCCGTCGTTCTCCTCGAACGGCACCCACGTCCACACGATCTCGCCCGGGTCCGGGTCACCGTCGTGCGCGGGGGAGTACTCGGTCCGCACCCGGCCCACCCCGCGGGGGTCGGCCTCCTTGGTGGCGGAGGGGCCGTAGCGGCCGGGGACGTCTTCTTCGGTAAAGGCAGTCACGTGGGTCACGGTAGAGCGTCACGTCGGACGCGCGCCGAGCGGGTCGGCCGGTGACACCGCGTCAGTCGCCGTACCGCTACGGATGCGGCGGGTTGTCCTGCTCCGGCCGGGACCGCATCTGTTCCCTGAGTGCGTCCGGGCCCTTGTCGACCTGACCGGGCTGCGTGCCCCGGGTCTGCTCGCCGGCGGGCTGTCCCGCCTTGTCGTGGCCCTCGCCGACGCGTTCGCCGTGACCCTTGAGCATCTGCCTCAGCTTGTCCATCACCGACATGACGCCTCCTTCGCGTGTCGGCACCCTCCCACCAGGATCCGACCCGCTGCCCAGGGGTGCATCCGCGGGGTGATGTGCCGCGTGCCCTCAGGCGTGGTTGACCAACCACTGGGTCGGTGCCGGAGGTGTCCGGCCGGCCTGCCGGATCCCGGGCCCGCCCCGTGCCCCGCCGCTCGTCCTGCTGCACGCGCTGGGCGAGGACGCCTCCACCTGGGACTCCGTGGCGCCGCACTTCACCCGCAGCCGGCGTGGGTACGCCCTCGGTCTGCGCGGCCACGGCCGAAGCGTCTGGCCGGGTGAGTACTCGCTCGAGCCGATGCGAGCCGATGCGAGCCGATGTGCTCCGCGTCCCGGACGCGCTGGGCCTCGGCGTGGTGGAGCTCATCGGGCACCGGCTGGCCGGGGTCGTGGCCCATCTGCTCGCACAGGACCGTCCGGGACGGGTGAGCCGGCTGGTCCTGGAGGAGGTACCGCTGCCGCGCCCCCGACGGCCGGTCGCCCCGGCCCGGCCGGACGGCGGCCCGAGCATCGACCGGGGGTGGTGACGGCCGTCGGCCGACAGCTCGACACGCCGGATCCCCCGCCGGCCGGAACGGCTCGGCCGGATCGCCGCCGACCTCCTCGTGCCGAGGAGCCGGGGCGCAGGACGCCCGCGGCGAGGGCGGGTCCGCCGTGAGGGCGCGACCGCCTCGCTACGGGCGGTCGCCCGATGCCCTGGCCGAGGGGGCGACGGCCTCGGCACCCCCGCCGGCGCCCGCGGCGACCCGTGCAAGCGCTCACTCCCCCGAGAGGGGCAGGCCCGGGTGCCCGGAAGACAGCGGCGGCTGGACGGCTCACGGCAGCAAGACCGGGACGGCGTCCGCGAAGGCGTCCGAGGCCGCCTCGTGGATGAGGGCCCTACCGGGAGCATGACCATCCGTCCGCCGGACACGGCGGCCCCGTTCCGCGACGCCGTCCTGCGGTGTGTGACTGCCGGGACCGGCGGCCGCACCACACGGCGGTCGTCAGGGACCGCGTACCGGAGGGCCGGCCCGCGTCGGCGGACGTCCTCCCGGCTATGACGGACCGTGGTTGACGCAGCCGCGCTACTGTCGGGCTGTCGGGACGGCCGCTCATCGACGTATCGCCACGAAGCCTTGACCGAAGTCTTGACCGAAGCCTTGGACGGGGAGCCGCACATGACCACTGCACGGGACCTGCTGATCGTCGCCCTGGACGCGGCACCCGGCCGTTCCGCCGAACCGGGTGACCTCTCCCTCGCCCTCGCGGGCGCCGAGTTGCTCGACCTCCGGGAGGCCCGGGCCCTCACGCTGGACGGAGACCTCGTCGTACCGGGCGACCCGCCGGCGACCGACGACCGCCTGGTACGGGAGGCCGCGGCGTCACTCGTCCGGCAGACGCCCTACGAAGCGGTCGAGGACTGGCTGTGGCGCCGGGGCCGTGGTCTGTCCTCGGCGTATCTGGCCGCCTTCGAGGACGAGGGGCTGCTCGAGCGGCAGCACCGCCGGCTGCTGCCCTCCTGGACCGGCGAGGCGGTGCTGGCCGACTCCGCCGCCCGGCAGCGGGCGGCGGACCGCTGGGCCGAGGACGAGCCCGTGCTCGCCGCACTCGCCACGGCCGTCGGGATCCGCGAGACGCCGGCCGGAGAGCTGCCGGACGAGACCGACGAGGCGGTGACGACGGTGCTCGCCGCCGTCGACGACGCGGTGACGGAACTGACGGCCGTACGGCAACGACGAGCCATCGAGAAGGCCGCCTTCGACAACATCTGGCGGGGGAACTGACCCGAGAACCGGACCTCGGGCGTCCAGTGGCTCGGGCAAGGCCGCCGTCGACGGCCTCAACCGGTGCTCACCGCCGGGTCGTTCGGGTGCAGGTATTCCATGGCGCGACTCCCACTGCGGCTCGCGGTGCCCTCCGCGGCACCGTCACGCTCGGCGCGGCGGCGCGCACCTTCACCGGACCCGGTCCGGAGCCGGCCCCGCGCGGCGGCGGGCCGGTACCGCGACCCACGCGCCGGTCTCCGCCCGGCGCGCCGGTCAGGAGCAACGACCGGCGGCCCCGCTCACCGCACGCTGACGCCCGCCGGCCATCGCGCCGCACAACGCGCTCCGGGCGTGCGGGAGTCCGACTCCCGTACGCCCGAAGCCTCAACGCTGAGGCGCTGAGGCGCTGAGGCCTCAACGTCCCCGCGAATTCACCGAGGTGGGTCTCACCCCTCGTCCTCCTCCACCGCCACCTTCTCCGGCCGCGGCGGCACGAACCCGTTGAGACCGGCCGCTTGTGCCGCCGGCGTCGCGTTCTGGTTCATCGAGGACAGCACCTGGCGGGCGAGGCCCAGGCCGGCGCCGCCCATCGTCAGGGCCTTGGCGAACGTGTCGGCCACGCCGTCCGCCCCGTTGAGCAGCACCATGTTGTCGACGTTGCCGAACGCGGACGCGCCCGCCTGCACGATCTCCGGCCACTTCTCGGCGAGTTGCTGCGCGACCACGGCCTCCTGGTTCTCCGCGAGGGCCGCGGCGCGCGCCTTGATGGCCTCCGCCTCCGCGAGACCGAGCGCACGCGTCGCCTCCGCCTCCGCCAGGCCCTTCGCCTGAGCGGCGGCCGCCTCGGCCTCACCGGTGGCGCGGGTCGCCTCGGCCGCCGCCGCGCCGCGCGTCTTGGTCGCCTCGGCCTCCGCCGCCGCGGCCGTCTTGACCCGCGTCGCCTCGGCCGTCGCCGCCAACTCGGTCTCCTTCGCCTTGGCCTGCGCCGCCGAGATCCGCGCGTCACGCTCGGCCTCGGCCAGCGTCCGCTTCTCGTACGCCTTCGCGTCCGCCGGCTTGCGGACATCGGCCTGTAGCTGCTGCTCGCGCCGGTGCGCCTCCAGCTCCGCGACCCGGGTCTCCTGCACCACGACCTCCTGGCGGGCCGCGGCATCGGCGAGCGGACCGGCCTGCCGCGCCTTCGCGGCCGCCTTGTCCCGCTCGGCCTGGTAACCGGCCTGCAGGATCTCGCTGTCCCGGGTCGCCTCCGCCATCCGTGCGAACGACTGCTGCTCCGCCTCGGTGGCGAGACGGTTCGACTCCGCCTGCGCGATGCGCGCGTCCCGCTGCACCGCCGCCGCGTGCGGGGCGGCCAGGTTCTTGATGTACCCGGTGGGGTCCTCGATCTCGTGGATCTGCAGCGAGTCCACGATCAGACCCAGCTTCTCCATCTCCGTACCGCAGGCGGCCCGGGTCTGCCCGGTCAGCTTCTCCCGGTCGCGGATCATGTCCTCGACCGTCAAACCGCCCACGATGGACCGGAGGTGACCGGCGAACACGTTGTGCACCCGCTCCGCCATCAGCTTCTGCTGGTCAAGGAAGCGGCGGGCGGCGTTGGCGATCGACACGAAGTCGTCGCCCACCTTGAAGATGACCACGCCCCGCACCTTCAGCGGGATGCCCTGGTGGGTCACGCAGTCGACGTGCAGTTCGGTCTCGTTGAGGTCGAGCGACAGCTTGCGCACCGCCTGCACACCCGGCAGCACCAGCGTGCCGCGCCCCGTGACGATGCGGAAGCCCATTCCTTCCTCGAGACCCTCGGTCCGATGCTTCGAACCGGAGATGATGAGTGCTTCGTTGGGCTCCGCGACACGCCACATGAGCTTGAAGATCCCAACGATGACAAGCAGCGCGAGGACGGCAGCCCCCGCGACGACGCCGATGGCCATCGGCATACGCCCCCTTTGCCTGGTGCCGGGTCGGCACCGAACGAAGGGAGTCTGCGCCTTGGCGGGCCCGGGGTGAAGACACCGAGGCAACCTTGTTGCAATCTTGACGCGTGCGCCTCTCACCTGCGGCGGGACGGGCTCAACTGTCGTACAGGGCCTCGACGTGGACGGTACGCGGCGGCAGGTACTCCACCACCATCACCACCGCCCCCCGCTCGATCCGGCCCGTCCCGTCCGCGGGATACGCGAGGAAGTGCTCGGCCCCGCCGCGCACCCGGACCATCACCTCGCCGACCAGTCCGGGCCCGACGGTACCGGTGACACGTCCCATCAAGCCGACCATCGGCGCATCGTCCATGGCCACAGGGTACGTTCCGCGGACGCCCGCGTCGCCCGGCGCGTCCAGCGCGGGGGTGTACCGCGGCCTCTGCGCGGGCGCCCTGCGCCACGGAAGTCGCAACTTCCCCCATCGGCACGGTTGTTGCGGCCGCGAACGCACCCCGGGGACAGTCGCTGTGAGCGTTCTGCGAAGATGCGGTACGTCATGGTGCAGACACCGAAACAGCCCATCCCTTCGTCGCCCGCACCCCCCGCCGTGCCGACGAGTGCCGATGTGGCACGCCTGGCCGGTGTCTCGCGCGCGACGGTCTCCTACGTCCTCAACAACACCAGCGCCGTACGCATCAGCGAACCCACCCGCCGCCGCGTCCACGAGGCCGCCAAGGAGCTGGGGTACGTCCCGCACGCCGCCGCCCGCTCCCTGCGCGCCGGACACAGCCGCATGGTGCTCGTGCCCTCCCCGAACGTGCCGGCGGGCCCGCTCTACAACCGGTTCCTGAGCGAACTGCAGGGGGCGCTCAGCCGGCTCGACTACACCGTCGTGCAGTACGGCGGCGTCGGCCTCGACCGCGACGAGGCGGCCCGCGCCTGGGCGGAACTGCGACCGGTCGCGGTCATCGTGCCCGGCGGCGGCCTCGGCCCCGAGGGCGTGCAGGTCCTCAAGCGCTCCGGGGTCCGCGCCGTCGTCACCCTCGGCCCCGACCGCGTCGAGGGCGCGCACGCGCTGCTCCTGGACCACCACGGGGCCGGGCACGGCGCCGGGGCCCATCTGCTGGCCCGAGGCCGCCGCCGCCTGGGGGTGGTGATGCCCGAGGAGCCCGGTCTGGAGTTCTTCTCCAGAGCCAGGCTCGAGGGCGTGCGGCGCGCCCTGAAGGGCACCGACGCGACCGTCACCGAGCTGCCGCTCGCCTACGAGGAGGAGTCCGCCGACCGGCTGGCCGCCCGCTGGCGCTCCCTGGGCCTGGACGCCGTCTTCGCGTACAACGACGAGTACGCGATGCTCCTGATGCGCGCCCTGCAGGACGAGGGCGTGGACATCCCTCGGGAGACGGCCGTGGTCGGCGCCGACGACCTGGTGCTCGGCCGGCTGCTGCGCCCGCGGCTGAGCACCGTCCACATCGAACTGCCGTCCGGACGCCACCTCGCCGAGCTGGTCGACCGTGCGGTGCGCGATCCTGGAGGTGTGCCGGAGGTGCACGAGGTGTTCGGGGCGCGGATCGTGCACCGCGAGTCGAGCTGAGCACACGGGACGGGAACCGGCGCGCACCCTGTGCCCCGCCCGGTGCCGGATCGGAGAGCCCCATGCTGCTCGACCCGGAGACCTGGCAGCCCGGCCCGCTGACGGGCGCGGAGTACACCGTCACCGAGCCCGCCACGGGCGAGTCGCTCGGCAGTCTCACGCTCGCCTCCGAACAGGACGTCGAGACCTTCGTCCGGGCCGCCGTCACCGCCCGGGGCGGGTGGGCGAGGACCCCCTACAGCATGCGCGCCGCCGTGCTCCGCAGGGCCGGCGACCTGCTCGCCACGCACACCGCCGAGCTGCGCGACTGGCTCGTCCGCGAGTCGGGCTCCGTACCGGACAAGGCCTGCGTCGAGCTGCACGTCGCCGCGCAGGAGTGCTACGAGGCGGCGGCCCTGGCGTCCCACCCGACAGGGCAGGTCCTGCCGTCGGAGGCACCCCGGCTGTCGTACACGCGCCGCGTCCCCGTCGGTGTGGTGGGCGTGATCGCCCCGTTCAACGCCCCGCTCGTCCTCGCCGTCCGCTCCGTCGCGCCCGCCCTGGCGCTGGGCAACGCCGTCGTGCTCAAACCCGACCCGCGCACCGCCGTGTCCGGTGGCCTCGCCGTGGCGGCCGTGTTCGCCGAGGCCGGACTGCCCGAGGGCCTGCTGCGCGTCCTGCCCGGCGGGCCCGACGTGGGCCAGGAACTGGTCGCCGAGCCGCACGTCCCGGTGCTCTCCTTCACCGGGTCGACGGCCGCCGGCCGGGCGATCGCCGAGGCCGGCGGGCGCCATCTGAAACGGGTCCATCTGGAGCTCGGCGGGAACTCCGCGCTGATCGTCCTGGAGGACGCCGACCTCGACGCCGTCGTCTCCACCGCGGCCTTCGGATCCTTCTTCCACCAGGGGCAGATCTGCATGACGACGGGCCGTCACCTCGTCCACGCGTCCCTGTACGAGGAGTACGTCGAACGGCTCGCCGCCAAGGCCGACACGCTCACCGTCGGCGACCCGTACCGCGAGGAGGTGCACCTCGGCCCCGTCATCGACGCGAGTCAACTGGCCCGGATCCACGGCCTGGTGGTGGCGAGCAACGCCCGCGGCGCCAAGCTCGTGGCGGGCGGCACGCACCGCGGCCTGTTCTACCGGCCGACGGTGCTGGCCGGAGCCGACGACACCACACCGGCGTACACGGAGGAGGTCTTCGGGCCGGTCGCGCCCGTACGCCCCTTCACCACAGCCGAAGAGGCCGCCGCCCTCGCCTCCGCGGGGCCGTACGGCCTCTCCCTGGGCATCGTCACACGGGACGTGGCGCGCGGCCTCGACCTGGCCGAGCGGATCCCGACGGGCATCGCCCACATCAACGACCAGACCGTGGGCGACGAGCCCGTCGCGCCCTTCGGGGGCCTCGCCGCCTCCGGGACCGGCGCCCGCTTCGGCGGCGAGGCCAATCTGGACGCCTTCACCCACCTGCGCTGGACCACGGTCCGCGGGGACGTGGCGGCGCACCCCTTCTGACCGTCCGGCCGGCAGCCGCTACTCGCCGTTCTGCTCGGCCTTGGCCTGCTGCTCGGCCACCGCCTTGCGGACCTCGTCCATGTCCAGACTGCGGGCCTGGCCGATCACGTCGTCCAGAGCGGCCTGCGGCAGAGCGCCCGGCTGCGCGAACACGGCGACCCGGTCCCGGACGATCATCAGCGTCGGAATCGACTGGATGCCGAACGCCGCCGCCAACTCGGGCTGCGCCTCGGTGTCCACCTTGCCGAACACCAGGTCGGGGTTGTCCTCGGCGGCCTTCTCGTACACCGGCGCGAACTGACGGCACGGCCCGCACCAGGACGCCCAGAAGTCGATCAGGACGAAGTCGTTGTCCTGGACCGTCCGGTCGAAGTTCTCCTTGGTGAGCTCCACCGTGTTGCTCATGGCCTATCCCTCTTCCTGATGTCGGGGCCGAGCCGCTGTCGTCAACGGTCACACCTGGTCACGTATTCCGCGCCCTACCCGTGTGGCCACCGGGCACACCACCCACCAGACTGGCCCCATGACGGAAACGGAATCCATCGCGTACGACGTCGTGGTGCTCGGAGCCGGGCCCGTGGGGGAGAACGTCGCCGACCGCACCCGTGCGGCCGGCCTGTCCACCGCGGTCGTGGAGAGCGAACTGGTCGGCGGCGAATGCTCCTACTGGGCGTGCGTCCCCAGCAAGGCGCTGCTGCGCCCGGTCATCGCCCGGGCCGACGCCCGCCGCGTCCCCGGCGTCGCCGAGCTCGCGCAGGGGCCCCTCGACGCCTCCGCGGTCCTCGCCCACCGGAACCACGAGGTCGGGGACTGGCAGGACGAAGGGCAGGTCTCCTGGTTGGACGGCATCGGAGCCGACCTCTACCGGGGCCATGGCCGGCTGGACGGGCCGCGCAGGGTCACGGTGACCGGCCCGGACGGTGCGCGGCACGTGCTGACCGCCCGGCACGCGGTGGCCGTGTGCACCGGCAGCGACGCCCAGCTGCCCGACCTGCCCGGCATCGCCGAGGTGGACGCGTGGACCAGCCGTGAGGCGACCAGTGCCAAGTCCGTCCCCGGCCGGCTGATCGTCGTGGGCGGCGGTGTGGTGGCCGCCGAGATGGCCACCGCATGGCAGGCTCTCGGCTCCCGGGTCACCGTCCTGGTCCGCGGCAAGGGCCTGCTGCCGCGCATGGAGCCGTTCGCCGGGGAACTGGTCGTCGAGGCGCTCACGGAGGCGGGGGCGGACGTGCGCACCGGCACCTCGGTGGAGTCGGTGCGGCGCGAGGGCGACACCGTCGTGGTCGTCACGGACGCCGGTGACCGCCTCGAGGCCGACGAGATCCTCTTCGCCACCGGCCGGACCCCGCGCACCGGCGACATCGGCCTCGACACGGTCGGCCTGGAGCCGGGATCCTGGCTGCCCGTGGACGACACCCTGCGGGTGGCGGGCAGCGAGTGGCTCTACGCGGTCGGCGACGTCAACCACCGCGCCCTCCTCACCCACCAGGGCAAGTACCAGGCCCGTATCGCGGGCGCGGCGATCGCGGCCCGCGCGGCGGGCGTCCCGCTGCTGGAGACCGACCCCTGGGGTGCCCATTCCGCGACCGCCGACCACCGGGCGGTCCCGCAGGTGGTCTTCACCGACCCGGAGGCGGCCGCCGTGGGCCTGTCGCTGGCCGAGGCGGAACAGGCGGGCCGCCGGGTGCGCGCCGTGGACGTCGAGTTCTCCTCGGTGGCGGGTGCCAACCTGTTCGCCGACGGCTACCGGGGCCGTGCCCGCATGGTCGTCGACCTGGACAGCGAGACCCTGCTGGGCGTCACGTTCGTCGGCCCCGGCGTCGGCGAACTGATCCACTCCGCGAGCGTCGCCGTCGCCGGCGAGGTCCCCGTCGACCGTCTGTGGCACGCGGTGCCGTCGTTCCCGACGATCAGCGAGGTGTGGCTGCGGCTGCTGGAAGCGTACCGGGGCTGACACCCCGCGCCTCAGTCGGGCAGCGTGAATCCCAGTTCGCGCGCTGCCCGATGAGGCGTCGGCTGGGCCCACCGGGCCGCCACCGCCTCGTTCGACGACAGTGAGCGCGGCTCGGCCCGGTCCAGGTAGAGCGTGCCGTCGAGGTGGTCCGTCTCGTGCTGGACGATGCGCGCCGGCCAGCCCGTGAACTCCTCGTCCACGGCGGCCCCGCGCTCGTCCAGCGCCCGCAGCCGCACCCGGGCGTGCCGGGCCACCACGGCCTGCCAGCCGGGCACGCTCAGACAGCCCTCGAAGAACGCGGCACGGTCGGTGCCGATCGCTTCGCAGGAGGGGTTGACCAGCACCCGGAACGGCTGCGGCACCCGCCCGCGCGCCACCCGGACCTCCTCCGGCACCGGCGCCGGGTCCTCGATGACCGCGATCCGCAACGGCACCCCGACCTGCGGCGCGGCGAGACCCACCCCCGGCGCCGCGTGCATCGTCACGCGCAGGGCCTCGATGAAGCGTGCCAGCAGCGCGGGCTCCAACTGCCCCTCGAACGGCTCGGCGCCACGGCGCAGCACCGGATGCCCGGCGGCGACGATCGGCAACGGGCCGCCGGCGGCGAGCAGTTCCTCGACCTGCTCGGCGGGAGGCCTGAGATCACGTGGAGATGCCATCGCGCCAGCATGCCACGCTCCCGCCGGCGCCCCGTGCGACGCACACCGTGTGCTCGGCGCGGCAGGCGCACGTACGGCGGTCGGCCGGCGTGATCCGGTACGCGGCCGCGGACGTCGGAGCGACACGTCCGAACTCTTCACGGATCAGAGGTCCGCGAAGTCGCCCGCGAGCGCCGACGCCAGCCGCAGATGCGGTTCGGCCTCGTCGCCGCGCCCCTGCCGCTGGAGGGTGCGCCCGAGCAGCAGCCGGGCATAGTGCTCCACCGGGTCACGCTCCACCAGGTCGCGCAACTCGGCCTCGGCGCGGCGCAGTTGGGCCGAGTGGTAGTAGGCGCGCGCCAGCAGCAGCCGGGGCCCGGTCTGCTCCGGCACCTCGGCGACCAGCCCCTCCAGGACCTGTGCGGCGGCGTAGTAGTCCTTGGCGTCGAAGAACATCCGCGCCCGCTCCCAGCGCTCTGCGGACGTCCCGTGGTCGTAGTACGTGGTCTTCACTGAGGACCTCCTCACGGACCGCACAACCGGCGCGGTCGGTTGAGAATTCCACGACCTTCGGGGGGCGTGTCTACACGGCCGTGAGCTCGGCCGTCGCGCGCTCCAGCACCAGCGCCAGGACACGTCCGGCCGCCTCCAGGTCCTCCCGCGGGATGTCCGCGTAGAGCCGGGAGGCGATCTGCCGGCCGGCGGCCTGGATGTCGTCGAACCGTTCCCGGCCGCGGTCCGTGAACGAGACCCGGCCCTCCGTGGACACCTGGAGAAGCCCCTCGGCGACGAGCCCGTCGACGGCCGTGAGGACGGTCCGCTCATCGGTGACCTTGAGTGCGTCGGCCACCAGGGCGGCGAGCGAGCTCCGCTCGGCCTCCCCGCCGTTGTCCGCGAGTGTCCGCAGCGCGGCCGACTGGGTGAAGCCGGTGCCGGTGCGGGCGAGCGCGCGCTCCAGCAGGGCGCGGCTCGCGTAGTGGGTGAGGCCTACCAGACGGCCGTTGACGAGCGGGGTGGGCTCGGTCATGACTGCTCCTTGTCGGGGTTCGTGGCGCCGGACGGGTCGAGCGGTGCGTCGAGCAGGCTCCGCAACTCGCCCGTGAAGTCCTTGGTGCGGGCGCTGCCGGGTCCGCCGAGCGGCTGGAGGAACTGTTCGTGGAGCCGCTGGACCACCTGGATCGCCTGCCGTGCCACCTCCTGCCCCCGAGGGGTGAGCGAGAGTTGCACGGCCCGCGGGTCCGCCGGATCGCGGGTCCGGTCCACGAGGCCGGCCGCCTCCAGGGTGCGAGCGAGTTTCGAGACGTAGAGCGCCTCGAGTCCGGTGTGGTCCGCGAGCTGCCGCTGGCTGGGGCGCCGGCCGGTGCGGTGCATGCCGGACAGCGTGGCCACCAGCGAGTACTGGGCGTGGGTCAGGCCGAGCGGGGCGACCGCGCGGTCGACGGCCACGCGCCACTTCGTCGACAGCCGCCACACGAGGAAACCGGGCGTCGCGCCCTCGGATGTCGTACTCATGGGCATACTGTACATGGCTACTATAGCCATGTACAGATTAGCTATGGCTTCTGTTTCCTGCCCGTGCCCCCTCGGGCGAAGGCATCGGCGACTGCCGCTCGCCCGGCTACGCGGAGCGGGCGGCGAGCGCTTCCACGGCTGCCGCGACCTGGTGAGGGCTGGAGATCATTGTGAGGTGCCGGGCTCCCGGGATGAGCGTGGGCGGGGGTGCGCCGACGCGTCGGGCCGTCTGCTGCGGCGTCCCGGGACCGAACACGTCGTCCTGCGCGCCGAACACGACGGACTTGGGGAGCGGGACGGCGGCGAGCCGGGCGGCCTGGTCGGCGGGCAGGCCGGGCACGCCTTCGCCCAGCATGCTCCACAGAGCCTCCTCGGCACCCGGCACCCGGAGCGGGCGGCGCCACTGGTCCAGTCCCGCGGCGTCCAGGCGGGGGCAGGCAGGCCCGCACTGGGCGTCGTAGACAGCGCGGACCAGCCCGTCGGTGCTCAGTCCGAGCCGCAGCAGGCTGGTGCGATAGGGGTCGAACAGCAGGTACTTCAAAGCCGGCGGGGGGCCTGCGCCGGTGTCCAGGGCGTCCCCGTCGAGCAGCATCACCGCCCCGATCCGTCCCGGGGCGCGCAGGGCCGCCCGGGCGACCACCGCGGCTCCGCTGGAGTGCCCCACCAGCAGGGGGCGCGTGCCCGCTCCGGAGAGGTGCACGGCGTCGAGGAAGCCCAGGAGTTGCCGGGCGAAGTGGTCGACGGTGTAGGGGCCGCGGCGTTCGCTGTAGCCGTCTCCCGTCAGGTCCAGGGCGTACACGCGGTGATGGCGGGCGAGCAGCGGAGCGAGCCGTGACCAGGTGTCCACCTGCTCGAAGGCGCCGTGGACGAGGACGACCGGCGAGCCTGTGCTGCCCCAGGTCCGGTAGCGGGTCCGGACGTCGGCCGCCTGGACGTATCGGAGCCCTTTGGGAGGCACCGCACGTCGTGCGGTGACGGCGTTGTAGACGAATGAGGCCGATGTCAGGACAACCAGCAGGAGGGCGCAGGTCAGCGCCAGGCGCCGGAACCACCGCCCCAGCCGCCGGCGGCGCCGGGGCGGCCCGCCGTCGCCCGCGCCTTCGGACTGCGGCGGCGCGGGGTCGAGCGGCTCGGCCTGGGGGTCGGTGCGCACGTCAGTCTCCTGTTCGGCCCGGCGGGAATGCACGACGGCGGTCGCTGCCGCGCAGGTGTGGACGTTCGACACGCCCACACCTGCGTCCTGTGTGACAGGATCGCGTCCCGCATGACCGGGATCATCCCCCCACGGGTGGCGATACGCGTACTGCGGGGGGAGTAGGGAGACCCGTGCGGTGTCTTGCGCAAGGCCGTGCCGGCGCGAGCGACGCGTCGGGTGAGCGCGACGGGACGCAGCCGCTCAGGAGAGACTCCACTGCTGGCTCGTCGTGCCGGTGCCTGTCTCCTGTTCGGCTGCCGCTCCCTGGGTGGTCGAGGCACCCGCCACGCCGATGCTCAGGTCGCTGCCCACGCCGGTGAGCACGTAGGTGTTGCCGCTGTAGCTGCCGACCAGGTCGAGGAACCACTCCTGGTTGGTCCCGCCGTTGCACGTCCACTGCTGCAACTGGACTCCGGTGGCGGTCGACCGGTTCGGCACGTCCAGGCACAGGCCGCTCTTCACGCTCCTCAGGGTGTAGACGTTGTCCGCCACCCGCGTGAGGGTCCACTGCTGGTTGGCGCCCCCGTTGGACGGCCATTGGATGATCTTGGTGCCGCCGGCCGTTGAGCCGCCGGTGACGTCCATCAGCAGGGAACTGTCGCCGTTCGACAGGGTGTGGACCCCGCCGGAGGGAATCCCGCTGCCGGGCGCCCAGGTGCCCGCCGCGCTGTCGAGGGACCAGGTGGGGTACTGGCCGAGGTTCACCGTCGTACCGCGGATGGTCAGCGGCAGCCAGATCAATTTCGACGAACCGAGGTCGGAGGTGTTCCAGCGGTCGCCGGCGTAGATGTACGTCGTCCCGGAGGTGCCCTGGACGGTGATGACGTTCGCCGTCTGGCTGCCGTAGGTGTGGGTGCCGGGAGCGGCGAAGTCGCGGAACGCCGACCAGGGGCCGCCCGGCGACGTGGCGGTGGCGTAGACGTTGTCGTTCAGGCTCCACCCGGTCAGGTGGGAACCGAACATGTAGTAGACGCCGTCGACCTTGACCATGGCGGGTGCCTCGACGCTGTTGCCGCCGCTGCCGCCCAGCACCGCCACCGCGCTGTCCACGGAGAGGTAGTCGGCCGACAGCCTGTCGATGCGCAGGCCGTTGTTGCGGTCCTCGCTGAGCAGATAGGCGGTGCCGTCGCTGTCCTGGAACAGGCCGAGGTCACGGCTGAGGTTGCCCAGCGGCCGGAAGCTTCCCCGGTAGGTGTAGGGGCCGCACGGCGTGCTGCTGGTCGCCACGCCGACCTTGGCCTCGGAGTAGTCCTTGCTGTCGATGTGCATGTACATCACGTACGTGTTCGTCGAAGCGTTGTGGATGACCTTGGGGCGCTCCACGATGCGGCCCGGCCCCAGGTCGCCGCTGCTCTGCCTGGCGAGCGCGACACCCTGGTAGGTCCAGGTCCCGAGGTCGGTCGAGGTGTAGCACGGGATGTCCTGGAACGACGTGTCCGACGAGGTCTCGCCGGTCTTGTCCTCCCCGAAGCCGTACCAGGTGCTTCCCACCTTGATGACGCCGAGGCCGTGCAGCTGAAGCGCCTTCCCGTTCTGGTCGGTGCGTGCGGCACCGGTGGTGAACGACACGGTGGCCGCGTGCGCCTCGGCCGCCGGAAGCAGCAGTGCCGCCACGGCCCCGAGAAGTGTCAGAAAGGCGGCGGCTCTGCGCCGCCACCGGTCGGCGGGCCGACGGGGTGCTCCCTTGGACATGCTTGGTGCCTCTCTTCAGGTGCCGGGCGGGGCCCATGAGAGTCGGGTGCGTCAGGCGGCGTCAACAGGCGCGTTTGATTTTGTTGATCCTTGACCGAAGAGGTGGGGAGTCGATGAGGCTCGGGAGAGGCAAATGCGTCCGACTGTCCGAGATTTCGGCCAAAACGCCTCCGCGTGCGAAGGGTTGACCCATCGCTGGGTCAGGCGTTAGAAACCTTGCCACCGTCGGAATATGTTGCTTGCTGATCGACTCTGTTCGATGGTTCGTTTCCTGTGTGACGAGGAGCTCCCCGTGAACGTTGCCGGACGTCAGGAACCCTCCCGCCGCGGGGTGCTGAAGGGCGCCGCCGTCACTGCCACGGCCGCCGCGCTCGGCGTCGGTACGGCGCGCACGGCCGACGCCGCGGACGCCTCGGTCACCGCGGCGAAGGGCGACAGCACCATCACCATGTCCGTGGTCGACGGGGCGCTGCGGTGGGCGGCCGCACGACGGGGCAGGACGGTGGTCGAGGCCTCGGCCCTGGGCCTCCGGCTCGGTGACGGGACCACGCTCGGTACCCGCGGCACCGTGGTGACGAACTACCAGCACTGGCACGTCGACACCACCTGGAACCCCGTGTACGGGCGCAACGCGACGATCCGCGACGCCTATCAGGAGATGCGGTGGGGCCTTCGGGACACCGGCACCGGCATCGACTTCGGCGTCCAGATCCGCGCCTACGCGTCGGGTGTCGCCTTCCGCTACGTCCTGCTCGACCCGGGCACCGCCACCGTTGCCGGCGAACTCACCACGTTCGTCTTCCCGGACGGCACGCTCGTTTACAGCGCACGGGACGAGGACCCCTACAACCCGGTCGCCCCGGACGCCATCCCGTCCACCGGGACCTCCTCGACGGACACCGGACCGCTGACCGACCTGCCCCTGACCGCCGACTACGCCGACGACGGCCTCATCGCCTGCGTGTGCGAGTCGGCCAGGGCCGACTACCCGCGGCTGATGCTCGGTTCGGTGCCGGGTGAGCCCGGCACCCTCGCCGCGTACCTGATGCGGCACACCGCGCGCGGCTCCGGCGCCGTGCAGACGACCTCCACCGTCACCACACCGTTCGTCACGCCGTGGCGCGCGGTGGTGACCGGCTCCACCCACGCCGAACTGGTCGACAACGCCGAACTGGTGCTCAACCTGGCCCCGCGGAACGCACTGGCCGACACCTCATGGATCAAGCCCGGCAAGGCCTTCCGGTGCAACCTGACCACCGCCGACGGACTGGCGGGCGTCGACTTCGCCGCAGCCCGCGGTCTGCGGTACATCGAGTACGACGCCGGTTGGTACGGGCCGGAGAGCACCACGACCGACGCGACGCGGCCGATAACCGCGATCGACATGCCGACGGTCATCTCCTACGCGGCCGGCAAGGGCATCGGCGTCATCCTCTACGTCAACCGCATCGCCCTGAGCGACGCGGACTCCCTGTTCGCCCTCTACCGCGGCTGGGGCGTCGCGGGCATCAAGCTGGGCTTCATCAACGACGGCACCCAGACGATGACGAACCAGATCACCACCTGGGCCCGAACGGCGGCCCGGCACCAGCTCCTGATCAACATGCACGACGACGTACGGCCGTTCGGCTACGAGCGGACCTACCCGAACTGGATCACTCTGGAGGGCGTGCGGGGCAACGAACACTTCCCGACCGCCACGCACAACGTCACCCTCCCCTTCGCCCGCAACATCGGCGGTCCGATGGACTACACCGTCTGCTACGGCCAGTCCCGCGACCAGACCACCGACGCCCACCAGATGGCGATGGCCGCGGTGTACTACCAGCCTCTGGCGTGGCTGTACTGGTACGACAAGCCGTCGAAGTACGCGAACCCCGCCGACTGGCCGGGCCTGCCCTGGTTCGACTCCATCCCCACCACCTGGGACGAGAGCAGGGCCCTGGCCGGCTCGATCGGCGAGTACGTCGCCGTCGCCCGCCGCAGTGGCGGCATCTGGTACCTGGGGGCCATGACGAACGAGAGCGCCCGGACCCTGTCGATCCCCCTGTCCTTCCTGGGCACCGGCACCTGCACCGCGACCGTCTACGCCGACGGAACACCGGGCGCCGAACCGTACCGGACCCCGGTCGTCGTCAGCACGCGAAGTGTCACCGCGGCGACCGCACTGAGCGTGTCGATGGCCCCCGCGGGCGGCCAGGCCGTCGTACTGAAGCCCGGTTGAGCCCCGGCGGCGGGTCTCAGAAGGCGGTGTGGGCGAACCAGCGGTCGAGTACCGCGGCCTCTCCCGAGACGTCGAAGGCGGCCTCCTGGTACGACCGCCGCCCGTAGAGCAGCAGCAGGAGGTCCGCCGCCTGCCCCCGCACCGCCGCCCCCGCTCCGGCCGGCGCGGACTCGGCCGCCGTCCGGGGCAGCAGTCGGAAACCGCCGGGATCCAGCCGCACCCGCCACTCCTCGCCCCTTCCCCCGGCCAGGTCCGCGCACCCGAAGGCGATGACCTCGCCGTCACCGTGCAGCTTGGTCACCGCCGGCGCGAAGAGACCCGCGTGGGGCAGGTTGACGAGGAACTCGTCCACACAGTCCCCCGCCAGTACCGGGTCGATCGCCGGCTCGAGACCGACGGCGCGCTCCGCGTCCACCCGGTGCACCAGCGTCTCGCACAGCATCCGGCGGGCCCAGAACCGCGCATGCTGGTCCTCGCCCCAGGCCCACATCCCCGCCTCGGGATCCGTGGCCCGCAGTACCTCGGCCACCGCGGGCACGCCCGCCGCCACCCAGTCGGCATAGTCCTCCGCGTGTTCCGGGAGTCCGAGCTCCACGTCACGGCTGCGCGGAGGCTCCTGCACCAGCCGGGTCAAAAGTGCGCAGAACCAGCGTTGCAGGGACCCGACATGCCGGGTGAGGTCGGCCAGCGTCCAGTCGGGGCAGGAGGGCACGGCGGTCCCGGGGTCCGCGCCCCTCACCACCTCGGCGAAGCGGACCGTCTCCCGCTCGATCGCCTGCCGGTAGGTGTCGTAGGGCAGAGGGTGCCCTGCCGGGCTCGTCGTCCCCATGTGCTGCCGCCCTTCGCTTCCACAGTCGGATTGCCGGGATCAGTGTGACGGCTGGAGTTCACTCGAAGGCAAATCGGCGCGGCGCCCCGGCGGGACTCACGGGTCCCGATGCGGGTACCGGTCAGCCGTCAGCCGCGTTTTGCCAGGTGGTGCCCGGGTACTGCGATGGGGGCGCCGAACGGGAGGAGTCCCGATGAATCCGCTGCGCGTGGCCCGCGGCCGGCGCTTGTTCGATCCCGGCGGCGGTGGCCGGCCCCTGATGCACCCGCGCGGCTTCGAACGGGTCTTCGGGCCCGAGACCGAGCACTGGCTGCAACGGACGACGGGCGGCCTCCTCGCCGCCGACGGCCGGGCGTGCCTTCGCACCGGAACGCGCGGCATGGCCCAGGCACGCCGTACGGGCGAGGGCACGGCGGTGACGCTGCCGGCCCTCGACCCGGTCTGCGTGCCACGGGGCCGGATCCGCCCCACCTGCCTGCCGGACGCGTCGGTGCGGGCAGGGCGGCCGGCCGCCTGGTGGCGGTGCGGCCGCCTGCACGATCACCGCGGTGAGGAACGGTGACGGGTGCCCGGCAGGACTGCGCCCCACGTCGGCCGGGGACGCGAGGGGCGCGTACGGGTGCGGTTCGAAGGGTGGATCGCGGGGATCGGCACGTCGTCGGGTACGCGGGTGGTGCTGGGGCACTGGGTCCGCTCGCCGTTCGGTCCGTTCAGCGATGTGATGCTCGAGCGGAAGGGCGGACACCGTGTCCTTCTGGCCCCGTCCGCGCAGACGGCCCGCTTCGTCGCCGGCACCTACGTCTTCGACGAGGTGCGGGTCGTACCGGTCGCGGTGGAGGCCGGCCGCGGGCGGTGGACGGTCGCGGCCGCACCGCTCAGCCTGCGTTTCGTCACCGGCCGGAGAGGGCCCCTGGGCCTGCTGCTCAGAACCGTGCCCGGTCCGCTCGCCGCCCGTCCGGCCTGGGCCGTACTGACGGCCCCGGCCGCCGGGGCGCTGCTCGGGGCGCGGACCCACGGCAGCGCGGGCGCCGGGCGGTACGAGTGGTACGGGGCGCAGGACCTGCGCCCTGTCGTCGAGGCCCGGGCCGTTTACGAGGACGAGGATCTCGGCTCCCTCGCACCGGTGGAACCCGCCGTGCGGTTCGGGTTCGGCTCGACGCCCCGCAGACCGTGCCTGGTGCGCGTCACCACCACGGTGGCCCTGCGGCCCCGGTCCCGATGCGCCCGCACGATCTCCGCGTACCGGTGACCGCTGCCGTCGACGGTGCGGACCTGGGTGCGGTGGTCGACGTGGACCGGGCCGAAGCGCTTGTCGTAGCCGTACGCCCACCCGAAGCTGTCCGGCAGCGAGCAGGCGGAGCAGCCCGCCGGCGGCGCGCCCTGAGGGAGGCCCACGCGCAGGTGGCGAGGCGGCTCACCGGGTGGTCCTGGCGCCCGGGGTCGTCCGCCACGCCGTCGGGGCGGACGAACCGACCGCGGAGGTATCTTGCGGGCAGGGACGCAGAACGAGGGGGGCACGTGGCGACGCGCAACGGTCGGACGGTTCGTGACCTGCGACGGGAGAACCGCGCCGCGGTGTTGCGGCGGTTGTTCTTCGACGGGCCGACGAGCCGCAACTCCCTCGGCCCGGCGACCGGTCTGAGCTCGGGTTCCGTCAGCAACGTGGTCGCCGAACTGCTCGCCGACGGACTCCTGGAGGAGGCCGGCAGCGTCGGGTCCGACGGAGGCCGCCCCCGCATCCTGCTGCGCGTCGCGCCGGGCGCCGGCCACATGATCGGCGTCGACGTCGGCGAGACCCGGGTCCGCGTCGAGCTGTTCGACCTCTCCCTGGTGGAACTCGCCCGTGCCGACCGGCCGTTGGCGGTCCGAGGCGCCGGACGCGGGGGCCCCTGCGACGACGAGCTGATCGCCGGTCACATCCGCGACGGCCTGGCCGAGGTCATGGACGCCGCCGGGGTCACCCCGGACGGGCTCCTCGGCGTCGGCATCGGCGTGCCCGGCATCGTCGAACGCTCCGACGAGGGCGCGGTGGTGCACGGCCAGACCATCGGCTGGGACGCCGTCCCGCTGGAGCGGATGCTGCGCGCCTCCGGCCTGCTCCCCGAGGACGTGCCCTATTTCATCGACAACGGAGCCAGGACTCTGGGCCAGGCCGAGATGTGGTTCGGCGCCGGGCGCGGCGCGCGCAACGCGGCGGTCGTGCTTCTCGGCTCGGGCGTCGGCGCCTGCGTCGTCACCGACGAGGTCGAACGCGGCCGGGCCGTGGAGTGGGGGCACCTCACCGTGCGGGTGCGGGGCCGGCGGTGCCGCTGCGGGGCCCTGGGCTGCCTGGAGGCGTACGCGGGGGCGGAGGCGCTCCTGGAGCGCTGGCAGGAGGCGGGAGGACGACCGCCGCGGGGGGCCGACGAGGAGACCGCGCTGACCGCGATGCTGGCGGCGGCGTACCCGGTGGGCGGCGGTGAGCCGGACCCGGTGGCCACGGCCGTCCTCGCCGAGACGGCGGAGTACCTGGGCGCGGGCCTGTCCGACCTGATCAACCTCTTCCAGCCCGAGCGCATCCTCATCGGCGGCTGGGCGGGCCTCCGCCTCGGCGAGCGCTTCCTCGACCCGGTGCGCGCCCACGCGCGGTCCTACGCACTGCGCCACCCCGGTGAACGCGTCGGCATCGAACTCGGAAAACTGGGTCCCGACGCCGTCACCGTGGGCGCCGCGATCCTGCCGCTCGCCGACTTCTTCGGCCGGGGCGGCCGCCGCTCCCGGCCGCCCGCGCCCACCGCCGCACCGGATCGGTCGCCGGCGTGGCGTACGACGCTGGACGGGCGGCTGGCGTGATGCGGGAGTTCCGGGCGCCCTCCGTCGCGCGAGTGCGGCGGGGGGCACCGCTGCCGGCCCGCCCCGGGCGGCCCGAGGCGACCGAGTCCGGACGACGGCCTCGCGGTTGCGGGTCACCGCTCGGCACCGTGGACTGGGTGGGTGCCGTGGACTGAGCGGGTGGGACGCCGCAGGCCTGCGGGCCGGTGGGAGTCCCGGTGGACGAGGACGGCACGACGCGCTCCGGTGACGGTGACGACCTCGTCCCCCTGCGCGTGGACGAACGCGGCGGGCTGCGTGCCGGGGGTGTCGATGCCCCGGCCGGGCCACGGGTGTCGGGGCAGTCGGACCGCTCTCACAGGGTGGGGTCGCCGAACTGTTCCAGCAGGACGTCGACCGGTGTGTGGTCCGTCGCGCCGGAAGCGCCGTCGTGAAGGGTCTGTTCCGCCCAGATGACCTTGCCCTCGGCCGTGTAGCGCGTCCCCCACCGCTGGGCGAACTGCGCCACCAGGAACAGCCCCCGCCCGCCCTCGTCCGTGGTCGCCGCCCGCCGCAGCCGCGGCGAGGTGCTGCTGCCGTCCGCCACCTCGCAGATCAGGCAACGCCCGTACAGCAGGCGCACGGTCACCGGTGGCGAACCGTGCCGGATCGCGTTGGTGACCAGCTCGCTGATGATCAGCTCCGTGGTGAACCCGATCTCCTCCAGCCCCCACTCCCGCAACTTCTCCCTGCACTGTGTCCGGACCGACGGCATGACCGCCGGGTCCGGCGGCACGCTCCACTCCGCCACGCAGGAGCGCGGGAACAGTCGCGTCCGCGCCACGAGCAAGGCGATGTCGTCGGCCCGGTCCGCCGGCCCCACCGCATCGATCACCACCCGGCACGCCTCCTCCGGAGTGCGCCCCACGGCCCCGCCCAGCGCCCGGCGCAGCCGGTCGAGACCGGCGTCGATGTCGGAGGCGCGTTCCTCCACCAGGCCGTCGGTGTAGAGCACCAGCTGGGACCCCTCGCTCAAGCGCAGCTCGGCGGTCTCGAAGGGGTAGCCGCCCAGGCCGAGCGGTGCCGACGCCGGCACGCCGGGACACGTCACCGTTCCGTCCGGGCGGACCACCACCGGCTCGGGGTGCCCGGCGCGGGCCACCGTGCACCCGCCCGTCACCGGGTCGTAGATCGCGTACAGACAGGTCGCTCCCGTCACGCCCTCGCCTTCGTGGCCGTCGGCGGCCTCGCCGGTGTCCTCCTCGTCGTCCATGCGGACGACCAGGTCGTCCAGGTTCCCCAGCACCTCGTCCACGGGGAGGTCCAGCGTGGAGAAATTGCGCACCGCGGTGCGCAGCCGCCCCATCGTGGCCGCCGCGTGCAGCCCGTGACCGACGACGTCGCCCATGGCCAGCGCCACGCGTGCGCCCGGGAGCGGGATGACGTCGAACCAGTCGCCCCCCACCCCCGTCGCCGCCGGCAGATACCGCCAGGCCACCTCGAGCGCGTCCTGCTCCGGCTGTGTCCGCGGCAGCAGACTGCGCTGCAGCGTCACCGCCATCTCGTGCTCCCGGGTGAACCGCCGGGCGTTGTCGATGGCCACCGCCGCCCGCGCGGCCAGTTCCTCCGCGAAGGACAGGTCGTCCGGCTCGAAGGCGGGGGAGTTCGTCGTCCGGTAGAAGTTCGCCACACCGAGCGGCACGTTCCGCGCGCGCAGCGGTATGGTCACCAGCGAATGCAGCCCGAGTTCCAGAGCCTTGCGGGCGCGTTCCGGGTCCTGCTCCCGCCAGCCGCGGGCCTGCCGCAGGTCCGGCTCCACCATCCCGCGGCCCTCCTGGAGCGCGTGCATCTGGGGGGTCCCCGGCGAGAACATGATCACCTCGCCCACCCGGTACACCGGCATCGTCTGCCCGTCCCCGCTGGTCGCCGTACGCCGCAGATGCCGCCACCCCTCCGCCGTCGGCTCCCAGCCGCGCAACACGGCATCCAGCAGATCGACGGTGACGACGTCGGCGAACTGCGGCACCGCCACGTCCGCCAGCTCCTGCGCCGTACGCCCCACATCGAGCGTCGTCCCGATCCGCAACCCCGCCTCGTAGAGGAGCTTCAGCCGCTCCCGTGCCACCTCGGCCCGCCCCGAGACCGCCGCCAGCTCCGTGGTGTCCCGCAGCGTCACCACACTGCCTCCCGGGCCCCCGTGCGGGAACGTGGGCCGCTTGTTCACGGCGAGCAGCCGGTCCTCCGCGAGATGCACCTCGTCGGTCGCCGCGTCCGGTGAGACCAGCAGCCGTGTGATCGGCTCCGGCAGGTCCAGCTCGCGCACCGGGCGCCCCTGCGCATCGGACGGCAGGCCCAGCAGCCGCCGCGCCTCGTCGTTGGCCAGCAGCAGCCGCCCGTGGGGGTCGGTGATCAGCACGCCTTCCCGCACCGCGTGCAGCACCGCGTCGTGGTGCTCGTACAGCCCCGCCAGCTCCACCGGAGCCAGGCCGTGCGTCTGCCGCAGCAGCCGCCGGGACGCCAGCGTGGTCCCGGCCGCGGCCAGTGCCAGCCCCGCCACGCCGGCACCGAGGACGATCGGCAGCTGCGGCATCCACAGGCGCGCCACGTTCTTCACCGTGATCCCGGCCGAGACCAGGCCGACGACCCTGCCGTGCGAGTCGTCCACCGGGACCACCGCCTGCACGTCCGTCCCCCGACCGGACGGCAGGGGCGGCCCGCCGGCCTGCTCGATGACGGTACGGCCGTGCAGCGCCGGCTCTATGGTGCCGACGAACTTCTTCCCGATCTCCTTCGGGTAGGGGTACGTGTAACGGATTCCCTTCGTGCTCATGACGACGATGAAGTCCACGCCCGCCTGTTTGCGCGCGGCTTCGGTCCGCGGCTGCAGGACCGCCGTCGGGTCCCGGCTGCGCAGCGCCTCGGCCACACCGGGGGCGTTCGCGAACGACTGGGCCGCGGCGACCGACACACGCCGCCCCTGCTGCAGCGCGTCGCGCTCCGTCTGGAGCACCATGGTCGCCACCGCCGCCAGGACCAGCAGCACCACGATCACGATCTGAAGGAAGAACACCTGTCCGGCCGCGCTGTGCGGGTTCAGCAGGGAACTGCGACGCTCACGCGCGCGTCCGGTGGACGGAGGCACCGTCCGGGTCCGATCTCGTCCGATACGTACCCGCATGTTCCCTTCATAGCACCGGTGCGCCTCCCAGGAGCGACTGACCCGAAGCCGTCAGCGCCCTCGCTCCCACACCTCGGGGCCACCGCCGTGCCACTCGATCACGGGGGACTCGGCCACGTCCACCTCGTCCACACCCTCCAGCCCGGCGTGCTGCAGGAAGACCGTCAAGTCGTGCAGTGAATAGGCGGTGCCGAGGATCTCCCCGTCCGCGCGCACGCGCCGGCCGCCGCTCTCACTGGGCGGGTACACGATCACGCGACGCTCTGCCATGCAACCAGCCTCACCCCCGCGCGCGGGGCACGCATGCGGGGCTACTCCGCGCACCGGCCCCGGACCCCGCCGCCCCGGCGTGTCGAGCGGGCCGCCGGGGGCACTGGGAGACGATGGGGCTTCCTCGAGGACGGGCCGGAGAGGCAGGGGCCGCATGGAGCAGCGGGTCACACCGGAGCGGGCCGGCGACGGGACCGGGGCGGTCGCGTCCGGCGACGGACACGCGCCCCGGCAGAGCGGCGCCGTCGACACACGACGGCGCGTTCCCCGCACCGACACCCTGCTGAGCGACCCGCAGCTGGCCGAGGCGGTGGGCCGGCTGGGACCGCGCGTGGTGAAGACGGCGGTGCGGCGCGCGCAGGAACAGGCGCGCGACGGCGGTATCCCTCCGGAGCGGGTGCGGGACGCGGCCCTCGCCCTCCTCCCGGGCACCGCGGGCGGGCTCCGACCGGTGATCAACGCCACCGGGGTGCTGCTGCACACCAACCTCGGCCGCGCGTCGCTGTCGGCGGCGGCCCGGCAGGCGGTGCTGGAGGCCGCCGGGCCCACCGACGTCGAACTGGACCTGCACACCGGGGTCCGGGCCCGCCGCGGGCGCACGGCTCTGAAGGCGCTGTGCGACCGGGTGCCCTCCGCCGCCGCGGCGCACGTCGTCAACAACGGCGCCGCCGCACTGGTCCTGGTCGCGACGGCACTCGCCGCCGGGAAGGAGATCGTCATCAGCCGGGGGGAGATGGTGGAGATCGGCGACGGGTTCCGGCTCCCCGACCTCCTGGTCTCCACCGGGGCCCGGCTCCGCGAGGTCGGCACCACCAACCGCACGACCGCCGCGGACTACGCCGCGGCGATCGGACCTCGGACGGGGTTCGTGCTCAAGGTCCACCCTTCCAACTTCCGCGTCACCGGGTTCACCCGCGGCGCCGACGTCGGCGAACTGGCGCCGCTGGGCGTCCCGGTGGTCTCCGACATCGGCTCCGGGTTGCTCGCCCCCCACCCGCTGCTGCCGGAGGAACCCGACGCCGAGACCCAGTTGCGGGCCGGTGCCGCACTGGTCACCGCGAGCGGCGACAAACTGCTCGGCGGCCCGCAGTGCGGATTGCTCCTCGGCGACGGGGAGGTGGTCCGCACCGTCTCCCGGCACCCCCTGGCCCGCGCCCTGCGCGTGGACAAACTGACCCTGGCCGCGCTGGAGGCCACCCTCACCGGCCCGCGGACCCCCACCGCCGCGGCGCTGGCGGCCGACCCCGGACAGCTGACGGCCCGCGCCGACCGGCTCACCGGGGCGCTGAGCGCCGACGGCATCGATGTGCACGCGGTCGAGAGCGCGGCGACCGTGGGAGGCGGCGGCGCGCCCGGGGTGACACTGCCCAGCGCCGCCCTGTCCCTGCCCGAGCCCTACGCCGCCGCGCTGCGCACCGGTCCCGTCCCCGTCGTCGGGCGCCTGGAGGCGGGGCGCTGTCTGCTGGACCTGCGGGCGGTGCCGCCGGAGGACGACGAGCGGCTGGCCGAGGCCGTACGGTCGGCGGCGGGGAGGTAGACGTCATGCGGGTGCTGGCCACCGCCGGGCACGTCGACCACGGCAAGTCGGCCCTGGTGCGGGCGCTGACCGGGATGGAACCGGACCGCCTCGAGGAGGAACGGCGCAGGGGGCTCACCCTCGACCTCGGTTTCGTGTGGACCCGGCCGGGAGCGGACGGGGAGCGTCTGGCCTTCGTGGACGTTCCGGGCCACGAGAGGTTCGTCGCCACCATGCTGGCCGGGGCCGGACCCGTGCCCGCCGTGCTGTTCGCCGTGGCCGCGGACCAGGGCTGGCAACCGCAGTCCGAGGAGCACCTGGCGATCCTCGACGGCCTCGGGGTACGGCACGCCGTCCTGGCGGTGACCCGCAGCGACCTGGCGGACCCCGAACCGGTGCGCGCCGACGCCGTCAGACGCCTGGCCGCCACCTCGCTCGGCACGGTGCCGTCCGTGGCGGTCAGCGCGGTGACCGGTGCCGGACTGGTCGAACTGCGCGCGCAGCTCGACCGGTTGGCGCGATCGTTGCCGGTGCCGCCCGCGGACGCCGACGTGCGACTGTGGCTGGACCGCGCCTTCACCGTGCGCGGCCACGGCACCGTGGTGACCGGCACGCTCGGCGCGGGCACCCTGCGCGTCGGTGACCGGCTGGTGACGGGCGACGGTTCGACGCTGCTGAAGGTGCGCGGACTGCAGTGCCTGCGCGAGGAGCGGTCGGCCGTCAGCGGCGTGGCGCGGGTGGCGGTCAACGTGCACGGCTCCGTGGAGGGTGCCCTGCGACGGGGCCAGGTGCTGCTGACACCGGACCGCTGGCTGCTCACCGCCCTCGTGGACGTGCGTGTCACCGGTGAACCGGTCGCCGACCTGCCCCGCACGGTCACCCTCCACATCGGCACGGCCGCCGTCCCCGCGACGGTCCGCCCGCTGGGGGAGGACACCGCGCGGCTGACCCTGGAGCGGGCGCTGCCCCTGCGTGTCGGGGACCGGGCCGTGCTGCGGGAACCGGGCGGGCAGCGCACGCCGTGCGGGGCGACCGTGCTCGACGTACGCCCACCGCGACTGGCCCGGCGGGGCACGGGACGGGCCAGGGCGGCGGAACTGGCGGCCATGACCGGCCGCCCGGACGGCGCCGGGGAACTGCGGCGACGGCGGCTCGTCCGCCGCTCGGAGCTGCTGGCGATGGGAGTGCCGCCGCCCTGTGCGCCGGTGGCCGGTGAATGGCTGGTCGACAAGGCCCACTGGAGGGCGCTGCGGGAACGCCTCGCCGCCGAGGTGCAGCGGTACGCCGAGGAGCACCCACTGGAACCGGGCCTGCCCACCGAGGCGGCCCGGCACCTGCTCGGCCTGCCCGACCGGACGTTGGTGGACGTGCTCGCCGAGACGCCGGGCCGGGACCGGCTGCTGCGCCGGCAGGGCCGGTTGTACGGCCCCGGCAGCCTCCGGCCGACACTGCCGCCGCCCCTGCAGGCCGCCGTCGACGCCGTACGAAGTGAGCTGACGCGGACGCCTTTCCGCGCGCCGGAGGCCGACCGGCTGAAGCAACTCGGGCTCACCCGCAAGGCGGTGGCGGCCGCCGTCTCGGCGGGTGCGCTGCTGGCGGTGGGCGACGGCGTCGTGCTGCTTCCGGGAGCGGACTCCCGGGCCGCCGACGTCCTGCGCCGGCTGCCCCAGCCGTTCACGCTCAGCGAGGCGCGCCAGGCCCTGGACACCACGCGCAGGGTCGCCGTGCCGCTGCTCGAACTGCTGGACGCCCAGGGACACACCGAGCGGGTGGACGACCAGCACCGCCGCTGCCGGCCCGCGCCGGGCAGCTGAGGCGGACGGGAGGAAGCGAACCCGTACTTCGACCGTGGTGACCCACGGAGTCCGGTCGGCTGCGCCAGAGCGGCGGTGTCGGACGGGCGCCGGATGGTTCGACGGTCGGCGCCCTGCCGTCCATTCGCCCGGTGAGCCGGCCCAGCAGCTCCGACGCCGGCCCCGTCACCCACGGCCCCTGGCTGTCTCCGACGACCCGCAGGATCCGGTCCTCCTCCGCGCACAGCGTCATGGGCGGGGCGTCGGGGTCGCCGCGCAGTTGTGTTCGCGCTGTCCGGTGCTCGCCGTGAAGGGAATGGAAGAGGAGGGAACACGCGCGTGTGAGGCTCGTGTCCGGCCGGGGGTTTGGCAAAGTGCGGGGAGGAGACGGAGGCGGACGGGAATCGAACCCGTTTATTCACCCTATCGTGACCTGCGAAGACGCCGAGAATCGGGACAAATAGGCATCGTTCGATGTCGTTCGGTGTCGTTCAGTGTCGCTCAATGCCCGTTGCATGCGGCTCGGTTTGGCCACGGCCAAGCGCCCATGCGGACGGTGTCCGCGCCTGATGCGGGGTGAGTGCAGAAGGCCGCAAACGACAGCGCCCCCGCACGGGCGGGGGCGCCGCGACCCTCCCTGTCCGCCTGGGGGGCTGGTGCAGGAGGGCCGTACGTGAGGGGGGTGCTCTGTTTCGAGTTCCCCCCGAGCTTCATGATCACACGAATTAGGGTTGGCCCTAATCCATTTTGATCATGGGCTGGGGAGCGTGGACAGGTGCCGCGCCCCACCCCACCCGACGACCGGGTCCTCACCCGCCGCCGCCAGGTGGGCGACCAGATCCGGCGCGTCAGGGAGCACCACAACCTCACCCAGCTCGAGGTGTGCAGCCGGTCGGGAGTTGACGTCGCCACCTACAGTCGGATCGAGCAGGGGCACTCCTCGCCCAAGCTGGACACGCTGATTCGGATCGCCGACGCGATCGGGGTGGACCTCGCCGACCTTGTGAGGTGACCGGCCGCCGGCGCCAGGGGAGCATCCGGCGGCGGGTCGGCCCGCCCCGATCGGAGTAGGGGCGGGAGCAGCGGCCGTACAGGCAGGGTCAGGCGCCGAGCGCGCCCGCCTTCACGGCGCCGAGGAACGCGCCCCAGGCCGCGCCCGAAGCGACCGCGGCGGGGACGCTGCGGTCCTTCGTGTCCCGGAAGAACGCGCCGCCGGCCGTCTTGGCGACCTCGACGCACGCGCCGTTGCCGCCGGAGTAGGACGACGTGGCCCAGGTGAGGTCGTCGGTGCTGTGCATGGTGTTGCCCTTCGCTAGTTGGTTCTTGACGGGTGGCCGCCCGATCTACCCAGTGGGCGGCCACCCTGCCCGCGGCGCGCAATGCGTCCAAACCCTGTTCACCGCGGGCTACCGCTGCCGCCAAGGCAAGTAGGTTCGGCAGCGGAGCTTCTCGGCGCTCACCAGCGCGGGTTATCCCACCAGCGGCGTGCGGGGTAGGTCTGCCGCGGTGACCTCTTGCACAGCCACCTGTGCAGGAAGGTGTCCGACCCGACGGCCGTAGCGCCATCGTTGATGACCTTGTCGTACTCCTCGCCGTCGCGGATTGGCTCGTCGCAGCGTGCGCAGATCATCGGCGCTTCCCTTCCGTTCTGCCCTGCCGCGGCGTCACACGTCGCGCCTGCCGGTAGGTGTCGTACAGGCCGTCCGCTATCGGGCAGGCCTCGCTCGGCGTGCCGTCCTCGCTCCGGGTCAGGCACGTGGGGCAGGCCGCGCAGTGCTCCAGTAGCCCCACGTACGCGGCGCGCAGCGGAGTCTCGTCGTGCGCGGTGGCCCCCAGCTGCTCGGCGGTAGGGGATTCCATGGCCGTCACCCCGCACCGCCAGGTCCGGCCAGGTTCTCGTAGTGGTCGCACAAGGCGTTCACCGAGCGGGCCAGCTTCCGCGCCAGCGTGAGGTCACCACCCGGCGCCGGTTCGGGCTCCAGCCGTACCCGCATGCGGGCCTCCCCGCTGCACGCGAACGCGCACGCCCTGGGCACATCCACCTTCGGGTGCCGGCGGGCGAGCTGCTCGACTTCTGGCGCCAGCATCTGGATGTGGCCGCGCATCTGCTCGAGCAGCGCGGGCAGCTCTTCGTCGGTGAGCGGGGCGCCTTCCGCGAGGAGCAAGCGGTCCACGACCTCGCGGACCGGCGCGAGGTCTACGGGCGCGGTGTCGGGCGCCTGCCCGGGCGGCGTTGTCGGTGGTGCTGCCATGGATGTGATGGTCCGCTGCTGGTGGGCGCGGCGGGAGTGTGTGCCGGGGGCGTGTGGCATTGCCGGGTTCACACACTGTGTGAACCCGCTGCGGCTACGCTCCACACACTGAGTGATACGGAGCGCCATGGAGCCGAATACTCTCCTCGATGCCCTCCTCGACGAGGCAGGCATGTCCCGGGTCGGGCTCGCAGCCCGCGTCAATGACGCTGCCCGCGCCCGCGGACGGAAGGCGAGCTACGATCACAGTTCGGTGATCCGCTGGCTCAGAGGACAGCGGCCCCGCGGGATCACCCCGGACCTGATCTGCGAGATCCTCTCCGCCCGCCTCGGGCGCACGCTCACCCTCGAGGACATCGGCATGGGCAACACCAACACCCCCCAACCCGCGTCCACTCCGCTCGCGGGATTCATCGAGCGGTCCACCGCCCTGTGGCGCGGCGACCTCCAGCAGCGGACCGACCTCCAGAGCGCGCCCGTCATCACCGGCCTGCCCGCCGTCGGCCCCGTCTGGGAGTGGGAGAACCCGCCCGAGGACGTCGACGTCTCCCGCGCGGGAACGCCCCGCGTCGGCGTCACGGACGTCGAACTGCTGCGGCACGCCCGCACCCACTACGAGCAGATGTACCGAAAGGCCGGCGGCGTCACGACCCGCGGCAGGGTGCTGCAGTTCCTCACCACGGACACAGCACCCCTGCTCCGGGGCGCCTACACCGACGCGATCGGCCGGGAGTTGCACCGCGCGGTCGGCGGGCTCGTCGCGATCGCGGGGATCTGCTCCTACGACTCCGACGCGCAGGGCCTCGCTCAGCGCTACTTCCACCAGGCGCTCCGGCTCGCGAAGGCGTCCGGTGACCGGGCGTTCGGCGGGTACGTGATCGCGCTCCTCGTCAACCAGTCGCTGTACATGCGGGAGTACCGGCAGGCTGTCGCGTTCGCCGAGTCCGCGGTGCGCACTGCCGGGCACGCCCTCTCCCCGGCGCTGGCCTGCGACCTGCACGCGATGCAGGCCAAGGCGTTCTCCCGGATGGGGGACCAGGACTCTGCGCACCGTGCGATGACGCTCGCGGAGACGGCGGCCGGGCAGATCCGCCGGGATGAGGAGCCTGCCGAGACCGGGTATGTGCAGCCCGGCCTGCTCGAGGCGAACCTTGCTGACGCTCTCATGCGGCTCGGTGACACCGGGCCGGCTGCGGAGTATGCGGCGGAGGCCGCGGCCACGCAGACGCACGCGCGGGGCCGGGTGCACCGGCTTGCCACGCTCTCCGACGTCCAGTTGCGTGCGGGTGATGCCGAGCAGGCCGCGGCCACGGCCACGGAGGTGCTGGACACGATGGAGGGCATGGAGTCGCAGCGGCTCCGCGACCGGCTGGTGAAGCTCCGCAAGAGCATGTCGAGCCTGGACAGCCGGGCGACTGGGGACGTCGTGCAGCGCATCGATGACACCCTGCGGATCCCGCTGTAGCCGGTGTGCTGGGATGGGAGGCGTACCCGACGAGAGGCGTGCCCGTGTCCGTGTGGAAGTCCCTGTCCGAGCGCACCGTGTACGAGAACCGGTGGGTGACTGTGAACATGGCCGACGTTGAGCTGCCCGACGGTCGGCACCTTGACCACACGGTGATCCGGCTCCGCCCGGTCGCGGTGGCCACCGTCGTCAACGACGCGAACGAGGTGCTGCTGCTGTGGCGGCACCGGTTTATCACTGGAGCGTGGGGCTGGGAGCTGCCCTCGGGTGGCACCGGTGAGGGTGAGGATCCGGCCGTGGCGGCCGCGCGGGAGTTCGAGGAGGAGACCGGGTGGCGGCCGGGCCCGATGCGGCTGCTCCTCTCGGTGGATCCGATGCCGGGGATTTCGACGTCGCACCATCGCGTGTACTGGTCGGATCAGGCCGTGCGGATCGGTGAGCCTCGGGATGGGTTTGAGTCGGCGCGCCGGGAGTGGGTGGCGTTGGCGAAGGTGCCCGAGCTGGTGGCACGTGGTGAGGTCCGGTCGGCGAATGCGGTGGCCGCGCTGCTGATGTTGCACCACCTGCGTGTGGCGTGAGCGCTGCCCGTTCCCCGTACGCTTGGATCATGTCCCCCGAGCGTGTGTGCCCTGGTTCCGTGCGGTCTGCTGAGGTTGTGAACGAGGAGATCCGCGCGCTGTGGCAGCGGGCCGGTGGGCACCTGTCGACGGCCGAGGAGCGGGCTGTGTATGAGCGGCTGGTGGTGGAGTGGGCGGCCGCGGTGCGCGCGGAGCGGAGCGCGCAGGCGGCGTGAAAAAACCCCGCCCACAAGGGGCGGGGTGGGTTGCGCGGAGTCTGTGACCCTTGGCCTTGCGGCTCGGGCGTCGCGCGTCGCCCTGTACGCGGGCCCCGAGGGCCTTCTCCCGGAGGATCGGCGTGCGCGCCCTGCCGTGGCTCCTACTGTACGCCGCCGACGCAGGATGCCAGATGCCCGCCGCGACGGGGGTGCGCGGCGGGCACGGCCAGTGTGGCACAAGAGGCTGAAGGACGGCCGCATTCCGCGTACCGTGACAATGTGGCCGCCGCAGTAGGAACCCGCCTCCGGGCGGAGCCCACCGGGCGCTCGGCGGCCGCCCACAGACAGCACAAAAGCCCCCGCTGCCCGAAGGCAGCGGGGGCATCGCTTCGCCCTACATCTCCCAGGGCCAGCGAGCGTCACGCGCCCGCTCGAGGAGCGGGATCATCCGGAAGGCGTGGTCGGTGAGCCCGCCGAAGGTGTGCCGGTTCCGGCCGCCGGACGGCGCATGGCCAGCCTGGTACCCGGCCAGGTTCCAGGTGTACATCGGCACCGCGTCGGGGACCGACCGCGTCACCTCGTGCTGGTCGTGACCGGCCTGCTCGTCGGTAACGATGACGACCCGGTCATGGCTGCGGAACTCCGCGCGCAGCGCCGCGGCCGTGTCGGTGCCGCCACCCAAGAACCAGCCGCCGTCCTTCCACCGGCCCACCGCACGCAGCAGCGACTCGCCACGCTGCAGCGGGAACGCCTTCGTCTTGGCACCCGGGGCATCGTGCAGGTAGTAGCGGGCGGACGAGAAGGAGACAACATCCGCGGCCTCGCAGCGCTGCCCCAGCGCAACGCCGAACAGTGCGGCGGCGTCCCACCGCATCAGGGTGCCGTCCTTGGAGAACGACTCGTGCATCGACGACGACGTATCGACCAGGATGAGCGTCCGGCCGGGCAGCGTCGGGATGTTGGCCAGCGACGCGGTGAGCGCCTTCTCCAGCGCGTGGCCCCAGCGCAGCGACGGCGCCGCACGGTACGCCGAGTAGAACCGCATCGGTAGCTGCCGCGACTTGGCGACCTGCTCCGGGTCGGCCAGGCGCCGCGCGACGGTCGCGGCGACCTCGTCGGAGACGTCGGCCTCGTCGAAGTTCCTGAGGTTCCGCAGCTGGGCCATGTAGCCCATCGACGGGATGATGGCCTCCCACGCCGCGGCGTCCATCGGTCCCTGCAGCCACCCGGCGAGCGCCTCCCAGGTCATGCCGGCGTGCTTCAGGAAGTCCGCGGCGTCCGGCCGCTTCAGCAGGGCGCGCCGCTTCTCGACGTCCCACTTCGCGATCTCGGCGCGCGTGTGCAGTAGCTGCAGCGACTCCGGGATCGGCTTGTCGCGCTTGTGCCGTCGGTCGATGGCGTGCTCGAACAGGTCGCCCTGCCACAGCGCCGACGGGGCCGGGTGGACGAGTTCGATGACGTCACCGAAGCGGAAGCCCTTGGTGTCGGTGTCGTACTTCAGTAGGGAGCGCTCCGTGTACAGGGCGCCGACGGCGTCCTCGATGCCGCGCTTCACGGGCTTCGGGATGCGGCGGCCGTAGCGGGCCGTCCAGTAGGCGAGCAACTCGCCCGGCTCGTCCGCGCGCTGGAGGACGGAGGCGATGACGCGGCGATTCCAGGGCGTGCTGCCGTTGAACCCATCGCCGATCCGGTCGGCTTTCAGGCGGGCATGGACGAACTCGGCGGCGCCGACGATCGCCGCGGTGCGGAGGTTGCCGGGGCCGCGAAGCCAACCGAGCAGCCCGGCAGTCCACGCCGGGTCGTCGACGGCCAGCTGCCGGACGAGCGCGGTGTAGCGGTCGTCGCGCTGGCCGCCGGTCTCGTAGAAGGTGTCGGTTCCGACCATGTTGGCGACCGCGAGGAGGAACAGCTCGCTCTTGGCGCCGCGGAGGTAGCCGGTGCCGCCCTCGTGGGTGCGGGTCTGCTCGCCGGTCGTGGTGACCGGGGACGTGGCCGTCGGGCGGGCGGTGCGGGTGTTGAACCTGGCCATGGAAAAAAGCCCCTCACTGTGGAGGGGAAGCGCAAGCAGTGGGGCGCCCGAGATCAAGACGGAGACGGAGACGAAGCGCTCTGGGCCGCTGAGCTACCGGGCCTCAGACCCGAAGGTCGTCAGCAGCACCGGCCGGGATTCGAACCCGGGTCTCTCTCTTGACAGGAGAAGTATCCGTCGCCTGCGCACCGGGCGCCCCGATGCTTGTGCCTCCCGAGATCAAGACGCCACCGGTCGGTTTCTGTTTCAAGGAGAAGTAACCGGAGGCTGCGCACCGGGAGGTGCAGAAGTCTGAAGTTGTGGTCCAGAGATCAGAGTCGGCGACGGCTCACAGACTGATGCTCTACCCATTGAGCTACCGGTCGTGCTACTGCTCGGCCGGGCGGGACTTGAACCCGCAACACCCAGTTCCCAAGAAGGATCCGTTGCCTGCGCACCTGGACGAGCCAACTGTAGCGCGCCCGTCAACGCACGCAACGCAAAAACCGCCCCTGCCGCACGGGTTGGCGTACGGCAGGGGCGATGAGACGGGTGGGCACGTAGATACGGAAGGGGAGACGGTCAGGCGCTGCGTGCGCCGAGCCGCCGGTACGCGGCCGTCGCGAGCAGGCCGCCCAACGAGATCGCGTTCCGCGCAGGGCCGCCGGACTTCAACGGCCCCGAGCTACCGGTGGGCGTGCAGGTGTAGTGCGTTGAGCCGGGGCTGTCCGGGGTGCAGTTGTAGGTGACTCCAGCCGGGCCCGGCGGGTAGGTCCATGTCCAGCCGGACGGCGGCGGACCGGCAGGTCCGGTGTCGCCGCGCGGGCCCTGGGCGCCGTCCTTCCCATCCTTGCCCGGCGGCCCGGCTGGCCCTTGCGGTCCGGCGACGGTGGATGCCGGGCCCGGGCTACCGGGCGCGCCCGACGGGCCAGCGGGCCCCGGCGACCCGGCCACGCCAGGCGAACCGTTCCTGCCCGGCTGGCCAGCAGCCCCAGACGGGCCGGGACTACCCGCGGCGCCCGGACTTCCGGACGGTCCCGCCGGCCCCGGCACCCCAGGCACGCCCTGGACGCCGCGGACGATGCTTTGTGCTGGAGGCGCTGCCGGCTTCACATGATGCTGCTGCAGCTGCTTGCGGGTGGTGTCCAAGCCCGAAGCGAGCTTCGAGATCACCGTGGCTTGGGCTTCCTGCTGCTGCTGAAGCCTGCGGTTCGACTGCTCCACGGTATTCAGCGCGAACGCGACGAACGCAGCGGCCAGCAGCAGCACCACCCACAGGACGACACCCGCCATGACGGGCATACGCGACAGCGGCGGCCGTTTGGATGCCTCGGTCACTTCGCCCCCTTCAGCGTCCCGTACGCCTGCACGGCGAGCGCGAGGAAAGCCGCGGCCACCGTCAGGATCCCGAGCCAGCGGCCGAACGTCATCCCGGGCCGCTCCTCCAGCTTGTCGACCCGCTTCGCGAGGTCTTCCATGTCCCGGTCACGGTCCCGCTCGCCCCGGTTGTACAAGTCGAGCGGGACCATCGCTCTCGCAAGATCGGTGATCCGTCCGTCCAGCGCGGCGTGTACGCGATCGGTGCGATCCTCGTGGTCGACGAGCCTTCTGTAGACCTCGCCTGGCGAGACGTCATCGGTCACCGTCACCCCTTTGCGGGTCGTGCTGAACAGATCGCGGGTAAGCCGTGCACTACGCGGTCGGGTGCACGCCCGGGCCAGGCGGGTCCGGTACCGGTGCGAGCGGCGGCTGACGGCGCAGCAGGGATGCCGACCCCGGGACGCCGACGTAGCGGGCGAGGGCGCCCTTCGCCGCGGACAGCAGCGGTACGAGGAGCGCGGCCCACCACACGGGCAGGCTGGAGAATTCGGTGATGGCGACACCGAGCGCGGCCTCGCCCGCGGTCGCGCCGACGCGCTCGCCGAGGTCCAGCCAGTACGCCTTGTTCATCACGCGCCTGCCTTCCCGATCGCGGCGGCGAGCTCCTCGAGGGCCGCCTTGGCCCCGGCTTCCGCGGCGGCTGTGGCCTGTTCGGCGGTGAGTCCGCCTGCCTTGCTCAGGGCGGTGATGACGGCCGACATGGCGCCGAGCTGTGCGGTCAGTGAGGCGACGGCCGCGTTGGTTCCGGCGATGTAGCCGTACACGTCGGGGAGAGCCGGGTTCTGCTTGAGGGCGTCCTTGTTCTTGTAGGTGAGGACCGCCATCGCGACCTTCTGGGCGTCGGCGTCGGTGAGAGACATGTCGGGCTCCGGGGGTGTGTAGGAGGGCTGCGCGGTGCCGCCGCGCGGGTCGTGGGGGTTCGCCGTGGGCGGGCAGATCGAGTCGGGGAAGCGGGGCGCCAGGTAGCCGGTGGGGACACTGCGGGGGGTGGTGTGCACCCAGACGCCGTTCCCTTGGCTGGCGTCCTTGGCGCCCTGCTGGACGCTGTTCCAGCCCTTGGTGATGACGTCGGTCGGCGTGAAGCCGATGACGATCTCGCAGTGCGCGCCGTCACCGAAGTCGGCCCACGCCCCGACCGACGGCCACTCCGTCCACTCGCCGTTCTGCTGAGCCCAGTCGCGGAAGCTGTTCACGTTGTCGGTCTTGGGTACGACGCTGTCGAGTCCGCACTCGTGGAACTGGTCCCAGACGCCGATCACGCAGTAGGGGACGCCGTCCTCGCCGTACTCGACACCCCACACGGTGTGGTTGTCCCAGCCGCCGGGCCCCCAGTGCTCGTAGACGCCCTCTGGGACCGCCATCACGTGCTCGAGGAGCTTCTGCCACTGCGGCGTTCCGCTGGGCTTCGGCGCCGGGGCCGTGTCGACGCCGGGCCAGTAGTCGGCGACCACCGACCGGTCGTAGCCGTTGGTGTCGCCCTGGTACTGCTTGGCGACCGCCCCGGCAGGGATGGTCGGGTTGTTGTCGTACTGGGCAACCCAGTAGTTCGGCTCGGTTACCCCGGCCGCCCGGAACGCGCTCCGGACCTGCGGCCACATGCTCGTGTTGCAGTAGACGGTCAGCTCGTGGTTGCTCTTGTCGGCCATGGTCTGCGTGCACCACTGGACGGCCTGCGCCGGGGTCGCGTCGCCGGTCTCGACGTCGATGACCTGGGCGCGAGTCGTCCATTTGACGGCGATGCTGACGACCGTGGCGTGCGGGAACCGCGCCCGCATCGCGGGGACGTTCGCGTACAGGCCATCCGCGTAGCCGGCGACCATCGTGGCGCTCGCGGGGATGGCGCTCGGGTTGATCGAGTCGTACATGTAGCGCGTCATCGTCGGCCTCCTCAGCGCCAGATTCCGAAGGCGAGGTGGCCGACCAGCCAGACCAGGACCACGCCGAGGAGTAGGTGAGCCACGCTCCACTGCCAGACCGGGACGCCCGGCCGGACTCCGAACCAGGTCCACACGGTCCACGACAGGGTGTTCTTGGTGTTCACGAACAGCCAGTAGGTCTCCGGGACGACGAAGCCCACGGCGAGCCACAGCAGCCAGTACAGGCGCATCCCGGTCATGCCGCTCTCCTCTTCCTGGCTGCGGCCTGCAGCATGTGCTGGTGGACGGCGTCGACCCGGGCGCGGGCCTCGGCGGCGACGAGCGGGTCTCGGACCACCGTGAGTTCGTTGTCCTGCTTGGACTCGCCGGACGTGGACCAGTTGGTACTGCCGCCGATCCGGTCCAGGCCGTCGACGATGCACAGCTTGAGATGCTGAATGGCCCCGAATTCCGAGCGCCCGATCGCGATCGACGACGCCGGATAGGCCTCGCGGGTGAGAATGCCCCGCTCGTGCGCGCCGGCCGCCTGCGAGCTGTCGAGGGTGAGCTGCACGACCACGTTCTCGTCGAGGAGCTTCTCCTTCAGCACGTCGGCGAGCTCGTCATCGTCGAAGCCGTAGCAGGCGACGATCAGACTCGAGGTGGCGGAGCGGACAAGATCGAGGAGCGCGCCGTGGACGTCATCCACGGGGCTGTAGAAGGTGCGCACCGTGGCCGGGTAGCCGGGCGGGAACCCGCCCCGCTTGTGCCGGTCCAGCAGGGTGAGGTGTGCGAGCGCCATGTCACTGCACCCCGTTGTCCTTGGCCCACGCCTCCACCAGATTCACACCCCGAACCAGGAGAGGCAGCGCCTCAACCAGGCGAGGATCCGCAGCAGGAGTGGGCGCCGGAGGAGGGGAAGGCACCGGCTGAGGCTGGGGCGGGACGACTGCGGGGAACGGGCGGCCGGTGACGGCGGTGTAGTCCGCGGCGAGCGCGGCCAGGTCGACGCCTTCCTGGAACGCCGGATGCGTCAGGTGCTCCTCGAAGATGACGACCCAGGCCTCCTCGACCTTCCGCGACCAGTACCGGTCCGTGAAGCTCGTCTCCTGCGCCCAGGTGATGAACCGCTCGTCACCGCCGAGCGGACCCTTCCCGGGCGCGCCGTAGCCGCCGGTGATGACGGAGTGGCCGCCGTCGTCCGCCGACCGGGCCACGTAGTCCCACGGCTGCCCGGCGTTGAACTGCTGCATGTTGGCGTCCTGGACGACGATGCCCGTCCACACGAACCCGAAGATGCTGATCGCGGCCTTCACCTCGTCCGGTGAGGAGGGGTCGACCTTCGCGAACGCCAGCACCTTCTTCCCGTCCGGGCCGCCAACCGTGTGGAGGTACTCCAGCAGCGTCTGGATGTCCATGCCGCCGTCGGCCGCCGAACCGGGGCCATTGGTGTCCGCGGACCCGTTGGGGTCGAAGTCCGGGTTCTGCGTCTTGTAGACGGCCCACACTTCATCCTGCGTGGGGTAGCGCTCGGCACCTGCGATGAAGGAGACGAGGCGCCGGACGTGGGCCCACGTCACGGCCACACAGTCCCCGGCCACGTCGTTACCGAGCATCTGCCAGGCAGCGAGACGCGCCAGGTAGTCAGCCGCGACCGGATGAGCCGGGACCTTCCCGGTGAAGAAGCGGGCGAACTTCAAGGCTGGGGCGTTCTTCGGGGCGCGCCGGCCGAACTTGAGGGCGGGACTGGTCATGGTGCTCCTGGGCATGGCGAAGCCCCCGGCCTGCGGCACGGGGAGGGCGAGTGTGGGTCAGTCGGTGAGCTGCTGGTGGAGCTCGGCGACCTGCTGGTGGGCTGCGGCGAGCGTCTCGTCTTGGGTGTCGAGGCGGGCGTGTACCTCAGCCTGGTGGCGTTCGGCGCGCCGCTTGGACAGCACGTGCAGGCCGATGAACTGGGGCGTCGAGATGATGAACTGAGCCTCGACGTTGCCGGCGACGTCGTTCCATCGCCAGACGATCAGGTAGAGGTCGAGGGCCACCAGGAGGGCAGCGGCCGGAATCCAGCGGGCGCGCACGGCACCTCCTAGGGCTGCTGGTGCGAATCGGTTACGTGAGGGCGGTTGTTCTGTGGCGGCAGGGTGGTGATCCTGTGACGATGGCCGTCGTTTCCGACAGACCCTCGACCGTCCGCCGTGTCACGTCAGTCCGACGGATGCGGTGGGGGGATCCGGCGTTGTGGGCGATCATCGTCATGGTGTTCGCCGCGTACACGACGCTGTCCGTGTCCCGGTATGTGACGGGTAACCCGGCCTCCTGGGACCTGGGGATTTTCACGGAGGCTGTGGCCCACTACGCCCGCGGTCAGGCGCCCGTGGTGCCGATCAAGGGAATGGACGTGCTCGGCGACCACTTCTCCCCAGCCGTCGCCCTACTGGCCCCGGGCTTCTGGCTGTTTCCATCCCCAGTGACGCTGCTCGTCGCCCAAGCGGCGCTGGCCGCCGCGTCCATCGTGCCCGTCTACCGTGCGGCCCGACACCTGCTCGGCCTCGCCGACGCCCGGCTGATCGCCGCGGTGTACGGCCTATCGTGGGGCCTGGTCCAGCTGGTGTGGGTCGACGTCCACGAGGTGACGCTCGCGGTGCCGCTACTGGCCTGCTCCCTGTCCGCGCTGGTCCGCGGGCGGCCGTGGACGGCCATAGCGTGGGCCGCCCCACTGGTGTGGGTGAAAGAAGACCAGGGCTGGACGCTCGCCGCCCTCGGTGTGGTCCTCGCCGTGTTCTACCGGCGGCGGCTTGCAGGCGGCCTGCTCGCCGCGTGGGGAATCACCTGGTCGCTGCTCGCCACCTACGTGCTCATACCAGCGATGAACCCGCACCACACCTACTACTACTGGAAAGACGGCCCGCAGCACCACTGGGGCGTGCTCGCCGACGGCTGGGAGACGAAAGGCCCGCTCCTCGTCCTGCTGCTGCTCCCCACGGCCGGCCTTGCTCTGCGGTCCCCGCTCGCGCTTGCCGCGGTGCCGGCGGTGGCTCTGCGACTTGTTTCTTCGAATCACGCCTACTGGGGTACCGACTGGCATTACAGCGCGACCGCCATGCCGATCCTTCTTGTGGCCGCTGTTGACGGGCTGCGCCGTCTACGGGCGCGGCCGTCATGGGGACGGCGCGGCCTGTCGCCCTGGCTCAGCAAACACGGCCCGGCGCTGATGGTCGCGGTGGCCGCCACCATGGCATTCCACAGCCCCCTCAACCAGCTGTGGCAGCCGGGCACCTACCGCACCCCCCGGCACATCGAGGTGGCGTGGCGGGCTGAGCGGATGATCCCGTCCGGGCAGACGGTCGCGGCGACGATGGGCCAGCTGGCGTCACTGGGCGCCCGTGACGACGTGTGCTGGCTGAAGTGCCCGACGCCGCCGCAGTGGCTGCTACTGGACCAGGCGAAGGGCGCCTGGTGGCAGTGGCAGGCACAGCCGTCCGCGATGACCAGCAACTACCCGCGCACGAGCTACCGGATCGTGTTTCACGAGGGCGGAGTGTGGCTCCTCGAGCGTGCGCCCATCAGGAGAAAGTGATCGGATTCGCGGCCGTGTCCGTGGTGTAGCTGGTACTGGTGGCGTCCTGCTTGGACACGGAGATCTGCAGCTGGCACCCGGCGGGCGGCGTGACGCCTTTCAGCGCCTGGTAGATCGCGTTCGCCCACTCATCGGACATGCCGTTCTGGGCGGAGGCGTTCCAGAAGGTTTCGTCACCGCCGGATCCGCTGGAGGTCTGGAGGTGGAACTGGTAGATGGTCTGGCTGCTGCTGACGCTCAACGAGTGCTCCTTGCGGGAATGGTCCAGCCGGTGGGCAGGGTGATTGTTTCGAAGCCGGTGTGGTCGGGTTCGCGGAGCGGTTCGGGTTCGCAGTCGCAGCCGGGAAGGTGGTCTTCGTGGGGGGCAGCGCAGTCGGCGGCGTGCACCCTTGCGGCGAGGTCCATGTGGATGGTGTGGGCGGCGCAGGCGAACACGGCGATGACAGTGTCGTCGACGGCGGGGAGCCGGTGTTGTGTGGCTGGCAGGTCGAGGGTGGCCTGCCGGTCCTGTTCGGCCGCGACGAGGGCGGCGAGTTCTTCCTCGGTGGGTCGGCGTTGCCATTGGACGACGGCGTCCGCTCCGCACGCGGTGCAAGCTGGCACGATGTCTCCTTACGCGTGGATGAAGTGGACGATCATGGAGCACCAGGGATTGTTCGCGGTGCCGACGCTGGTGTCGGAGTACGCGAAGATCTCCACGTAGTCGCTGACGTTCATCTGGACTTCCACCAAGGCGGAGTCGAGGCCGTTGTTGTGACCGGACATAGGAGCTATCTGGCAGCGCGACCCTTGGACCTCGGTGCCGTTTTTTCCGACGTAGGCGCCCATGAGGGTGCCTGACGATGAGCTGAGGCCGACTGCTCCGCACACGAGGTAGGTTCCGGCGACCTGGGCGACGTAACGGGAGTTGTTCGTCGTGTTGGAGTGGCCGCCGTAGGTGTCGATGACTTCGGTGTCGATGCCGACGGGCCGCCATCCGGCTGCGGCGGCCTGGGTGGAGTTCTGGTAGCCCCAGAAGGTGGGCGGATTCAGCAGGAACCTGAGCCCGTTGTAGACGTTGGCGTTCCACAGTGCGCCGGTGATCAGGTTGCCCGCGACTTCGCTGGCGGGGGTCGGAACGGCTAGGTTGGCCATGGCGGCCCCCTTCCTAGTAGCCGAAGTACACGGAGTCGAATTTCGTGGTCGCGTCCCAGGTGGTGGCGCTGGTGGTGCCGCTGGGGAGAGGTTCGCAGACGGTGTCGCCGTTGCTGTGGCTCTTGGTGGTGGCCGCGGTGAGGGTGATCGTGGCGGTCGTCCAACCGCTGGTGGTGGTGGACACGGATCGGACGGTGACGGTTTCCTGGTTGGCGGTGCCGAGGCCGAGAATGAGTTGCTGGTTCTGTCCGATCTGGGCGGCGGCCGGGTTGGTGTTGTCGGCTCCCGCGTTGATCGTGATGGTCGTGACGCCCGCCGCCGGGGATCCGGACAGGGTGCAGTGGAAAGCGGCGAACAGCCCGTAGGGGGTCAGGTCCGCCGGGCTGCACTGGAGCGTGACGAAGGCCTCGCCAGCGTTGTTCCAATCCCACTGGATTGCTTCGACGTAGCAGTCGACTTGGATGGCCGGGGCTGGGCTTGGCGGCCGGCGCATGACGCGGACGCGGGTGCCGAGTTCCAGGTCGAGCAGGGTGGACCAGAGGGCCGGGTTGGCGCTCGGGTGGATTTTCAGCGACTGGACGCGGGTGAGCGCGTTCTTGTACCTGCTGAGGAGGTATCCTGCGGCGTCCTGGCACTCCAGGGACGACGACGAGTTGACGGTGCGGGTCAGTGACCTGGGGAAATAGTTCGTCTGCGAGGTGGAGTCCTGCGCGACGAACGTCTGGCTGGTGGACGCTTGGGTGATGGTGACCAGGTTGGACAGGTGGGTGGGGTCGTAGTCCAGTTGGCAGTCCTCATAGGGGATCTCGCCGGCTGCCGTGTTCTCCCCGAAAGTCAGCGACGGTGTGAGCGCGTTGTAGCGGGCGGACCGGCTGCGGAACGTCAGGGTGCCGTCGCGGGCGACGAAGTGCTCCCCGTTTTCGGTGTCCACGACGCTCTGCAGCGCCGACAGGGCGTCCTGCCCGTTGAAGGAGGCCGGGCCCATGGACGTCGTGAGGCCTGTCTGGACGTACCGCAGCCCGGTGTATCCGGCGTACCCGAGGATGCGGCTGTAGCGGGTGTTCGTCGACTCGTTGGCGCAGGACGTCTTCCACGCGTTGTACAGGTTGGTGATGTCGGTAGTCGAGAGGGCGGTGGGGAATTCGGCGACAAACGACAAGTCGCCCTTGTAGTTGTAGGTGGTGCCGTTGCCGACGGTCGGGTCCACCCACGCGCCGACGTTGTCCGAGATGAGCCCGGTCGGCTCATACGCTGTACTCAAACTGGGCCAGACCGCGGAAGCGCCGTCGATGCTGACGATGAGCTGAGCATTCGCGTGGCTGTATGAAGCGATGGCGAGATGCCAGTTTGAGTCGGCCACGCTGGTTGAGGAGGGCACGAACACGGCTAGGTTGTTCGTTGGACCGCTCAGCGCCAGCCCCAGCTTGCCGCCGGAGTCGATCTGCCAGTACAGCTGGGAACCACCGACATACCCGCCGGAGCGTTGCTTGTCGAACGAGGACCAGAACACGGAATAAGAGGTCGGGGCCGGGCCTATGTATCGGAAGGCGATCATGCGGGACCAGGAGCCGGACGGGTTCGCAGGACCCACGATTCCCGCACTGTTCAACGAGATGAACGTGGCTGCGCCGATGAGGTTGGTGCCCGGGTTGGCGTTGCTGATCGTGACGACGGTGTTGGAGCTTCCGGTGTAGGCGCCGCCGCTGCTCGCCGACGTGATCTGGGTGCCGGCGGTGAGGGAGCCCGCACCGTACTTGCTGGTTGCCCACGGCGCGGCCGGGTTCTGGCCCGTCGAGTCCGTGAACGTGGCCGCGCCCTGCGGATCACCCAGCGTGTACAGGAAGCGCGGGCTGTGGGAGTTGATCTCCTCCGTCAATGGGTCCGCAAGTTGCACCTGGCTCAGCAGGGATAGAGCATCGACAGCGGTCGGCTGGACTGTGCCATAGGTCCCGTTCATGGCCCACTGGGGCGGCCACCGCTCCACGAACCCGCCGTACATCGGATAGGTGACGCCCGGGCACGTCCACGTCGTCGACGTCGAACCCTTCTCCAACTGCCAGCCGTCCACCTGCAACGAGGCAGTCGCGGCCGCGGTCGAAGCCAGCGCCACTCCGCAGTCGAGGCCTGCCGCGTTGGACGGGGCAGTCCCGGTAACGGTGATCGTCGTCCATCCGGCCGTCGTCGATCCGGTGAGGGTTGCGGTCGTGCCGTAGGTGAAAGACGTCGGAGCGCCGGAACCGATGGTGTACCAGCCGAGGAACGCCTGCACACTGAGGCTCGTGGACGCGGTCACATCCCGGACCTGCAGCGTCACCGTGTACGTCTGGCCGGGGATCACCGACCAGCGGGGCGTGTGGCAGACGCGGGAGGCGGCCGCAGACCCGGACGGCACGGTGAACTGCATGACCGTCGAGCCCTGCCACGCCGATGTCGACGACACAAAGGAGCCGCCGGTCGAGTCCGTCACGCTGAAAATGTCCGCTCCCGCAGAGCCCTGCGGGATCGTGCCCAGGCCGTACCCGCCGAGGTCCCCACCCGTGGCCATGACCTGGTCCAACAAGTTCCGGGTCGGCGGCCACTGCGCCCGCACCCTGTAGGGCTGGTACGGCTGGATGTGCCCGTACCAAGGGCCCGACGTGTTGTTCGGGTCGAGCGCACCGTCCGTGTTGACGAGCTCGGCGCGCAGCTCACCGGAGCGGACCTGGTCCAGCTCGTACTGCCGGCCGCGCTGGATGCTGGTCTGCCCGCGGGTGCGGGAGGTGACCTCGACGTACCGGTCCAGGGGCAGGTCGCCGCCGTTGCAGTTCCAGTACGGCGCCCACGCGGCTTCGATCGCGGGCCAGTTCAGGTTCGGTTGGCCCGGCGCCGAGCTGGTGGTGCCGACGTGATCGACGTAGGCGGCCATGCCCGCGGACTCGGTGTCGTAGTAGCCGCACAGGAACACGGCCTGCACGGCGGTCATCGACCAGGTGGGTATGAGGGAGGCGCGGGTCGTCCACGTGAAGGCATCCGGGGCGGTCTCGTAGTAGACGGTGCCGCCGGACACTCGCAGCCTCCACCAGGCGTGCTGGTAGGCGTCGTAGGGGCCGATGACGGTGGTGGTGTCCACGCCCGCGTTTGAGACGCGCGCGGTAAGGATGCCGCCGCCGTCGGTGTAGAAGGTGACGCGGTTGCTGCCGTCGAGAGCGAACCGCATGATCGTCTGTGTGGAGCCGTTACCGACCGGTGCCGGAGTGATCCGCGCGAACATGCTGCTGTTCGTGGCGTCGAACGGGCCGAGGGCGCTGAAGATCGGGTAGTAGTTCTGGCAGGCGATCTTCACCCGGGTCAGGGCGGTGTCGAGCGTGACGTCCGGGGAGCCACTGCTGTTGTTCCAGACGGCCGTGTTGATCGCTGAGCCGCCGAAGTAGTCGACGAGCGTCTCCAGCTTCGGGTTCGCCACCGGGCCCTCCTCCTGGCGCCCGGCGGCGCCCTATTCGGTTGTCCTGTGGTGCAGCGTGCTTGTCAGTCGGACCGTGACGGCGCGGGCTTAGCGCTGTCACCTGCGGTACTGCTGCCACGTCGTGGAACTGCGGGCACCCAAGCGCAGGAACTCGCGCTGCACGACGTCGCGTAGATCCCGCTCGGTCAGCACGCTGCCTTGAATCGTGATGTTGTTGATCACCGTGGGGACCGGCGCGCCGCCATACCCTCCACCTGCCGCAAGGGCCAGGCGTCCTACGCCGCCGACTACGGGTGCAGTGACCGGCACGCCCGCAACGGACGCGGCCATGCCGCGCACCGACCGGACGGCGACATGGCTGTTGTCGTCGACGCCTTGGGCGACGCCGTGGACGATCCACTTTCCGACCTCGTCGCGGAACAACTTGGAAGGGCTCCCGATACCGAGGAACGATTTCGCTGCGCTCAGAGCGTCGTTGGCCAGGCCCTTCAACCTGTCGAAGAGGGCGCCGCCCATGTTCTCGACACCTTGGATCATGCCGTTGACGATGTCTTCACCGACGTGGACGAAGCCCCTGGCGATGTTGGTGACGACATTGACGGCTTCGTGGAGCTTGTTGCCGATGTAGTCCTTGATCTGGTTGAACTTGCTGACGAGCCAGTTCCAGGCTTCGGTGATTGGGTTGATGATGTACCGCTTGACGGCCTGCCACGCAGTGTTGGCCTGGCCGGCGATCCAGTGCCAGGCAGACGCCAGATACGGCTTGACCACGTTCCAGACGGCCTTGATGAAAATCCAGATGTCCTCGATGGGCTGGACGACGTACTTGTAGACCAGCTTCCACACCGTTTGAGCGGTGCTCTTGATGCCGTCCCACACGCCCTTGAGGAACGACTTCACCGCGTTCCACACGGATTTCGCCGCGTCCGTGATCTGCTTGTGGAAGTGGTTCCAGATCGCGATGATCAGGCCCACGAACGGAAGGAAGATCATCAGCAGCAGCGGCCACCACTTGCGGAAGAACCCGGAGATCGCGTTCCACACCGTGCTCGTGACGTTCTGGATCTTGCGCCAGATGCCCGTGATGCCCTGCCACACCCACGTCACCCCGGCGACGATGCCGTTCCACGCAGCCTGCATCCCGTGCCACAGCGCCATCGCCGCCGCCTTCACCCCGGCAAACGCCGCCTGGACGATGGCCCGGAACCGCGCCGAGTGGTTGTAGGCGTAGATCAGCGCGGCCACCAGCGCGATGACCGCGAGGACGATCAGCACGATCGGGTTGGCATCCATCACCGCGTCCAGCGCGGCCTGAGCGCCCGCGAAGACCTTCGTGGCGACCGCGGCGAGTTTCTCGGACGTCGCGAACGCCTTCACCGCCTTCCCCGCCGCGGCGACGCCCTTGCCGATGTCCGCGACGCCCTTGACGGCGCCCGTGACCGCGCTGGTCGCGAACTTGACCACAGAGGCGGTCAGCACAACGCCGATGACCGTGGCCAACGCCATGGCCGCGGCCTTGTGCTGGGTAAAGAACGCGACCGCCTTGGAGACGACCGGAATCAGCCTCGTGCCGATGGTGATGGCCGCAACCTCGACCCGCTGCTTGAGCTGGGACATCTGCACGTTGAACGTCTTCTGCGTCTGTGCCCAGCCCTCGACGTCCTTCCCGGCGTGCTTGCCGGCTTCGCCGACCGCGGCGACGTTCTTGGTGAAGTCCTTGGCGTTCTCCCCACCCAGCATGAGCGCGGCGTTGAGTCCCGTCGCCCCGCCCATGATCTTCTTCATCGCGGCGTTGTACGTCTCCGACGCCGGGCCGCCGTTCTTCAACTGCTGGTTGAACCCGTGCGACTTGTTGATCAGCCCGGCGTACTGGGCCAGCAGGTTCGCCTGGTCCGCAGGCAGACTCTTCAGCGTCTTGCGCCAGTCGCCCATCGAGATGGCGCCCTTGGAATAGGACTCGGCGAGCTTCTGGATGCTCGGCGGCATCGCCTTGATCATCGTCTGGGCGTCGGCGGCCGCCTGCTTCGACGTGTTGAACGCGTTCAGCAGCACGGTGCCGGCCTTGCCCATGTGGGACAGGACGGCCTGCTGCAGCATGTCGATGGTGCCCGTGAGGCCGCGCTGCCCGAGCTTGGTGGATACGTCGTTGCTGGAGATCCCAAGCCGCTGCATCTCCTGCACGGCCACGTTGTTCGGCGCCTGGAGAGAGCGGATCGTGAACGCGAGTTCCTGGGTCGCCTCACGCGCGCTGGTGCCGTGGTTGGTGAGCGTGGCGATCGCGCCGCCGACCTGCGCGAACGACAGGTGTGCCGCAGAGGCGATCGGCAGCACCGTGCTGAGGCTGCCTGCGAACTCGCCGAAGGTCATCTTGCCGTGGCCGACCGCCGCGATCATCTGGTTGGTGATCTGCACCGCGGCCGAGGCGGGCAGGTGGTACGACTTCAGCGCCGAGGTGACCGCGTTCGTGACCTCGGGCAGCGGTGCCTGCTCGGCGCGCGCGCCCTGGGCAGCGGCCTTGAGCACGTTGAGGCCCGACGCGCCGTGGAATCCAGCGGACTCCACCATGTACATGCCGTCGGCCAGCTCTTTGGTGCTCGTGCCGGTCTGCACGGCGATGTCCTTGACGCCGTCCGAGACTCTCTTCAGGTTGCTCTGCGACTCACCTGCCGTCGTGACCAGCTTCTGCATCGAAGCCTGGAAGTCGCCGGCCATCTTGATGCTGACAGCGGCGATACCCAGGCCGGCCACGGTGGTGGCCTTGCCGAGCTTGGTCATCATGCCGCCGAGACCACCCATGCGCTGGGTGAAGGACTCGCCCCGGGTAGCGGCCTCACCCATGCTGCGGGTGAACGGGGCCGTCTCCGCGCGGAGACGCACGAAGAGATCAGCAACGTCCGGCACGTGCCACCGCCTCTCAAAGATCGGGGGTGAACACGGCCAGCGGCCAGAAGGTCAGATACGGGGCCAGCCCGGCCGAAACACGGCCTGGTAAAGCTGAGGGGCGACGATCCGCACGCCGAAGTCGTACGCCGGTTTCAGGAACGGATAGGTGCTGCCGTTCCTCAGCCCGGTCTCAAGGTACAGGCCGTACTTGTTGGCCGGGGTCCGCCCGTACGACGGGGTGAAACCGACACCAGTGCCGACCTTCGTCTCCCAACCGCCCCCGGTGAACACGACCGGGCTATGCGTGAGCGACCTACGCAGCGTGCCGGAGATGACCGACGGGCCGGTCCCCGGCCGCGCCGGCGTCGGCGTGCCCCGCCGGTGCGCGCCGGTCGAGGCGTTGACCTTCGCCTGCCGCTCGATCGCCAGGGCCAACTGCGTGATGACCCGGCGGGCCTTCATCTGCCCATCACGTTCGATCTCGGCGAAGAGCCGGGCGAACATCCCGGGGCGCAACTCGGGCATCGCTCACCCCCGCGCCTGCCGCTCGGCCCTGCGCTGCTCGCGTTCCGTCCTACGTTCCTCGTGCTCGGCGAGCATCCCGAGGAAGTCCAGGCAGTAGCGGCGCACGTACACCGGCGTCTGCTGCAGCTGCTCCCACGACCAGTGCATGCGCCGCATCAGAGCGAAGTCCACCCACTCCAGTGGAGCGGGCTCGCTGTCGCTCCAGGTCCCCTCGATGATGGACTCGGCGGGCAGCAGAACGTCCTCGAAGTACGGCGAGCCGGGGCCTAGCGAGGGTCCGCGACTCGGCCGACCTCCTCACCGATCCGGTTGAGGATGGCCAGCGGCAGTCGGGCGATGTTGTCGGTGTTGATCGCGCCAAGGCGCTTCGGCTCCCCGGCGGCGAGCTGGGCGAACAACTCGGCCGGGTCCGCGTCTTCGGCGACCTGGAGTTCGTCGCCGAACGCTTCGTACACCTTCCAGGCGACGATCAGGCGTTCCATCACCTCGTAGCTGGCCTGCCGCGCCGCCTCTTGGTCGAGGGGCTGCCCGTTCTCGTCCAGGGGCACGTCACGCGGCTGGAGCTGGGCGGGCGGCATGAGCTGCGGGTTCCGGATGAGTACGGACACGTCGTCGCCGAGGTCCGGGAACTGGAGCAGGACGTACGGGTTGGTGTAGCCCGACATGGGCGGTTCTCCTTGCTGGGTGAGGGCGCTGAGGGCGTGAGACCCCGGCCGCGCAGCGACGCCCTCACACGCGTGCACGACCGGGGAGTTGTGGGAAACGTGCAGGTCAGTACGCCGATGTCACGAAGTTGCGAAGCACGGCCTGCACCGAGCCGGAGTCGGTGGAGTTGTAGATGCCGTTGATCTCGAAGTCCGCCGTCACATAGGTGCCGCCGACCTCCGGCTTGCCCTTCGACCAGCCGCCCTGCGTCGTCGTGATCGTCAGGGCCGATCCGGCCGCGTCCACGCCGGCGCCCACGGGCTGCGTGAGAGTCATCGACGTTGGGTTGTTCTGCAGGGCCTGCAGGTACAGGTTGTAGTCGGTGTCGTTCTCGTAGATCGCCTTGTAGGTGATGTCCGCGTCCAGGACGCCGGAGAACACCTCGCGGGGCTGCTGGGAGCCGTTGGAGGCGTGGATGGCCTCGATCGGCCGCTTCAGCGACAGGTCGTACGACAGGCCGCGTGTGCTGGCACCGCCTGCGTTGGTCATGGCGAACTGCCAGCCGAGCAGCGGCGCAGGCTGTGAGAAGGCGGGCGTGAACGGGCCTGCCTGCACGCTGGGGATCCAGCCGGTGTACTTGGCGCCGCAGGTCACGATGCCCTTCGGGTCTACCTTCAGCGACACGTCGGAGAGCATGCAGCCGGTGTAGCCCCACGCCTCGTACACGTTCGACTGGGTCAGGCTGTAGGTGGGCTTGGCGGTGGTAGCGGACTGCTTGAAGGTGTGGGTGGTCTGCGAGACCACTGCCACGGCGGAGTTGTGCGCGTAGGTCAGGCCGCCGGACGGGGTGGCGATGGGGATCGTGTACGGGCCGGTGCCGGAGGGGGTGCCGGTGGTGGCGTACTCCACCTTCGACCCGGTGTCGATCATGATGGTGGAGCCGACGGGGATGGTCGCGGCCGTGCTGATCGAGGTGGCCCCGGCGGTCGTCGACGAGGACAGCGTCGTCGACACGCCCGGCGTGACCGTGTCCGGGCCGATGATCCGCAGGACGTAGCCGAGCGCATCCGGGTACGCGTTGAACTCGAGGTCGACTTCGGAGTTCCCGGCGCCCTGGTAGAGGCCCTGCAGGTTCGAGTCGTTGTTGCGGTACGACTCGTCCTTCAGCTGCTCGTAGTGAATGCTGAAGTCGAGCTTCGTGCAGGCCAGGAAGTAGGAGGGAGTCACCCAGGTGCCCTGGGTGGCCTCCTTGGCGAGGCCCACATACCCGAGCCGAGAGAGCAGGGTCACCGCGGCTCACCTCCGTTCGTCGTGTCGGTGTCCGCGGCGGCGCGTTTCCTGCTGGTCTTGTGCGGCGGCTCGTCGGCCGCGGCGTCGTGCTGGGGCTCGGGTTCTTCGACGGGCGTCCATCCGTCGAGGAGGACGTCGCTGTCGTGGGTGTCGCCGGGCAGCACCCGGACGGGCGGATCGCCCATGAACGTCCAGGCGTGGCCGGTGGTGTTGCGCTGGCGCACAGTGGGCTCCCGCGATGAAAGGTGGGCATGACGAAGGCGCCCCGAAGGGCGTGGGAGGGCGGGTCAGGAGGTGTAGTCCTGGTCGTCCGCCTGGTAGGTGATCGTGGCTGTGAGCTCGGCCTTGGCCTGGATCGTGGCCTCGGGGTCTGCGAACTGGACGTCGATCTGCGTCGGGTCCTCGGCCACGCTGAGGAAGCGGGCGCCGTGCGTCTTGTCCTGGAACAGGCCCGAGACCCGTTGCAGGACGGCGTCGACGGCCGTGTCGAACGCGGCCTGGACAGACTCGGCTTGGCCGGTCGGGGAGGACTGCGGCCAGTACAGGCGCAGCATGAACGTGTGGTGGTTGATCTTCCGGTTGAAGCCGAACCGCTCCACCCGCAACGCCGACCGCGTCACGTACAGCCGGGCCTGCCGCTGCGCCCCCGTCCGCGGCACGTACGCCTGGACCACATCAAACGGGCCCCCGCTCGCCTTGAGCAGCGCAGGCAATCCGTCGCTCGCGGTGTAGGCCCTCAGCCAGTCCGCCTCACGCTGCACCGCGTCCGCTGTGCTCACCGCTCACCTCCCCGTCAGGTGGGCTGGTAGCGCGCGAGGATGTTCTCAGCCTGCGTGTGGAGTGCTCCCGGGTCGTGCCCGAACTGCGTGCCCGCCGGATCGATTTCGCCGAGCACGAGCACGGCGGCCTCGAGCTTGCAGGCCCGCGCGAGGTCGGCCGGCACCGTGGTGTAACCGCCGCCGTAGGTAGTCCGGATCAGCGAGCCGAGCGGCAGGAAGGTCCCCAAGGTGAACCAGATGTGGCCGCTGTCGTTCTCGGCCCCGATCAGGCTGGCCGTGTTCACGGTCTGGGAGCCGCCGTACGACCGGAGGATCTCCACCTGGAGGTTCGAGTACGTCCACATCTCCGGGTAGCGGGGCGCGAACTCGTTCAACCACACGTGCCGCACCTGGTCCCCAGCGCCGAGCGCGTTCGCGTACGAGCGGCCCAGGCTGCCGAGGATGTCCATCGGCAGGGAGGTGGAGTCGGTGTACTCGTCCGGGTCGATACCCGTGGCCCGGTGGGTCTCCGGTACGCCGGTGAACGGGGCCAGTCGGCGGCCGGCGATACCTTCGCACACCCGGGTGGCTTCGATCATCAGTTGGTCGAGGTTGGGCGTGCTGTAGTCGCGTACCAGGTCCGCGAACTGCCCGCTCTGCATGTCCGCGCTGGTGGCGAGCGGTGCCGGGGAGTCCGCGGCCATGGACTACTCCTCGACCTTGCTCGCGGCTGTCTTCCGAGCGGTGGTCTTCTTCGCCGGGGCCTTCGTGTTCGGTTCGCCGGTGGGCGCGTCCGGGTCGACCTCGGAGAGTTCCTCCTCGCCGTCCTTGTCGGAGCCCGGCGTGACCTCGGTGAAGCCGCCGTCGGGGATGGCAAGCAGCGCGGCTGCCTGCTCCGGCTCGACGTCGACGACGGCGCCGTCCTTGGGCCAGGTGTTGCCGAAGCTGTCGCTTCCGGCTCGGTCCTTGCGGATGCGCGGCATGACGCCGCTCCCTTCCGTGTAGGGGCTGGTGCCCGGCGGCGCGCGGGGGGCCATCGGTGCCGCGCGCCGCCGGACGAGGGTGGGTCAGCTCGACAGGGCCGTGCTGACGCGGTTGATCCGGCCCACATAGCGAGGAGCGCGGACCGCGAGGCACGTGTCCGACGCGATCGCGAACGGCAGCGAGTCCGGAGACGCGGTGGTCGGGTAAACGTCGAGCGGCTCCAGCTCGCGAACGTACGGACGGACGACGAAGTTCGGGTCGCGGGCGATCAGGTAGATGTTCTCCGAGCCCGAGGACTGCGGCTTCATCGAGGAGTTGGTGCCGACGTACGCGGCCGGAACCGTGGCGGGGGCCGTGCTGCCGTTCTTCGGGGTCAGGGTGACACCGTCGTCCACGATCGAGGTTGTGAGGATCGGGGTGACGCCGTCGGAGCCGACACCGACGGTGGCGTCGACGTAGCCGAGAAACGTCTCGGCGCCGGTGGCGGTGCCGCGGTAGACCTTGTACAGGTTCGGCTGCGCGCCGTCGAGGCCGGTCGGCGTGCTGAAGGACAGGGTGACCGTGCTGGTGGAGCCGGTGGTCGCCTGGGACACCTCCGTGGACGGGAGGATCTCGCCCTGGCGGGCGATGACCGGGACGACCTGGTAGTAGTACGTGGCCGCCGCCAGGGAACCACCAGTGGTGGAGGTCGCCGTCGTGACGGTTCCCATCTGGAAGGCACGCGCCGACAGGAACGACGACTTGATGATCGGCACGTCGCGGTAGGTCAGGACGTTCAGACCGGACGCGATCTCGACCTTGTCGACGAACCGCTGCTGCGACACGAGGAGCTGCGACACCTTCGACGCGGCGGTCGGCGACATCACGAACTGCCACGAGGCGTCCTGCACGGCCATCGCGGCCTGCTGCTCCACCATGTCGATCAGCTTGTCCAGCCAGCCCAGCGAGAAGCTCGCGCCGGCGGCGTCGATCGCGTTCTGGTTGGTGCCGGAGAACGTCGAGACGAGGCTGTCGAGGCCGTCGAACTGGGGGTAGCCGCCGTACTGGGTCGAGCCCTGGTTGCCCCAGAGGATGGCGTTCTCGATGTCCCAGTACAGGCCCTGGACGCCGCCCTCGATTTCCTGCTGGCGCAGGTCTCCGATGAGCTGCTTGGTGACGGCCTGGGAGTAGCCGGTGACCGCGCCCACGGACTGCATGTTGCGGATCGTGAACTGGTTCTGCACGTAGGTGCTGTTGGTGACGGGGCGGGCGCCGCCGTCGGTCACGAAGCCACCTGCGGCGCGGGCGGTGCGCTGGTTGAAGTAGTAGACCGTGGAGTCCCACTTGCGGGTCTGGATGGACCGCACGAGCGGGGAGTAGCGCCGCTGGTACTCCAGCAGCATCGGGTCGATGATCTTGTTGATGAGGGGTGCTGCACCGGCGGCGGTCAGCGCCTCACGAAGGTCACCAGTGGTCATGGCGACATGCCTCATTTCGGCAGGGGTGGGTATGGGAAAGCCCCACGCCACGAGCTGTGGGTGGGGCCGGGGTGACCATCACTGCCGAGCGGCACCAGCTCATGGGGCTGGCGGTCAGGAAGTGCGTGACGTGCCCGTACGGGCAGCGGGTGTTACTCGGCCGGGACCGCGCCGCGGGCGCCGAGGATCGCACCGACCGTCGACGGGGCGACGTGCGCGCGCCACTCCTCGTCGGTGTACTGGTGCAGCGGCTTCTGCGGCCAACCCTCCGGCAGGCCCGCCGAACCGGTCCCGGACCCGCCCGCGGCCTCGGCCACCTGGGACACGAGCCCCTTGCGGGCCGGGCCGCCCGTGGCGGCGACATGCTCCTGGATGGCCTGCGGCAGCGCCGCCTTGACGCCCTCGGAGACCAGGCGCGCGATGCGCTGGTCCTCGGTCTCGGTCACCTGGGCGGCCGGGGCCGCAGCTTCGGCGACCGGCTCGGCCGGCGCGGACTCCGCAGCCGGGGCCGCGGCGGGCGCCGGGCTGGCCACGCGGGCGAGGAGCTGAGCGAACTGCTCGTCGGTCAGGTGGACCCCACCAGCGGCGGGGACGGCAGCGGTCTCCGCTGCCGGGGTGGTGGACTCCGCCATGGCGGGCCCCTCCTTCTCTTCGGTGGGGACGGCGGCCGGCTGTTCCGGCGCCGGGTCGGGGGTGATGCCGGCGGCGAGAGCTTCGGAGTCGGGTGCTCCGGAGGCCGCAGTCTCGGTGGCGGGGCTGGACGGGGCGGTCTCCATCGCGTCGTCCTCGTCGGTCTCGCCCTTGCAGTGCATGCACGACTCGCACTCGCACGGGCATCCGCCGGGCGTCTCGGGGATCGCGCAGCCACAGCGACAAGGGCAGGGCGCCCCGGCCGCGCTGGCGGGCTCCGCGTTGTCGCCGGGTTCGCCGGGGACGTCGACGTCCGCGTCGAGGTCCGGGTCGATGTTCACCAGCGTCTGCACGGCGCCAGCCATCGCCGCGCGGCCGACGGCGTCGAGGTCGTGGGGGTCGAGGCTGTACGACGACACTGTGACGGTGGTGGGCCCGTTGGTCAGGGAGACGTACAAGGTCCCGGCGTCCGCCGAGTCCATCCCCCAGCACTCGGCGAGGGCCTCGGTGACCTGCGCGGCCGGCTCGATCAGCCAGCCTTCCTGCGTGTCGACGGTGACGCCGAACTTCTTCAGCGCCTTGATGATGCGCTGCTTGACCCGCTTCAGCTGTGCGGACGTGTACGCGCGGGCGTTGTCGGCCTGGTTCACGTAGGACCAGGCGCCCTTGGCCTTGGCCTTGGTGGAGATGTCGTATCGCTGCTTCTTGTCGGACTGGTAGCCCGGGTCGGCGTAGACGATGCCGCCGTCGCCAGTCAGGCCGGAGCCGCGCTTCGATACGGCTGGTGTGTCGGCCTCAGTCGTGGTGGTCACCAGCGCCTCCTGCACTGACTCGGTGATGAGCACCCGGCCATCGGGCGCGGTCTCCGCCGGGGCGCTGGCCTCCGCGGGAGTGAAGCTGTCGATCTCGGCGCCTGGAACTCCCGGCTTCCGGGTGAAATCAAGGCCGTCGATCTCCAAATCCGGGGCGGTCTCGTAGGACTTGCCGTCGGGGCCTACCTCGCGGTGAACCTTGCCGACCCATGCGCCGCGGATCGATACGCCCTTGAGGAAAGCGGGGCCGTCTCGGGTGTCGACAAGCGCGGCGATCTTGCGTCCCTCGTCGGTGTCCGCGAGGTCTGCGGCAAACCGGGCTGAGCCGTCGTCGGCAAGCGACGCGGAGGTCAGCCGGCCGACGATGCGTCTGGAGTCATCGTCGGCGCCGTGCGAGGTCAACATGACCGCCGGGTTCGTACCGGAAGCGATCCGTTCGGACAGGCGCTCCACGGCCCGGGCGATCGCCTCTGGCGAGTAGTAGCGGCCGTTCCTGCTGACCCCCGGAACAAGGGCCGTTCCCTCGATGGTGGCGATCGACTTAGCCACAGCGCCTCCCTCCCCAGGGTTCCAGCATCATTTCCAGCATCGCTTCCGGTACGCTTTCCGGCATGACAGACGACAAGGTCCGTGAGAATCGGCTCCGCCGGATGGCCGGCCGACAGGGGCTATCTCTGCGCCGCTCACGGCGGCGCGATCCGCGCGCCACCGACTTCGGCTTGTACTGGCTGACCGACACCGCAACCGGTGACGCGCGCAGCCCCGAAGCCGGCGTGAGCCTCGACGAGATCGAAAAACTCCTGCTGTCCTGACCTACGTCGACACGCAAAGCGAGTCCGCCATGCCCTTCCAATTCGCGTGCGCCCAGTGCGACGTCCGATTCACTCGCCACACCCGAGTCACGGGGACCGGCGGCGTCTACTGCTCTCGCTCCTGCTACTGGCAGTCGATGCGGAAGCCTGTGCCGCTCCGCACGTGCCTCAACTGCGGCAGAGAGTTCGACCCGCGGGCTGGCGGCGGCAGGAAACCCAACCTGACGCGAGACCACTGCAATCGGGCGTGCTACGACGCAGGGCGCGCGGTCACCCTTGCCCGATGGCTGGAGCGCCAGAGCGGAGCAGACTGCTGGCACTGGCCGCACGGACTCAACAAGGACGGGTACGGCGTTACCCACAACGGAGAAGGCCAGGAGCTCGTCCACCGAGCTGTGTGGACCGCCCTGGTCGGTCCGATCCCAGAAGGCATGACGATCGACCACATGTGCCACAACGAAGACCGGGAGTGCCCGGGCGGTCCGTCCTGCGCTCACCGCCGGTGTGCTAACCCGGCCCACCTCGTGGTCGCTGAAGGCGGGGAGAACACCTTGCGCGGCAAAGGCGCGGCAGCGGCCAACGCCAGGAAAGTGCTCTGCAAGCGCGGGCACCCTCTGAGCGGGGCCAACCTGTACGTCAATCCGCGAGGGCAGAGGCAGTGCCGTCGATGCCAGGCCGAGCGAGAGCGGCGCTACCGGGAGAGGCTCCGCGCCGCCCGAGGCGCCTAGCGTCGGTCACCTCCCCATCAGCGCGATCGACGTCTGCGGGTAGACGGGGTTGGTGCCGCCGAGCGTCCACGTGACGCGGCCGTACGGCGGGAGCACCAGCGCGGCGCTCGTCGAGGCGACGTTCGGCATGTGCAGGCCCGCGGACGCGGAGCCCCGCCCGGCAGTCGTCGTGAGCTGGGTGATCTTCGCGACCGTGGGGTACCAGTTGCCGTCCGGGTCCTGCACGTCGAGGCCGACGTCCAGCGTGGGTGTGGTACCGGTCGGTGTTCCGACCACGGTGACGGCCAGCCACACGTCGCTGATGTCGATCAGGTTGATGGTCGGGCTGCTGGTCGAGCCCGCGCCAGAGAGCGTGAGCGGGGCGTTGGCCGGGGTCAGGTTCCACAGGACCCGGGCCGGGCGGTAGGTGCTCATCAGAGTCTCCAGGTCACGCGAACCAGCTGGCGAAGTGGGACAAGGACACGGCTGCGGCGTACACGCACCGGCAGACCGGGTGCAGCGGCATCCGGGGCGCGTCGGCCAGTACCCAGGGGCTTCCGGCTTCGGCGTCGAGGCAGGCCTCGCACACGCGGCCGTCCCCGGCGGTGATGATGTCGACCTGCAGGACGCCTTCGGACTGGTACAGCCGGAGCGCGCCGTCGTCGGCTGCGGTGGTCATGGCCCAGTCGACGACGAACGCGACCGCCTCGGGGTCCTCGGAGTCCAGGACATCCATCGCTGCGTCGATCATCTCGTCCCGCGACGCGCCGTCCTCCGCACCTTGTGCCAGAGCCCGGCCGAGGTCTCCGGCCGCCCGGTCGACCATGCGGCCGAGCCAGCCGTCCGCCTCACCCCACAGCTCCTCGAGGTGCCCCAGCGACCGGTAGGCGTCCTTGAAAGCGATGTTCCAGTCGAGGCCCACTTGACTGGCCCGTTCGGCGGCGATCGCGACGGCGTTGACCATGCCCTCGGCACGGCCAGCGGCGATCGCGTTGCGGATCGCCGTGCGCAGCTTCGTCCAGCCGGTGAGGTCGGCGAGGGCGCGGAGCATGGCCCGGGCGGCGGCGAGCGCTTCGTCGTAGAAGTCACGGGCGGCTTCGGTGAGCCCGGCTCGGCCGCGGAACCGGTCGACCATGTCGGCGACCGCAGTCCGGTCGATGAGCGGCCGCCACGCGTCGGCGACGAGCCGCGTGTGTTCGGCCTGCTTCTGCTCGCGGCGGGCGAACAGCAGCGCCCACATGCCTTCGAGCTTCCCGAGGTCGATGGTGACCTCCAGGATCTGGGGGTCGTCGGAGCGCTCGATCGCCATCTGGACGGCGGCCCGGCTGGCGGCCTTCACCCGCTCCGTCATCGGGCCACCGGACAGCGCCCACCCGGCAGCGAACGCCTCGCGGGCCGGGGACGCGATCGGGTGCTCCAGTGGGAAGTCGGTGCGCTCGGTGCCGTGGACGGCGGCGAGCACGGTGAACTCGACCGGCTGGGCGTCGAGTCGGTCGAGTGGTGCCGGGTCGTCTGGGTCGAGGTATTGGATCGTGAGGTGGGCGGTGTAGCCGTGATCCCGGGGGATCTTGATTCCGTGTTCGGATAGGGCGTCGATGGTGTCCCGGCGGAGGTCTTCCAGGTCGGGAGAGTCGGCGAGGGCGACGATGACGTCCTTGTCGCCGCCGGTGAACCGGGCGAGCCCGGAGATCTGCCCTGTGATGGGCTGCCGCTCGGCGAGCTCCGCGGTGACCTCGCGGAGCACCGCAGCGTCGATGTCGGCGGCATCCCCAAGGTAGGCGACCGTGACGTGCAGTTCATCCGGTGGCAGGCCGCCGTCGACCGCGAGCTCCTGTGCGAGGTCGGCCGGAGGGTAGAGGGCGATCATGCAGCCGTCGGAGAAGTCCGGTGACGCCACACGCTCACCCCCGATCCGGTCAGCCGATCCGTTTCGCGATGAGCGCGGGCACGTCCTTCGCCCGCAGCGGGTGCCCGGGCGGGTCCGGTGGCTGCACGGGCTGGGGCGGCGGGTCAGGCGGCTGCTCGCTCATCGACACCCCCCGGCAACGCGGCCAGCGCCTCTTGTAGACGGCGCCGGTACAGCGCGCGGGCCGACTCCTGCGGCAGGGCGTCGTCCGGTGTGCCGTCGCCCTCCGGCTCCGGTGGCTGTCCGCCGGCGAACGCCTGCAGTTGCGGCGGCGTCGGCTTGGGTTCGGGCTTCTCCACCGTGACCGGCTTGCCGTCCTCGGGCGCTGCGGGCTCCAGGGCGGTGCCGCGGAGCTTGTTCGCGATCGTCGCCTTGGACACGGCGTCCATGTCGGCCCACCGTACGAGGTTCTCGCGGTCCACGAGGACGGGCTGGTCGCCGCCGTCGACGGGGGGTTCGCCGATGTCGGCGCGGTAGCGGTCGAGGGTCCAGGCGCCGTTGCGGAGCCGCATGTCGCGGATCTCCTCGACGGTTTTGGAGTCGCGCATGTCGATGTCGCGGAACTTCAGCTTCCAGCCCTCGATATTGAAGCCGTTCTTCGCCAAGGCGAAGTTGAGCGCTTCGAGGACCAGTTCGGCGATGGGCTGGCAGGTGTTCACCATGAAGGTGCGGTCCTGCGCCTCACCGGTGCCGCCGCCGAGGTTCCCGGACTCGATCACGCCTGCCTTCGCGGGCGGTACACCGTACGCGGCGAGGATCTCGTCACGCTTCTGGTCCAGGTACTTCAGGTAGTCCATCGTGCGGGACTGGGCCAGCTCGTTGACGGTGGCGCCGCCCTTGGTGTTGATCGGGTTCCCGATGTTCCGCGGGCCGATGTTCCGCTGCTGGTACATCGCGTTCCACCGGTTGATCTCCGCCGTAGAGGAGGATGCCGGGTGGTCGACGTGGATCTGCGGCGGCGCACCCTTCCGGAAGATCTCCTTCGAAGTGGCTGCGGCGAACAACCAGCTCGTGATCGGTAGGAGTGCGGCCTGGGTCGGCGACACACCGAACACCGAGGAGCGGGGTGAGTCCATGGAGATGTGGATGACCTCGCGCGGCTCGAACTCGGCGCGCTGCCCCAGCTCGGTGAACTGCACGTAGGACGTCACCGTGCCGTGTTCGTCGGCGATCGGCAGCATGCTCGGACAGTCCAGCGAGTACAGCGCCACCGGCTGCTGCCCGATCCACACGACCTCGATGTACGCGTCACCGAAGACCAGCAGGTCCACGATCACGCCGCGCAGGATCTGCCGAATGTTCTCCCGCGGGTTGCAGAACGCCAGCATCCCCTCGAGGAGCTTCACCTCGGCCGGCTTGTCCGGCGTCTCCTGGTCGCCTTCGCCGTCGTCGCTGTCCCAATCGGTGACCAGGCCGCCGGCCGTAACCGTCCTCGCGATCGCGTTCACGGACGCCCACGCCCACGGGCAGGCGAGGTAGGCCTCGTAGAGCTGGCCGAGCATGGAACGGCGGTCGGTCTGCGTGGCCGTGCCGATGCCCTGGTTGGTCTCGGTCAACCCGCCCGGACCGATGCCGTATTCGAAGCCCGCGCGCTCGGGGAGCTTCCGCTCGGCCGACGCGGTCTCCAGCACCCCCGGCTCCGCACGCCAGCTCTTGAACCACGACCTCACACCCACGGGGATTCCACCGTCCTCCCCGCACGCGGCGTCTCGTCGTCGCCCTCAGGCCACCAGGCATCGTCGTTCGCGGCGGCCGCGGCCGGCCGTACGGCCATCGTCGGGCCGAGAGGCTGGAGGACCTCGGCGATCGGCTCCGGAGGCGCCTCGTCGAGGATGACCATCTCCGGGCCGCCGCCGATCGACATCAGCAGGTAGCGGGCAGCGTCGTACCAGTGGTCCGGGGCGTCGGTATCGACGTCCTCGGGGCGACGCGGATCACGCGGCAGCTCGCCCATCGTCTTGGCGAACTGCGGGCACGCCCCGTCGATCACGTGAAGCAGAGGGCAGGTCACCCACCCGAGTTCCCGGTGATGCGCGCAGGCCGGCGCCTCGGACAGATAGGTGTGGAAGCGGGCCTTCCCGCCGAGACGATCGTTGTCACCTCGCGTCAGGTGCACGCCCTCGGTGGCCATCTGGTCGGCTGGAGGCAGGGAAGAGCCTGTCTTGCCCCACATCGCCGGGTCGGCAGCGATCACCTGGACGTGGTGTCCGGCGTTCGCGTCCAGGATCTTCCGAGCCTGCTCCCGCTCGGGGGTCTGCACCATGGTGAGTTCGCGGTAGAACCACAGACGTCCGTCGTTGTCCTTGGCCGCGGCCAGGTAGACGGAGGGGGCGGCCCAGCCGTAGTCCATGCCGCCGCGGCGCGGCCATGTGTCGGGGATTTGGAACGGCGGGACGATGATGCGGTCGCGCTTCCAGTCGGGGAAGGCGGCGTCGGGCATCGCGGACCAGTCTCCGTCCTTGATGCGGGCCCGCAGGTCCGGGTCGGCGATGCCTTCGAGGGTCTTCTCGTAGTCGCCGACGTACGGGTTGTCGGAGGCCTTGGCCGGAATGAAGATCCGGCGGCGTCCGGCTTTGTCGACGATCTCCTTTGCCCCGTAGTCGGTGGCGTCGACGTAGTCGGCCTTGACGACGCCATGTCCCACGTGCCCGGGGTTGCTTGCCGATCGGGCGCCGAGGCATGGCACGCCTGCCACGCCTGACCGGATGCGGGTGTACAGGAAGTCCACGACGTCGGGCGGCATGGTGGTGCGTTCGTCGATGACGAGGAGGTTGATCTCTGCGGAGGACAGCGCGGCGGCTTCCTCCATGTTCTTGGCGTGCGCAAACGTCAAGATCGAGTTCCCGCTGTTGGGGAACCGCAGCTCGTACTTCGAGCCGTTCCATACCCCGCCCACGGCCTTGGCGTAGCCATACCGCGCGAGGTTCCGCAGCACCGACTGGTTCAGCTGCGGGAACGTCTTGCGGAACCAGAACACCTGGATGCCAGGGAACCGGATGCAGGCGCGGATACAGAGCGCCAGGAGTGAGTGCGACTTACCGCCGCCGCCGGCGCCGCCGTACAAGACGTCCAGGTCTTCGTCCGGCAGGTTGAGGAAGCGTTCCTGGGGGCACTGGCCGCACGGTGCGGGCAGTTCGTCCTCGGGGACGCCGGACAGGCGGGCGAGGACGCGCGGTTTGCAGACCGGTTCGAAGCCGAGCTGGGTGAGCGTGTCTGGCTTCTCGAAGTCCCGGGCCGCAGCTTCCCATGGCGAGATCGTCATGCCGCAACGACCTCGCCATCTGATCGACTACCTGTAGCCCTTTCGCTGGTTGCAGTTCCAGTGAGCCAAGGCCATGTTGTAGTAGCTGTGGGTTGATGCCGGGTCGCGCACCGGGATGATGTGGTCCATGGTTGCGCTCATCGGCTCGGGCCACGGGATGCTTCGATCCACGTGTTCGCCGCAGATGTGGCAGAGGCCCTTGTCGCGGGCGTAGACGACTGCAGGGTCGACCATCTCTGCAACGTCATCTGGCAATCCTGCGGCCCGCCTGCGCCGTTGGAACCCGCTCGCGGCGGATGCGGCGGGGTGTTCCTTCCGCCATCTGGCCATGATTTCGCGGCGACGTTCCGGATTCGCCTTGTCGTAGGCATTCTGTAGCTGGCGGACGTAGTCGGCGTTGCGCGCCTTCCATTCCAGCCAAGCCGCGTTCTTGCGCTTTCGGTATTCCGGGTTCGCGACGAGGAGGTGCGCTTTGTAGTGTGCGCCACAGAGTCCGAGTGCGTGAGGCGTTCGCTCGCAGCCATCGACAGAGCACGGCCCGTTGCTTCGTTGGCGATCAGGGCCGCCGCCGAGTGCGTGTCCGTGGCGGTGCTGCCGGTTCCAATGAGCGCCGCAGAGCCCTCGCCCGTGGACGGGCCTCTCGCAACCGTCGATGGTGCACGCGTCGGGCTTGACGACGGTCAGGACCGCCTCGGGATCGCCTGTCTTCTTCCAGCGCTGGTAGTGCTTGCTGCACCAGCCGCGAGCGTGCCGTGGCGCCTGGCATCCGTGGACGGCACAGTTTTGGGTAGTGTTCGTCACTAGCCCTTCCTCGCCTGAGTCGAGTGAATGGGTCAGAAGCCGTGCGGTGTTCCAGCACCGTGCGGCTTCGCTCATTCTCCCAGACCTACTCGCTTACTGCACGAAGATGGCGAGGAACTACGTCGGAAACCAACGCCTGCTGTTCAGGCGTCAGGTTGAGGTCTCCGAGAATTCCGCGGATAACGCCAGCAAGCAGAGCCCCTTGGGATTCGGCAAGCTTGATCCGCCGTTCCTCGATACCCGCCTTGATCGCCGCGGAGCACACCTTCACCAGGTGGTCGCGCTCCTGCTGGTAGAGGCGCAGCCACACGTTGGGGACGGCCTCTGAGGTCTGCCCCCAGTCCTCGCCGCCCTGCTTCTCCTTGGTCTTGCCCCAGACGAGCGGGTGCTCGCCGTCGGCCCCGGACGCCTCGCCGGCCTCGATCTCTTGGACGCGTTCGCGGAGCCAGGCGACGTGGCCGGCGGTCCACTGGACCTCTTCGAGGAGGGCTTCGGTGGCGGTGGTGTTGATCTTCCGGCCGTAGGTTGCCACGATCTCCGCCGCTTTCTGCTCGACGATCCGCTCCTGGGCCTTGGCCAGGTTTTGCGGGGCGTTGCCGCCGTGGAACCGGCAGATGTGCTGCCCGGGCCGTGACGCCTGGCCGCACTGCTTGCCGGTCTTCTTCGACCGCCCCCAGCAGCGGGGCTTCCCGTCGGGGAGGTACCGCTCGAACCCTTCGGGGAGTTCACGGTCGTGGCCTCGTTTGGCCATCTCGCGCCTCCCGGAGGGTCAGTGGGCCTGGAGTGCGTGGACCGTGGCGGGGAGCAGCCAGAGTGCGAGTCCGGCGTAGGCCATGCGGTCCCGGTGCGGGACCGTCGCGGGCAGGACTGCGGCCAGGGCGAGGAGGACGAACCCGAGCGTGAAGCAGAACACTTCGAGCACGGTCATCAGCTCCCGGCGGGCGGCTGCTTGACAAGCGCCTCGACCTTGACGACGGCGGCTTCGACGCGGGCGACGATGTCGGCGCCTTCCGTCTTGGCCTCGGCGAGGACGGCCTTGACGTCGGCGGTGATCCCGGCGCGCATGTCGTCGAGGACCGGCCGGACGCCGTCGATGACTGCGGCGGCTTCCTTCTCGTAGTGGGAGAACAGGGCCTTCGCTTCGTCGGCGAGGTGATGGCCCTCGCCCTCGAGCTGGGTGACGAGCTGGTGGAACCGGTCGGCGATCGCGGACATGGCGGGGTCTCCTCGGTGAGGGTGGGTCAGCGGGGGTCGGGCAGGAATTCGGCGGTCCGGCCGCGCGAGGGGCAGGCAGGCCCGTCATGCCACCAGCGGGTTTCTCCGAGCCATGCGGGTTGGCCGCAGCGGGAGCACGTGCCGGGGATCGGCTCCCAGTCGTTCAACGCGAACGGGGCGTCGACGGCACGCCACTCGTCGCGGGTGCGGGCGGTCATGCAGTCGCCGGGCCAGCGAAGAACGGCGGCTGGTAGAAGTGCCCGGGGTAGCCGATCTTCATGGTCCGAGCGTTGTGGAGTTCGATGAACTCGGTGCGCTGATCGGCGCTGAGGTGCTGGAAGTAGAACTTCGCCTCGGGGCCGCGCGAGCAGTGCGGGAACTTCCCCCACTGCTCATCGAGGTCGGCGGCGACCTGCTCGGGCGTCTTCCCGTCGCGCTCCCCGAGTTCACGCACCGCCTTGGCGACAGCATCGCGCTGGATCCAGTCGGCCTTCTGCTGCGCCTCCTCCTCGGCCGAGAGGGGCTGGCGCAGGTACGCCTTATAGCTCTTATCCGTCGGGCCGACTTCCCAGCCCTCCCGGACCAGCTCCATGAACTGGTCAGGGTGCAGGCTGCCGCAGTAGGAGCAGGACAGGCCCACGGTTTCCTGACCGATCAGTCCGGGCCCGGTGGTCCAGGTGTCGAGCCCGGTGCCGCTGCCCACGAACGGGGAATTCGGGTCGGCCATGCCGCTCTCGTGGCGGCGCGGGCAGGTATGCCGCTGCTCCTTGGTCACGGGTTCCTCCAAGCGTGGGTTGAGGGTTGTTCTCGCGGGCCCGGCAGAGTCGTCCGGGCCCGCGAGCAGCGCCCGCCACCATCGGAGCGGGCCATCCCAGCCAGCCGCGAGCGAGAGGGCGGCACACAGCGGGAGTTGTGCTATCCGCCGCCGGCCGCGACCCTCAACGCGGCCGGCGGCGGACGACTATGCGGTGGCGGCGTACGTCCGGCGCGCGCGTTCGCGGGTGGCCTTCTCTGCCCGGATCACGTCCAGGGCCCGGAACTGCGGTCGACCGCGGTAGTCCCGGCGGGCTTCTTCGAGGACGCCGCGGTACTTCCAGTTCCGGACGACGTTCGGCTTCACCTGCGCGGCTTCGGCGGCCTCGGCAACGGTCCAGTACGTGTTGGTGAGGTCCACCGACAAGTCGACCACGATGCACCTCCGGTACGTCTGGGAATGCAGAAGGGGCCCCGGTGAGGGGGCCCCTTCGGAAAGCATAGTTCTCCGCCGCAGATCATCAGGCATGATGCCCGGCCCCGTCAAGCTGCGGTGACGATGATTGCCGCGTTGAGGTCCTTCACGTACTGGTCGTACTCCGCGCTCGTCATGATCCGACCACAGTTTGGATCGCGGCACTCGATGTACGGGCGGTCGTTCACCAGGCGAAGGTCCCGGGACTCGACCAGCCATGGACCTCGGCAGCGAGGACAGGGAGCGAGGCGTTCGACGGGAGGCTGAGCGTGGTCCTTGATGAAGTACGCCGCTGCCCGCCACCAGCCCGTGACCTGGCTGCCGGGATTGCCGCTGGCCCGGTCGTACTGCTCGTTTGCGGCTGGGTGCTTCTGCATGGCCCAGTCCCAGTGACCGTCCAGCACTTTGACGATGCCGGCGATGTACCGATCCTCCTCTGCGACGGTGCCGGGGCCCGGTTCGGCGTCGTCGGGGACGAGGCCCTGGAGAACGAGGAGGTCGATTTTGAGGACGGCCATTTCGCCGACGATGCGGTCGATGAGTAGGCGGGCGGCTTGGCCGGGCCAGGCGGTGTTGAGTCCGTTGCGGCCGATGGTGCCGGTCAGGTTTGTCGCGGTGCCTTCGAGGGGTTCGTCTCGTACCTGGGCGAGCAGCGTGGGGAGTTCAGCGAGCTTGCCGCGAGTGTGCTTGACGCAGTCCCCGCACTGGATGGGTTGGCCCCAGGCAGGGGTGATGTGGTGTTCGGTGCCGGTCTCGGTGAGTGCGGTCTCGGCTTTGCGCCAGGCGTTGTTGCAGGGACCAGGACAGGGTGCGGGCATGGCTGGCCTCCCGGGTGTGCTGAGGGTGGTGAGACCAGTGTGCCTAGGTGGTGATCACTCGCGAGTTCCGTCGTCGTCAGCGAGAGCAGCCGCCGGGACGGACGTGAGCCGGGATGGCGATCCCGAGATCTCTCGCCGCGCCACCCACGCCGAACGTCGCCGCGAACGGCAGACCGAGAGCACCCAACCAGGGCGGTCCCGAGAACCAGGCGATCACGAGCAGCGGCGCGAGAGCGAGGACGGCGCAGGGGCCGAGGCACCACCATGAGCCCAGCCGCGCGAGCAGACGATCAGACACTGTCTGTCTCCTCGGCCCAGCCCCAGCTCTCGGCGAGCAGGCGCACGGTGGCGCACGGGAACGGGTCGTCGGCCTCGGTGCAGAGGTGGCCGGACCGTTCGTCGCCGTCCGCGTTTACGGATTCGACCAACTTCGGCCGGTGAAGCTCCAGCAGCTTCCGGTCGGCGGTGATCCGGCGCAGCGCGGCGGCCGGGTCGTGGCGGGCTGCGTGCCGGGCGATGCTCTCCGGGGCGGACGACTCCGCTTGCACGACCAGGACGCCGTCCTCGAGCGCATCCTGAATGACCAGCGCCCTCTCGTACGGCTTCGTGCCGTGAAAGACCGACCACGTCTCGGCTTCCTCGCACCAAGCCGCACCGTCTGCGTCAAGCTGCGCCGCGTCCATGACCTGTCGCAGCCACACCACCATGCGGTCCGTGTCCGTCACCGCCGCCTCCATCCCCGCACCGCGTCTACCGCCCGCTCCCACCAGGTGCCCGGGTTGCAGGCGGCGCAGTGGTAGATGCCGTCCCGGTCGCGGCGCAGACGCGGCGGGTGCGTCTTGTGGGCCTCGACCGCCGCGAGGTACGCCGCCTCCAACGCGGCCCGTTTGCTCACCGCTGTTCCTTCATCGCCTTGGCTCGCACGTCTTCGAGCGGGCATCCGTCGTCGCACCAGGTCTCCTGGCACACGGGGCAACAGCCGCCGTCCCAGTCTCTCTCTGCGCCGTCGGCGGCCTCCCGGAGCATGTCCCGGTACTCGTCCGGCAGCCACATGGCGGCCGTGCGCAGCGCCTTGGCCGCAACCTTGGCCTCCGAGGGGACATCGATCACTTTCCCCTCGATCGCTGTCCGGTCTGCCGGCAACGGCTGCATGCGGCCGGTGTCCGTCACCGCTCGTCTTCCTTCCGCCAGCGCGTGAACTCGGACTCGAACCCGGCGAGCTTGTCGCGTGTCGCCTGGTCTAGCTGCCTTGCCGCGAGGAGCAGCGTGAGCAGGATCGGCCCGAGCTCGTCGTCGCCCGCGCGACCTTCCTCGGCAAGGTGGCAGTCGGTGTAGCCGCGCATCGTGTACTGGCCGCCCTTGTAGCCCTCGTAGGTGGCGCCACGGGCGGAGCGGGCGTCGGCAAGCATGGCGCCGACCGTGACGTTCGCGGTGGGCTCGAAGGCCAGCTTCATGTAGTCGCCGCGCCAGGAGTGCGGATGCGAGAAGCCGAGCGGAAGCATCTTGTCCGGGTCTTCCGCCTCCAGCGCGGCGATCAGCTCGTCGAGGGTCATGCGCCCCAGTATGCGCGCTCGTCAGACCGGGTCACTTGTACCAGACGGCGACTCCGTGGTGGTGGGAGCAGGTCCCCTGGTGATGCGCGGAATACGACAGCGAGCCGTCGTTGCACAGGGCGGTCGCGCCACCGTGGTCGTCCACGGCCGGGGCGGTCGTGTGGTGCGTGGTCTGGACGGGCGCGGGCTGGGGCGCGGCTGCCTTGGGTGTCGCCGGGTGCGCGGTGGGCGATTCGCTGGCCGCACGCTGGGCCTTGATCTGCTTCTCCACGTCCGGCAGCCGGGGCGCGCACTTCACCTTCCCGGACCCCTGGGGAAGGCCGGAGGAAAGTTGCGACAGGACCGGGTACACGTCCTGCTGCGAGTGCTCGGCGTCGACCAGGTCCAACGCCGTGTTCGTGGCGGTGAACTCCAGCCCCAGCAGGTCGTCCGTGCACCGCGACTTGAGCTGCTTGATCAGGCCTTCGACCGTGCTGCGGGAGTGGCGGTGGTGGTCGACGTCGTACAGGTAGGTGACCGGGTCCGTGGCCTGAGACGCGCTTGGTGTCGCTGCGAGCGGCTTGGTCGTTGCGGTACTGCTGGGCTTGTCATCCGTGGGCTGGGGCTTGTTGGACGGCCCGCAGGCGGCGAGCGCGGCGAGGAGGGCGGTGGTGGCTGCGGTGGTGGTGAGGGTTCGTCTCATGGGGGCGATGGTGGACGCCTGGGCCCCAGCGTGAAGGCAGTGTGACCGTGTTGTGACGGAGCGTTCGGTGTCCCGACTGCCGCATTCGGGTGGGACCATGGCGCAACGGCCCCGCAGACCGAGGAGAAGACCGCATGAGCGAGTTCGCTGACCTCACCGTGGCCCGCTATCTGGAGCAGGACCGCGAGGCGGCGCGCGCCTACTACCTCGACCCGCAGGTCCACGCCGACGTCGAACGGTTGCGGCAGTTCGTCGACGCGACGGAACGTGCGCTGGTCGACGAGCGTGTCCCGGTGCAGGTACGGGAGCGCGTGATCAACCGGATCGTGTTCGGCACCCCTGAAGGCCGTGACGCGGTGTACGTCACCCGCCGCGAGCAGATGGAGGCCATGGCCAAGATGCAGATGCCGTCGACCGCCGAGGCGTGGAAGCGGCTCCTCAACCCGGGCGCGGGCCCGGTGCGCCCGGACGAGGAACCCACCACATGAGCGAGTTGTGGCACAACTTCCTGTACGGCCTGGCCATCCTCGCCCCTGGCGTGGGGCTCGGCGCCGCGATCGCCTATCTGACCGCCGGAAAACCCGCAGTCGGGCCCGGCACGCGCGTCTGGCGTCCCCGTATCAGGCTGCGCCGCCGGTAGGCCCACCACATGACGACGGCCCCGCCCGGACCACCCTCCCAGAGCGGGGCCGCACCACATTCACGTCACTGATCATCCGAACACGACGACGGATCCGCCGTACACGCATCAAACGACGCCCGAGCCCGCCGGTTCGCCGCCTGCAACGCCTTCAGATAGTCATCCGGCGACAGCGGCGCGCACTCCGGCGCCCCGTCCCCCTTGTCCTTCCCCGCAGCGATCGCGTCCGTGCACGCGGCGACCTGGTCCGCGGCCGAAGTGGTGGCCGGCGCGCTCGAGCTGGCGGCCGGCTTGGGCGTCTTCGTTGGCTTGTCGCTGCTCGTGCTGGAGCAGCCGGCCAGCGTGAGCGTGGCGGCGGCGAGTACGGCAAGAGCGGTGCGGCGCATGGTCCCCCCAGTGGCACGTGGATCTGTCGCCGCATCATGCGCGCGCGTGGGGTCGGCGTGAAGACGGTGTGCCCGAACCGTGACATGGGGCGGCCCCGCCGCGACGGGGGAATGCGCGGCGGGGCCTGGGGGCAGTGTGGCAGACGGTCAGTCGTATGGGATGCAGTCCTCGCAGTCACAGTCCTCGTCGTGCGGACAATCGCAGCCACACGCGTGACCGCACCCGCTCTGGCAGCGGCAGTAGCAACCCGACTCGCCACAAGGCATCTCGTCGTCCATGCTCAGTCCTCCTCCGGCCCGCACCGGCACTCGTCCGGGGGCGCGCCCTGTCCGATCGCGCACGCGCAGTAGACGTCGCCCAGCGGGCCGGTCGCGGTGACGCCGTTCTCGTCGCCGCCGAAGCACATATCGCACTCGCCCGGCTGCCACTCCTCGCCTTCATCCCAGTCGTCGCCGAAGTCGTCCTCTTCGCGCATCTCTTCGTAGCTCACTGCAGTCATCCTCTCTATGGCGGGTCAACGGCCCCAGCAGTTCGCCAGGACCAGGGCAAGAAAGAACAGCACGGCCCAGAACGAGCCCGACGGCAGACACCCGTCCCCGAGGGCCTCCGCGTGCACGCGTCGGACGCCGTCCCCCGCGGCCGGCGCCAACCCGCCGTGCGCAGCATCCCGGTGGGAGGCCCGTTCGGCTTCCGCGTCGGAGCGCCAGGAGTGCGGTTCCGGGGATCTGGCTTCGCACTGGTGGCACTCGTACACGTACGCCATCAGGGTCTCCTCTCAGGGGTAGACGGGCGGTAGATCGACAGGGAGAAGACGGTAGATGAGCCGGTAGACGTGCAGGTCACGCGGCGGTAGACGTGCTGGGAGACGCTTCCTCGGCGGCGGCTGGGGAAGGGGCTTCCAGATCCCTGCGGCGCACCCCCCACGTGGGGACTCCGGCCACCTTCACGTTGGGGTCGTGGGGCACCCCGAGGCGCTCCAGATGCACGCGCAGATCGGTGACCTTTTTCCCCTCCCACTGGCCGTGCTCCTGGAGGTGCGCGAGGACGGTGCGGAGGTGCACGCCGCTGCCGGTCCCCATGAGGTCGAGGAGCATCTGCCGGAGCACCTTCACCTGCTGGGCGTGCGCGGCACGCGTGGGGTCGTCCTCGGCGGGTTCCGCAGGGGCCGGGCGGCCAGCCTTCCAGGCGGCGCGCAGCCACCAGCCGACGAGGAGCCACATCAGCCACGGCAACGCCCTCACGACCGCCCACACGACGTAGGCCAGGGCGCCGAGGAGCAGCAGCCGGGCAACCGGGCCGAGCGCGGCCCGCCATCCGGTGAGGTCGTCGCGGCGGCCGGCGCGCACCCAGTCCGCGAGCGCGTCAGCGCGGCGCCGCCACACGAGGGCGGAGCCGCGGGCAATCCGTTCGGCCGCCGCGGTACGTGCGGCCCACACGGCGAGGCGGTGTTTCACCCGATCCTCCCGCTGGTCAGGACGCTGCGGCCCGTGGCCCCTATCCAGTTCAGGGATTCGGGCCACCAGTGCAGCAGGTAGGCGGCGCCGGGCAGGAAACCGAGGATCGCGAAGGTGATGAACCCGCCGACGATGCGCCGCTTGTCCTGCTTCCCGGCGGCTCGGTACATGGCGATCACGCCGACGAGGAGGAGGCAGACGACGACTGCGCCTTCAGGGGTGAGGGCGCCCATGCGGCCGGTCGGCATGCTGGCGCCGCCGGACGCCCCGGTGATGCTGGAGACCCCGGTGTTGCCGCTCGAGGTGGCGAACCCCGCGATCCCGGCCGCGCCCCAGCCGAGCGCGCCGCCCACGCAGATCGTGGCGGCGGCGCCGAGGCCGCCGCCGCTGGCGTACGGCAGCAGCGCCTTGGGGTCCCGGCTGCCTTTCAGCCACGTGCGGAGGTTGAGCCAGAGGATCGCCAGGGCGATGGCGACTCCACCGAGGGACAGGCCGACGTTCATCGTGGGACTCCGGTGAGGAACTGGATCGGGTCGTACCAAGACAGGCAGGCGAGGGAGCCGATGAACGTCACGGCTACGGCGAACAGGCGTAGCGGGCTGCCGCCCTTTCGGATCAGGCACGCGAGGGCGAGAGCGAGCGGGCCGAGGCCGATGAGGTAGCCCCAGCCAACCCCCCAACTCTCGCGGGCCAGGCCGACGGTGTAGTGCCAGATGGTGGCGGCCGAGTAGCCGACGCCCGGTATCGGCAGCACCGACAGAAGCAGCGCGAAGACGGCATGCCAGGGGCGGACGTACACGCCGAGCCACGCCCCGAGGCGCTCCCAACGGGACGGATCCGGCTCCGGATCGGTGTCCGCCATGGTCAGCACGACTTCGTGGACGTGGCGGACTTCCACGGTCCGCGGTTCCGGATCCGCCGGAACCGGGGGTGGTGGCGGGGGTGGCGTGTGCCAGGGCGGGACTTCGCCGGGCTCGGGCGGCCGGGCCGGGAGTTCGGCGCCGGCCGGGATGACGCGGGTTGGGGTGACGGGGCGGCGGGGTTCGGGGATGGGCACGGTGGGCTCCTGGTGGCCGTGGGGGCGGGCGCCGAGGCGGCGGAGGTAGTGGCGTGCGCGCAGCTCGTCGCCGCCGGGCGGCGGCTGCGCGGGGGTCACGCGCCGACTCGCAGGGCGCGCAGGTACCGGTCGACGCTGCTCTGCGGAACGTCCCGGCCGGTGGATTTCCGGACGACGCGGAGTACGGCTTCCGGCTCCCGGATTCCGGAGTCCCACGCGTTCCGGACGGCTTCCTGCGTGGTCACGCGGCCGGACCGGATCGCGCTGACCTTGGGATCCGGAGTCTCCGGGGCTTCTTCCGGAGCCCCGGAAGTCTCCGGATCCGTGGATCCGGGTTCCTCCGTGGGTCCGGGATCCGTTCCGAGGGCGGACCGCTCGGCTTCCAGGACGCCGATTCCGCGCTGGAGTTCCCGGCGGATCGGGATCAGGGCGAGCTGGCCGTTGAGTGCGGCGCGCCGCTTGGCGACCCACTGGCGGGTGCGCTCGTCGAGCGGGCGGGAGTGCACGGCCATGGCGAGCGCCGTGGCGCCTTTGGCGATCGCGGACACGGCGGCGCCGACCGCGCCGATGATGGGCTGTCCGGCGAGGTAGCCGTTCGCGAAGACCGCGGTCATGGCGACGGCGAGCGCGAGGATGCCGCCAGCGCGGGCTTTCCGCGCGCGGTCGGGCTCGACGCGCAGCAGCCACTCGCCGGCGGTGCACAGGAGCCAGAGGGTGTCAAAGCTGATGGCCGCGAAGTAGGCGGCTCCGACCGTTACGACGTGAGCGAGGAGTTCCCCGATGCTGGCGGTCGACCACACCACGGAGGCGATGACGAGTACGACGGCCGTGACGGTCACGGCTGTGCGTACGCGCTGGTCCCAGTCGGCCGGGGGTACGGGGACATCGACCTGGTAGGGCTCGCGGACGAGTTCGGTCTCTCCGTCGACGGTGTGGGGTACCCACCGGTACTTGGTGATGGTGCGGGTCTTCATCGGCGGTGCTTCCAGGCGTAGGCGGCGAGGGCGGCGGTGACGAGGAACGGGCCGGGCTGCGCGGTCATGACGGCGGCTGCGGCGAGCACGGTGAAGCCCCACCTGGCGAGCGGGGTGCGCAGGCCGATCGGGTCGGGTAGTCGGCGGCGGGGTTTCACGGGAGTCCTCCGGCAGATGGTCAGCGGGCGCGCCGGTTGGCCCAAGCGCGGGCCCGGGCGGTGATGCTGGGGGCGATCGCGAGGCCGATGCCGGCGACGCCGACGATGGCGGTGCTGATGACGTATGCGGTGTGGATCACGGGCGTTGCTCCTGTGCGGGTTGGGGCCGGCCCCCGCGCCGTGGGGGATGTCGGTTTCACGGGGGCCGGGGTCTGGTGGGTTAGCGGGCGGGTCGGTACCAGCGGCCTTTTCGGTCCTGCTGCCGGTCGCGGTCTTCCCACGCCTGGCCCTCGCGGGCTGCGCGGCGTGCGCTGGTGGTCTTGGCGCGGCGGAAGCGGTCGGCCGGGCCGGTGACGGACACGCCGGCGGCGGGGTAGTCGCGGCTGGTCGGGGCGCTGCGGTTGAACAGCCAGCCCATCAGGCGCGCCCCCGTCCGCCGCAGGTGGTGCAGGGCCGGAAGACGGTGACGTGTCCGCCGTCGGGTTTCGGGGTGGTCTCGGGGTGTCCGCCTCGGCCGCCGCAGCTTTGGCAGGTGGGGGGCTGGTAGGTCACTTCTTCAGCCCCGCTTTCAGGATCTCGTCGACGGGGTGTCCGGAGTCGCGGGCCTTGTCGAAGAGGTCGTTGGCGCGCCATTCGGCGGCTTTCCAGTCCGGGTCGTCGTCGCAGTTGTGGATGCCGACCTGTTGGGCGATGTCGCGGCAGTCTTGGGCGGCTTGCGCGTAGGCGGCGAGCGCAGGGGTGGGTTGTGGTTGGGGCTGGTGGATACGATCCACGTTGGGCCTGCCTTTTCGATCGCTTCTGGGTAGGTCCGCCCCCGGCCATATGGAGCTGCAACTCCGGCCGGGGGCTTACTTGTTGGGCAGCACCGGGCTGCTTGCTCATGACTGTAGGGGTCCCCTACAGTCCATGGCAAGCGGCCCACCGGATGAAAGGGCCGGGATGAGCGACGAGGAGGTGCTCCGCGTGTCGGACGCCCTTGATGCGGTCGAGCAGATCGCGGATCGGGAGGAGCGGGTCAAGGCTCAGAGCCGGATCATGGCCGAGCAGATCCAGCGCAACCGGGTGTGGTCGCAGGAACGCAGCGCACTGATCCGGGAGCTGTGGGACGACGGGAACGGGCTCTCGTACCGGCAGATCGCGGACCGCCTCGGCATCAAGCTCAGCACGGTGCAGGACGTGTTCCGCGGCTACAAGGGATCAGGCACCGCGCGACCGAAGACGGACAGGCCGGAGGGGCCGGACGAGGCGGGGCGGCCGTGACGGGGCGGAAGCCGATCGAGTGGCCGGCGCACGTGCGCGATGCCCTGCGTGAGGACGTACGGCTGTCGTACGAGGCGGCGCAGCAGGCGGATACCCGCTTCAAGATCCGCGTCTATCTGGCTGTCGAGCAGGGCCTGTCGACTCAGGAACTCGCCGACGCGCTCGGCATCTCGCAGAGCTCGGCGAGCAAGTACCGCATCAAGGGCGAGGCCGCGTTCAAAGAGCGGCAGAACGCCAGTGAATAGCCACACATGACAGCGCACCCGCCGCTACTCCCGGCGGGGGCTTCTTACTGTGCAGCACCGCTGCCGGCCGTCCAGCAGCATTGGCGGCGGGCAGCGGTTTCGAGGGTAGCGCGCGTGTACGACAACGGGCGCCCGCTGGTGTGCGGGCGCCCGGATGGTGGTGATCGCGCCTCAACGGCCATCCCCGCTGGGCGCCACGATGCAGGCGCGCCAGGGGCCCGCCCGGCTATGCCGGACCTCCCCGGGTGCCACGGTTTCCCAGTGGCAGACGAGCGGGCCGCGTTCAGGATGCCACGTCGGGGCCCTTGTCGAGGGACGGCCTACCCACCCGCGTGACTTCGACGTCGATGCTGATCTTTTGCAGCTTCCCACCGAAGGAGACGGCGGCTTGGACGATCTCGTCCCCGCGGGCTCCGGACCGCATGGCGTCTTGGACGAACGCGGCGAGCTCGTCGAGGGTGAGGAACTGCTTCTTCGGGGCGGTGTGCTCGACCTTCTTCAGAGCCATGCGGTGTTTCCCCTCCTCTGGTGGACGCTCAGGATGCCACGGGCGTCAAACCGGACGCTGGTGGTCGGTCGCTTCGGTCGCTGGGCGGTCTGCGAGCTTCCATGCGCCGAACGCGCATCGGTCCATCGTGGTCCATACATGGTCGTCGCCCATTGCCAACTTGCCGTAGGACTGTGGGAGACCTGCCGAGTCGCGGTCGACGCGGACGGGGTGGAAGTAGGCGACGCCTTCCCGCTGGAAACGGATCTCCCAGCGGGGACCACCCTTGGGCTCGTAGACCTTGCCGGCCTCGAAGAACGGCTCAGCACCTGGCTGCTCCTGGGGCTGGTCGAGGACGGCGCGCCACTGGTGAATGGTTTCGGCTTCGACGTGGGCGGTGGCGGTGTGCGTGCCGGGGAGAATGCGGAACTCGCCGAGGACGACGGCGAGGAGCGCGGCGAGTTGGTCGGCGTGCTGCTCGGCTTGGTTGGCGCGGTCGTAGGCGTTGCTCCATGCGGTGATGGCGAGGTGGCGGCCGTCGGTGAGGGTGAGGCGTTGCCGGAGTTGGGCGAGGTGCCGGTCGCGGACTTTGAGGACGGCGTCGGCGAGGCTGAGGAAGGTGTGGCGGTCATCGGCGAGCGCGTCCTCCCATTGGCCGTGGTGTGGCCATTCGTGCTGGTAGAGGGCTGCCGCGTATTGCTGGCGGAGCCATTCCGGGTCGGTGATCGTGTCCGGCGCGCTGGTCGCTTCGTCCTTCTCGTGGACGCAACTGCAGTGGCCGCCTGCTGGTCGTCCGGGTCCGCAGTTGGTGTGGCAGATGCCGGGGTCGGGAGTTCGACCGCAGGAGCACGTCTTGTCCGGGGCGTGGGTCGCTTCGGTCGCTGCACGTCCGGCCCGCCAGCGGCATGCGGTGCCGTGCCAGCCTGCGCCCATGCCGTCGTGGCCGCAGTCGCAGCCGGGGGTGTTGATGCCGTTCTCGGCGTACCGGGCGGCGTGTTCGGCGGGCGCGCAGGCCATGGAGCGCGATACGGGCGCGGGCGGCCTGGTCCTGGACCTCGGGGTCCGCGTGCTCGTCGCCCCACGCGAGGAGCTTGCCGACGGAGATCTGCTCGGCGGGCTGCTGGCTGACGGAGCGGAGGCGGACGTCGGCGGCCGGCGGCTGCGGGGTAGCGGGTGCGGTGCTCATGGGTTCGGTTCCTTCGTCGTCTGGGAGTTGGAGGCGGTTGTGGCGGGCTGCTTCGGGGCCGCCTTGGGTGTCGATCTCGTCGAGGAGGGCGCGGAGGGCGGAGATCGTCATTGGCAGCCGGGGTAGTCGTCGACGTGCTCGGGGTCGCTGCTGTCGTCGGCGACCACGTGCGTCTCGTCGGCGGCCGGGTCACCGTCGGGCTCTCCCGGGTCGACTTCGGGATGCGTGAACCGGACGGGCTTGCCGAGCGACCGGGCGTAGGCGATCTCCGCGCGGGTGCTGTCACCCACGTAATCGCCGACAACGAGGACCTCGTCCGCGAGGCGGATCTTCGCCCGGTGCAGGTCATCCAGCGCGGACTTCACCTTCGCCACGGTGTCGGCGTGCCACAGCTTGGTGTTGACGTGCGGCATCACCACGATCTTCCCGGCAACTGACGCGGCGAGAGCTTCCGTGCGCATGTCGGCTTCGAAGCGCATGGATCCGCAGATCACGACGATCCGTGGGATCGCCAGCCGCTCCTTGGCGTCGGCGAGCTTCTCCTCCGGGGTGGACAGGTTCGGGTAGGACATCAGAGGCTCCAGAGTCCGAGTTGGTCGGTGAGGGGCAGTTCGTCTTGGCCGGGGCCGGGCCGCGCGGCGGTCGTTGTGGCGCGGCCCGGTCGTGCCGGTGGCGGGTGGAGCCGGCGGTAGCAGACCGGTCCCTGGCCTCGGGCGCGGGATTCGGGGTCGTGGAGGAGGCGCCCGCACGAGCAGCGCACGGGCTCCTCCTCGCCGGGCTGGTCGGTCACGTCCCGGCCGCTCCGGCTGCACGGCGGGTGCCTCCGGTCATCTCGGTGCGGAGCCGGGCGAGTTGGGCGTTGCGGACGCGGAGCGCCTGCCGGAGGGCGAGCAGGTCGGGGAGCGTGGCGGGGTCGAGTTCGCGGCCTTCGGCGTTGGCGCGCTGCTCGCGGAGGACTGATTCGACGCGGGCGAGGACGTCGGTGTCCGGGTCCCGGTGCCAGTAGCCGAGGAGCGCGGTGGACAGCTCGGAGAGGAGCTGGTGCCGGTCGGCGGGGTCGAGGATGAACGCCCACCCGATGGCCGGCCGTACGGCGGCCGCGGCCCGCTCGCCGGACGCGGCCTGCTCGACGGCTTCCGGGGTGATGCCGAGGCACCCGTCCCGCTTGGCTTCGTCGCACAGGTCGTGTACTGCGTCGAGGCAGCTGCTGAGGTAGGCCATCTCCTCGGCGACGGTCGGCTCCTGGCCGACGTACTTCGCGAGTTCGGTCTCCAGCTCGGCGACGCGGCACCAGGGGCAGCCGCGCTGGTCGTCGGGTGCCCGGAGCCAGGTCGGGTGGTCGGGGTTCCCGCACGCGGCGGACACGCGGCCGTCAGGGTCGCCGAGTTCTAGGGCTCGGTACGCGGCCAGTTCGGCCGTCTGCCGCTTGGCTGCGGCATCGGCGTAGTCGTCGGCGGTGAACACGCGTAGGCCTTGCTCGACGGCGGTCTTGCATGGCCACTGTGTGGACCAGCCGTCGCCCCAGCACACGGCGCAGACCCACATGCGGGGCGTGCTGGACTCCATGAACACCGGGATGTGGAAGCGGGCCGGGAGCGCCCGGACTTCCTCCTCCGACATGCCGGTGATCAGCTCGTAGCCGGGTGCGTCCGGTGCGGGGAGCAGGGTGGCGCGCTGCGCGCACTCGTCGTGCTCGACCTGCCCGCCGGCCGCGACGTGGCCGCGGCAGGTGCCGCATGCGGACGGGTCGGCCTGTCGGCCGCGCTCGGCGACCGCGCGGGCCCGCTCCTCGGCCCAGAAGTCGTCCTCCTCCGGGGCGTCGGCCGTGTACGCCTCGACTTCGAGACGGAGGCGGCGGATCTCCGCCATGGCCGTGTGGCCGGACTGCTCGGTCATGCCGTGGCTCCTTCGGTGATCACGTCGATGTGGGTGAGGGCGATCCCGCCCGCGTAGCCCTCGACCGCGACGACGGCCGCGCCGTGGCCCAGCTCCCAGGCCACGCTGCGGGTGGTCGTGATCAGCGGCTGCTCGTCGCGCGTGACGGGGAAGGCGGCGACGCGGGTGCCGACCGGGAATCGGGCGTTGAACTCGTCGGCCGTCACGAGGGCACCGCCTCGGCGTCCTTGCAGGGCCAGCGGTTGCCGCATGCGCACCAGTGGCATCCGTCCGCCGGGTCCGGCACCTTGTCGTAGTGCTGCGACTCGGGGGCCTGCCTGGCCTCTGTGATGTCGGTCCAGTCGCCGTCGGCCCAGACGCCTTCGCTCAAGTCGCTGGTCTGCCAGTCGCTGGGGCCAAAGCCGGAGTAGCCGAGCGCGACGCGCTTACCGGTGTGCGGATGGCTGGTGACGGCATCGCAGCGGAACTTCCACTGCATCTGCGCGTACAGGTAGCTGTGGCCGGGCTGGAAGAAGTCCGGCGCCGTGCCGGCGGTCGCTTCCTTCTCCCAGGTGACGTGTGCGTCCATGACCCGCTGCACCTCACCCAGGCTGTCCTTCCGGATGCCCACCCTGACCGCGAGGGCCAGGGCGCGGAGCCGCTGCAGCTCGCCGGGGTACGCCTCGTCGTCCGGGAGCCGGTACTCGGCGATCTCTTCCAGCGCGGTGATCGCGTCGTTCCAGCCGCTGCCGTACCAGACCGGGCCGGTGAGGGCGGTGGCTGTGACGGGGATGGCCCGGAGCCGGGCGATCGCGGCGCCGATGGACTCCTCGCGGTGGGCGTCGAGTTCGGCACTGACGCGCTCGGGGTCGATGCAGGCGCCGACGAGACGCTCGTACAGCAAGTCGCGGGCGCTCACGCGGTCACCGCCTCGGGGCCGTGGTTGATCAGCCGCGCGAGGGTCAGCGCGTGGTCGCCGCCGAGGTCGACGGCGTACTCGGCGGTGCCGTCCTCGACGATCCGGGCCTCGATGACGTCGGCCTCCAGGTCGAGCAGCTTCACCAGGACCGTGCCGACGCCGGGGTGCATGGCGGCGATGTAGTCGGCGTTCGCGGTGTCGCATTCGGCTCGCTGCTCGCTGGCCTCGGGCTCCCAGGTGGCGATGGCGTACGTCCACTCGGTGATCGGGTAGGTGGTGGGTTCGGCGCTGCGGAGTTCGTACTGCTGCTCGTGCCACTCGGTGCGCCACGGGCCGGGTTCGATGCCGTCTGCGGTGACGAGCGCGCGCAGCTTCGCGGCGGCGGCTCGGAGTTCGGCGACGGGCGCGGGCACCGTGGCGGCCTCGTGGTGGGTTTCCGGTGACCCGCCAGACGGCTGCTGGGGGTCGTTGCGGGTCTCGGGTCGCGTTGGGGTCTGTTCGGCGCTCTGAGGGGCGTCTGGGGCGGTTGCCATGGGGTGCTGCTCCTGAGGGTTCGGTCGGTGGGGTTGCTGACAAGATCGTCAACAGGCGGCGTAGGTCAGGCGTCTGGGTCGATCACGCCGATGGAGTCGCGGAGTTCGTTGTGCTTCTCGTCGTCGCGCATGCAGAGGATTCGGCCGTCGGTGAGTTCGTCCCAGCCGTCGCCGACCACGTGGTCTACGGCCTCCACGGCGGACGGGAAGTGCATGGTGAACTCGGCTTCGTCGTACTGGTAGCGGCAGACGGCGCAGGCGACGGTGACGCAGGTCTTCCGCTCGAAGCCGTCGGGCAGTTCGGTGGGCGTCTGCCAGACCATGCGGCGGCCGTTGGGCATGGCGTCCTCGAGGGGGCGGTCGGCGTGCATCTCCTCGTTGCCGTGCGGCTTGAGGCCGCAGACGAACTTGCCGTCGGGGGACGGGACTCCGCATCGGCCAGGGATGGGCTGCGGCCGGTTGCTGTCGACCCACAGGCGGACGGCACGCTCGACGAGGTCGAGGGCCCGGGTGCCGCGTGCCACGGCTGCGTCCCATTCGGCGCTCTCGCTGGGGAGCTGCGCGGCTGCGCGGACGCTGCGCTGGTAGGTCTTTGTCGGTTCCTCGATCTCGTTCATGAGGGCCATGAGGGCGAGGTGGCGGCTGCTGGTCATGCGCTGCGCCTTTCGTGGTCGGTGTCGGGTTCGTCGGTGATGAGTCGGAGGTGGGGTCTGGGTGCGTCGGGTGTGCCGACGGCTTCGCAGAGTTCGGCCCAGTGGGCGTCCTGCTCGGCTGCGGTCCACCAGTGGGGGAGGTGGGTGCGGTCGGGTGCGGGTTCGGGCCGGGTGGGGATGGTCTCGGCCATGAGCCGCTCGTACGGCGTCACCGGGCGGCCTCCTGGCGTGGGACGAGGCCGAGGACGATGGCGCTGGTGCAGGGCCAGCGGACGCCCCAGACGCCGGTGGGGGTGTTGGTGGTGCAGCGGGCGCAGACGCGGTTGAGGGCGCGGCCGTCGACGAAGCTGACGATGGGGCGGTGCCCGAAGTCCTCGTTGGTGGCGGTCTGTGGCTTCGGGGTGGGCTTGCAGCTGCAGGTGTCGTCCCAGTCTTCGGGGCCGAGCGTGGGGTGGACGTCCTTGGACGCGAGGTAGTGGCCGCGGGAGCAGCGGGCGCGCCAGGTCGTGGTCATCGGCCAGCCTCCGAGTGGCCGTCGAGACTGGCAGCCCAGGCGGCGAGCGCCTCGAAGTCCGCGTCGAGCAGGCCCTTGCGCGGGTCGACCCAGTGCAGGAGCGCGGGGCCGGTGCGGTGGACGGCGACATACGTGCGGTCGGCGTCGGTGATGTCGTCGTCGATCCATGCGAACGGGCGTCCGGCGGCCCATTCCATGACGTGGCGGGTCTTCCAGAACGTGCCAGCCGCGCAGTCCGAGCGCGGTCCCTGCGCGTTGTCGGGCCATTCGATGACGGGCAGCGAGGGCAGGCCCAGGTGCGGGCCGATCCACTCGTTGGCCTCGTGCGCCCAGGTGGTGCACCAGACCAGGTCGTACGGCAGCTGCTGGAGTGCCGGCCCGTGGGTGGGGTTGAGCCAGACGCGGAGCGGCTTCTGCCGCGGGTACTCCCAGCCGGTGGGCCGCATGCGGTGTGTCTGGTAACCCTCCGGACGGCGGTGCGGAGGCGCGGCGTACGGGTTGAGCGGGCCGTCCACGTCGATCAGGAGGAGCGGGCGGCATGTCTTGGTGGTCACTTCGGGTCTCCGGTCTGCTGGGCCTGGGCGTGCTGCCAGGCCTGAATGCGTGCGTCGTGGCTGGCGACGGGGATGCGTCGGCCGCGGGGGCTGGTGCAGCGGCGACGGGGTGGGGCGTGGCACCAGGGGCAGCTGATGGCCCACTCGGGGAGGTCGGTCATGAGGTGCCTCCGCAGGTGTTGCAGGTGAAGCCGGCGGGGCGGGCGCCCTGACAGGTCGGGCACGGCGCGCAGCGCCGAAGGAGCGCGGCGGCGTCGGCGCCGAGCGCCTGGGCGGCGGCAACGAGGTGGCCTACGGAGATCTCGGTGCGGCGTCCGGTCTCGGCGTTCGCGATCACGGCTCGGTCGATCGGGTAGCCCGCGGCGGTCATGCGGTCCGCGAGGACGCGGGCTGAGACTTTCTGGCGCTGGCGGAGGGCGCGGAGTTCGGCGATGACGCGTGAACTGATGGGCTCGGTCATGACTCGGAGGCCTCCGGCTCGTCGTCGGTCGCCGGGTCTGTGCGCAGTTCCTCCTGGAACTTGTCCAGCTGGGCCCGCTCCTCGTCCGTCATCCGCGCGAAGTGGGCCGCGGCGGCGGCGCGACGGCGGTCGATCTCCTCGGTCGCGGCGGTGTGGTCGGTGGCGGTCTCGCCGGAGTTGATGGCGCGGGAGGCGTCGATGCGGGTCGGGTGGGCGTCACGGCGGCGCTGGCCGCGGCCGTTCGTGCAGGGCTGTCCGGCGGGTGCGAGGCAGTGGGGGCACGGGGCGGCGAACTCGGGGCGGCGGCTGAGGGATTCGCGGCCGATGGCGCGGAGCATGGCGCGGCCTCGTCCGTCGGCGTCGATGGGCTCGCCGGTCGTGAGGGCCTTGGTGGCCGTCTGTGCGGGGAGCTGTCCGCTTGCGGCGGCGGAGATCAGGGCGCGGCGGTTTTGGATCGACTCGAGGGGGGTCTCGTTGGGGTTGCCGGCGTACATGATGTTGGCTTCGGCGAGGCGGGCGTTACGGATCTGCTGGCGGTGGTAGCGGACGTGGTGGGGTTCGATCCACCGGCGCTTGGTGGGGTCGAAGCGGGTGGAGGCGTCGAGGGTGTTGGTGCCGTAGAACGCGGCGACGGCGTCGAGGGTGTCCTGGTCGAGGGGGATGTCGCGGAGTGCGGTGGCCCAGGCTCGGGCGGCCGCTTCGCCGACGGTGCGGTTGTCGAAGGCGGCGGCGTGGCCGAGGAGCCGGGCGGCTTCGGCGGCGTTCATGACGAGGTCCTCTCTTCGGCGTCGAGGCGGTCGGCGAGGGCGAAGGCGTCGGCGACACGTTGGTCTGTGGTGGGCCGGCGAGGCGGGGTGGCCTGTCCACCGCCTTCGAGGGGGACGAGGAAGGCGCCTTGGGTTGGGCGGCCACGTTCGGCGGCGCGCCGGACGTCGTCGCGGATCCACTTCCGCCAGGCCTCGGGCCAGTTCTTTCGGCGGGCGCCCGTGGAGCGGTAGTGGGAGACGAACTGGGCGGTGGAGTGGTCGACGTCGATGACGGGGCCGAAGGTCTGGAGGTACCAGCGGCGCATGGCGTCGTTCAGGTGGAAGCCGTCGACGTCGATCGGCGCCGGAGCGAGGTCATCGTGATCGGGCGCCTCACTACCCGCACCTTCCCCACCTACATCAGCCCTATAAGGGGTTCGGGTCGGGTCGGGGATGCGCGCGCGTGGGGCAGCGTCTCCGGTGCCGTCTCGCGACGCGTCTTGAGACGCGTCTGTAGACGCGTCTACATCCCGGCCGTTCCTCGGCGGCTGAGGGTCGGGGGTGCCACCCTTCTTCTTCTCCCGCCACCGCTGCTGACGTGCGGTTTTCGCCTTGCGCTCCTCACGGACCTGCTCGGCGGTCGGGTTGTAGTCGTGGTAGTCGTGGATCTTCCAACCGACACCTTCCAGCTCCTCGAACAGGCCAGCTTCGACGAGCTCTTTGGCGCGCGTTCGTGCCGCCCTCACGTCCGCTACGAGTCGCAGTTCTGCCGTCTTCACGACGCCGTCGGTGAGGTTTTCCGCCGACCAGCAGATCGCGGAGACGTAGAGACGGAAGGCTCCGTCGGTGATCAGTCGGACCTTGCGGTTCGAGGGAAACCGGTCGTCGAGTCGGGCCCAGGGCATCGGTGCTTCTTTCGGTCGTACGGGTCAGGGCATGGCGAAGAAGCCCGGTTTCAGGGCGGCTTGTCGTTGTGCGCTGACGTCTCAGACCCTACAGGATTTGTGTACACATCGGTACCGTGCGGTACCTCGGCTACTCTTTGTGCGTGCCGGAGAACACGAAGAACGAGTTCGGGATCCGCGAGCTGCGCGCGAACCTCGGCGACGTCATCAGCGACGTCGCCGTACGGGGCCGCGTCGTGTACGTCACCAGCTACGGCCGGCGCGTGGCCGCGATCGTGCCCGTGCCGGACGCCGAGGCCCTGGAGGCCCAGCGACAGGCTGAGCCGCCCACCGAGTCCTGACACCACCCCTCCTCTCGCCCTCCGAGCCCCGCACCGTGTGCGGGGTTTTGTGATGTTGTGGAACCGTTTCGGCAAGATCCGGGCGGTCACGGGGGTGTGGTCCGGCGTGCGGGCGGCTGGGTGATGGCCCGGTCGTAGTCCCAGCCGCGGCGAATCCGGGAGATGACGGTTTCGGGCTTGAGCTGGCGGTCGGGGATGAGGCTGCGGAGGCCGGCCGGGGTGACGCTGTTATCCGGAGCCTTCGGTCGTACAGGCGTGTTGACGGCCTGCTCGTCGGTCCAGCCGGCCTTGATGCGGTTGTGCAGGGTGGACTTGGGGATGCCGGTGATTTCGGCCCACTCCTCGAGGAGCCGCGTCTGGCCGCGTGCGGTGAGGTAGTGGTTGTCGCGCCGGTTGCGTGCCTGCTCGGCGGCGGTGGCCCAGCGGACGTTGCCGGGCTCATAGCCGTGGTCGTTGTTGATGCGCTCGAGGGAGTGCTCGGGCGTGGGCCGGGCCGGGAGGTCGGCGAGGAACGCGTCGAAGCTGTCGCGCCAGGCCTGGCAGACGGTGATGCCGCGCCCGCCGTACCGGGGGTAGGCGTCCGCGCTCGGGGTGTGGCAGCGGCGGATCATCGCGCGCCACGTGTCGTACAGGGCGTGTTTCGAGCGGGGGATCTCGCAGGTCACGGGAGCTGCCTCCCTTCGGCGGCGAGGTCGGCGGCCGTCCACCGCTTCAGGAGGGCGCGTCGCTGCTTCGGGGTGAGCAGCACGCACCGCTGGTAGACCGACCGCACGCGTGCGGCCTCGCACGTCCACGACGGGAACCGGTCCTCAGTGGACGGCTCCAGGTCGCCGATGGGTTCGACGACGTACAGGTCGCCGCGGTACCAGCGGGAGGCGTAGAAGCGGCCGTACTCGCGGTCCGAGGTGATGTACACGCGGTCTGGGCGGGCGGTGGCCGGGTCGACGGGAATGCCGTCGATGACTGCGGTCTGGCCGGCGGCGCGGGCGACGCAGATCGGGCAGCCGTCGACGACGCGCGGCGGGTGCGGGGTGATGAGGTCGCCGGGCTTGAGGCCGGGGATGCCGCCGTGGAAGTACCTCATCGGGCCTGCCCCTTCTCCAGGGCGAGGCGGGCGATCCCTGCGACGTCGGCGACCAGGTGGCACACGGAGTCGACGTACTGCTCGCCGCCGGCTTCCAGCGCGGCCCGGAACAGGGCGGGCGCGGTGTCCTTGTCGTCGTTGCAGTAGGCGATGAGGAACCGGGCGGCGAAGGCCTTCGGAGGGTCGTTGGAGAGGGCGCCGGGCTGGAGTTCCTCGATGTAGAACATGTCGCCGCGTTCGCGGTCGGGTGCGCGGTTGCCGTAGATCTTGGTGAGGGCGGCGCGGCCGATCTCGGCGAAGCCGCAGCAGGCCTTGTACATGTCGAAGGGGTCGCCGCTGTTGCCGATCTCGTCGAGGCAGGTGGCAACACGGTCGGCGTCGGCTTCGTAGGCGAAGTGGAAGGCGGTCTGGACGAGTTCGGCGAGGCGGTCGTCGTTCACGGTGGGCTCCGGGCGGGCTTGGACGGTCAGCTGTGGTCGTGGAGGACGAGCCAGGCCGGTAGCGGGTGCTGCGGGTGGCCTAGCCGTACGGCCATGTCGTGGAGGGCGGCGATCCACCCGGCGAGCTCGGGCCGGCGGTAGTCCTCGGCCGTGACCGTGGCGGAGGAGTTCGCCTCGACTTCCTCGAGGGTGGTGACGAGGAAGAGGTGCTCGAAGTCGCCGAGGTAGGTGTGCCGCACGCGGCCGAGGAGTTCGTCGTCCGGCTGGTCGGCGAGGACCGCGTTGAGGTGCTCGAAGTCGGTGGTGGCCGGGATCTCGAAGCCGTACGCGCGGTAGACGGTGTGGTAGAGGCCCATCACGCGCCTGCCTTCCAGCCGTGGGTGCCCTGTCGGCGGAGCTCGGTGCCGGCTTCGACGAGGAGCTGGCGGGTGGCGCCGTAGGAGCGGCCGAGCTGGCGGGCGACGGACTGGATGGTGCAGCCCTGTTCGTAGAGGCTGCGGGCGCGTGCGGCGAGTTGGCGGCGCTCGGCGCCCTTGAGGTACTTGGCGGGCGGGTTCGGCATCGGAGGGCCTTCCTGCGCGGGTGGCGGGCGGGAGTTCAGTGGCGGGTGCCGTTGCGGGGGCGGAGGACCACGCCGGCGTCGAGCAACAGGCGGCGGACGTTGCCGTACGAGCGGCCGGTGCGGATGGCGATGACGCGGATGCTGGAGCCGGACCGGTAGAGGCGTGCGAGGTCTTCGGCGACGACCGTCCGGTCCTGCCCGGTGAGGGGCGGGTTCCTGCTGGTGCTCATGTGGTCTCCAGGTCGAGGGGGCCGCCGGGGCCAGCGATGGGGGAAGCCGGGCCCCGGCGGCCGGGGTGGCCGCGCGTTGGGGCGCGCGACCGGGCGGGGTGGTCAGTCGTGCTCGTAGAACTCGATCTCGATGCCGTCGCGGCGGACGGTCACGCGGGCGTGGTCGCCGAACGAGTCGAGGAGGACGTTCTCGAACTCGCCGCCCTCGATGGCCTTCTCCAGGGCCTTGCACCGCTGGTAGCGGGCCTCGTCCGGGCCCTCGTAGTCGCCCGACTCCCACTTGCGGGTCTGCTCGTTGAAGGAGCCGGGGATCTTGCCGAGGCTGCGGTGGCCCCACATCTCCAGCTCGTCCTCGTCGGCGTCCTTGTCGGCGGTGGTGCGGACCCACGTGCCGTGGACGCCGAAGGTGCAGGGCTCGCCGTCGTTGAAGTACGGCGTGTACTGCCGCCAGCCGAACTCGACGATCGTCGAGTCGTCGAGGACGGCCTGGAGGATCGGCTGGAGCTCCTCGATCGGGCGCTGGTTCTTGCGGTCACTGCCGTGGGTGATGTCCCCGTTGACGGGGATACCGAGGAAGTTCCGCTTCTGGTCGGTCACTTGGGGTCTCCGGTGGGCGTGTTGAGGAGCAGATGAGAGAGCGGGACGGTCTTGCGCTGGGAGCCGGACATCCACGGCGCGATGGGCATGCCGTCGATGTAGTCCTTGGGCGATGGGAGCCAGCCGAGGTCCTCGAGGACGTGCTGCTCGGCGATGAGCCGGACCGGGACCTGGACGGTGGAGCGCTGCTTGGGGACGTCGAGGGTGACGCCGAAGATGCGCTGGCACAGCCACACGCCTTCGGTGTGGTGGTACAGCGAGCGGTGCCGGACGTCGCCGATGATCCGCTTTGAGCTGTCGATGAACTCGTGGACCGGCAGGTAGATCTCCGGGTCGCCGCCCCACTTGCGGGCGCTGCTCTGCGCGTGATGGAAGGAGTTCACCGGCGCGCTCCCGCGCGCCGCTTGAGGGTGCGGGCGTAGTCCTGGAAGCGGGCCTTCGCGATCAGCGACCGGTCCGAGGACCGCAGCACGATCCCTTCCGGCCGTCCGTCGGCGCCGTCGTCGAGCGAGACCCGCGTCTTGGGGAGTCGGCCCGCGAGGAAGCCGGCCATGCCCTCAACGTCGGTCGGCAGGTCCGAGGCCGGGACGGTGTCCAGGCGCGGCGTCAGCTCGATGCCCTCGGCTGCGGCGGCGCGTTGGAGAGTGGCCTCGGTGCAGAACCGCTGGCCGCCGTTGTCCCGCCAGGACGAGATCTGTTCGCGATCCCAGTCGAGGACGTCCGGGAGGATGCACGCGATGTCGAACAGGCGGAAGCCGAGGCTCGTGCCGCCGGTGTACTGCTTGGCGGCGCCGCCGATCTTCCGGCCGTACACCTCCAGGAAGAACACGAGGATCTGCCGGTGCTCGTCGCGTGGCTTGAGGCGGTCCGCCAGGGGCTCCAGGGCCTCGACGATGCTGAGGGTCGGGTTCTGGATGCGGTCGCCGCGGGCGTACAGGAGTTCCTCGCGGGAGCCGATGAAGTAGTCGCCGTCGGGGAAGAGGACGATGCGCCCGTTGGAGTTGTGGACGAGGACGCCGTTGGCGAAGAAGTTGTGCGTGCCCGTCTCGATGTCGTAGCGGGCGGACGACACGCCCTTGATGTTCCGCTCGATCGTCTCGACGGTCTGCTCGACGAGCAGCTCACGGAAAGACGCCTGCGCGGGAGGAAGCCATCCTTCGTGCCCGCGGTACCGCTCGGGCAGCTTCCGCTGCATCGCCGGCGGGACGTACGGGGCCGCCAAAAGGAACAGCCGCTCTGCCGCAGCGACGCCGAGGCGGATGGTCAGGTAGCCGCGCCCGTCCGCCATGATGGTGCCGTCGATGCCGAGGCGTGCGAGCCCTCGGAGGAGGACCTTGCAATTCTCCTCGGTGAAGCTGTTAGTGGCGAAGGAGGCCCGGTCCTCCTGCCCCTCGATCGTCGCCAACGACCCGTCGTCCATGTACCAGAACGCCAAGGCGATGGGGTCGAGAGCATCCGCCACCCACTCCGGAATCGTCTTCTTGCCGTCGGCGACCATGCTCCCGAATCGCTCGGCGATGGCCGGGTGGAAGACGGAACGGGCCGACTTCATCGCGGTTCCGTAGCCACTGGTCAGCATGCGCGTGGAGGGACTGGCGATGTCTCCGAGAGCTCGGAGAGTCCAGTCGATGTACTCCTCGTCGGCCATGCGGTGACCCCAGACGACGGAGGTGCTTCCTGCTGCCGACCGGGCGAGGTATCCGTCGCCCAGGAGCTTGCCGAGCAGCACGGAGGACTGGCACGGCGCCAACTCCAATTCGCTGCGGATGCTCAGGACCCTGTCGCCCGCGACCAGCTCCTCGGCGGCGCGATAGGTTCCGTGCTCTGGGAGCCAGAACCTGTGATTCGGCGTGCACTTGACGGCAAAGAAGGAACTGCCACGGCCAGCCTTCATGCGCGGCCCCTTGATCCGCATCCACTCCTCGGCACGGCCGTTGTTGAAGGTGTCGAGCACGGGAGTCGCCGTGACGCGTCCGTGCTCGTCAACGCCGAGGACTTCCTCCCCGACGCTGATCTTGTTGATCGGCTTCCGAGTGCCGTCAGCCATCGAGATGCGAGTGTCGGCCGTCAGGCAGCCGTCGACCTTTTCGGTGAGGATGACGTCGCCGTCGAAGGCGGTGGGCTCCTCGAGGAGGCTGCCGTTCTTAGGGTCGAGGGCGTGGTAGGTGGGGATGCTCGGGTACTTCGTCGCCGAGTTGAGGGCGATGAGGTTGGTCATCGGAGGGTCCTTGATCAGAGGGTCAGGTCGTCGATGAGGTCGGCGATCACTTCGAGTGCTCCGCGGCCGGTCCATACGAGGACGGCGGTGCAGGCGCCGACGAGGAGCCACCACGGCTCCGCACGGTCCATCAGGTAGGTGAGACCGCCGGTGACAGCGCCGAGGACGAGCCCGGCCAGGAGCCGGGTCACCGGACGATCCCGGCCGTGCGGGCGGCGGTGAGCCAGGCGCCGTACTCGTGGGTGATGCCGTCGTACAGCTGCGCGTCGGACACGGCGTGCGGGTTGCGGGCGTGGAAGAACGAGGCGTTGTCCACCTTGCGGCCGCGGAGGTCGTCGAGCTTCTCCAGGAACTTCACGCGGTCGCCGAAGCCGACGAACGAGAAGAACAGCGGCTCCCGGGAGGCCTCGCGCAGTGCGGCCTCGGCGTCTCGGCGGGAGTCCGGTTCGCCGTCCGTCTGGAAGATCACGAGGCCGGGCAGCGGGTTGCCGTGGTGCAGGTCGGTGACGTAGTCGATGGCCCGCGCGTAGTCCGTCGACCCCCAGCGGACCAGCGGGTGCGTCCTGTTGATCACGCCCTGGTAGCTGTCGAGGTGGACGTTTCCCTGGTGGGCGACCAACGACTCGAAGTACACCAGGGGCACCTGGCCGTCGTCGTCGAGGTTCACGGACAGGCCCAACGCCTGCTCGGCGAGGCGCTGCACGCTGCCGTCCTGGTAGAACGGCGTCATGCTGCCGGAGTGGTCGAGGACGAGGTAGACGGCAGCGCGCTGCCCGGTCAGGCCCTTCTTCTCCAGCGACACGGCGGCGGTCTTAGCCAGGGAGACGAGACCGGTGGGGACCTTGTCGAGGCTGACCGCCGGGCCCTGGCCGGTCGGCGCTGGCACGGTGGCGGTGGTCTTGCGGAAGAGGTTCACGGAATTCTCCTGTTGAGGGTCGTGGGTGCCCGGCCGAGTCCCGCGGCCGGGGCGCTCTCGGGTCGTCAGGGCTGGGTGTGGGTGAGGGTTTTGTCGGCGGCCGTCCAGGTCTCGCACGGCCATGCGATGAGCGCCCCGTGCAGGGAGCAGGCGGCGCACAGAGCGCCCGGTGTGGTGGGGTCGAGGTGCGGGCGAGGCTGGTGTTTGTCCCGCAGGCTGGTGAGGGCCTCCGTGAGCCGCTTCACCTCGGCGCAGGCGGCCATCCCGGCGATGATGGAGTCCTTGATGGCGTCGAAGAACTGCCGTCCCGCCTCGGGGTCGTCTTTGATCGATGCGGCATCGATTCTGAGGCGAACGAAGCCCATCAGAGCGTTGCTGATGGACGCCTGGGTGGCGGCGATATCGAACGGTGCAGGCGCCGGGGTTTGGAAGGCGTTCACTGCTTCTCCTTGGTGTTGGCCGTGCACCGTCCCTGGTGCTCGTCTTCGGTGTGGCGGGCGAAGTGGGCGACCTGGTCCCCGGACGCGGACTCGGTTTCGCCGCAGGCGGGGCAGAGGTAGTCGGCGGTCGGGATGCGGATCCAGCCGCCGCGGCCGTCCGGCTTGCCCGGGTCGAGACGGATACCGGGCGCCGGCTCCGGGGCGCGGCCGACGGCGGCCCGCGCCGCCCGGTACGTCTCGGGACTCGACCGGCGCTTGCCGGAGGCGATGGCCTTGTTGTCGAAGACCGCGGACGCCGACTGCGGCGAAGGCGTCGACCACGCCCCAGCCGGAAGGCCCGGGCCTGGCTGCGGCTCCGGCAAGCCCTTCTCCGCCCACGGGCTGTGCATGTCGCATTTCGGCCCGTTGGCGTACGGGCGGATACGACCGGCATGCTCGTCGGTAGGCACGTCACACTGCTGCGGTTCGCGGCTGCTCATACCGCGGCCTTCGTGGAACCGGTGCGGGTGAACTCGGCGCAGGCTGCGGTGTTCGCGGCCTGCTGCGCCTCTGCTGTCTCGGCCTCGGCCTGTGCGGCGGCCTGTTGCCGCTCGTGCCGCTCCTTGTTGTCCGCGATGTGCAGCGGGTGGACGCACTCCACGACCGGGCAGTCCGGTGTGCGGCGGATGATCCCGGTCGGCAGGTGCCCGCGGTGCAGGATGAACGAGGCCTGCTTCGGGGTGTAGACCTTGCCCTGGACGCTGAACGCGTCGTGGCTGCCGCGCCAGCCGATGTGACCGCCCGGCAGGTCGTAGGTGCGCTCCTCCCAGATGTCTTGGAGGGTGCGGGTGGCGCTGACGGGGTGCAGGACGTGGTTGACGGCTGCCGTGATGGTCTCTGGGTCGTCGAGCTGCCCGGCAGTGAGGCGTTTGGCGACGGCGCGGCGCTCCTCAGGCTTGAGGCCCCCGCGGATGCCCCACTGGTCGTCGCGGGTTCGGATGGCGTCCTTCAGGCATTGGAGGGTGACGGGGCAGGCCGCGCAGAGCGACTTGGCGTATCTGATGCCGGCCTCGTTGTTGTCTGGGTGCATCGCGTCCGGCTCGGCGCGGCAGACCGCTTCGTCCCGCCAGTCGGCGGCGCGCTCGGTGTCGGGGACTGCCCCGGTGTAGTGGCTCACAGGGTGACTCCGAAGATCTGCTTGTACTGGTCGCGCATCGCTTGGTCCTCGACGCACTTCGGGTGGACGCAGCCCTCCACGCCGCACCCGGTCTTCGCTCGTCCGACCGGTTCACGGCCGTGTCCGAGGCGGAAGGCGATGCGGTGCACGGAGTGGCGTCGGCCGCCGTGGTTGATGTGGGCGCCGTAGTGGCGGCTGTAGGCGGGCCAGATCAAATGGCCGTCGGGGGTGGGCTGAGCGCGCCGCCAGAAGATGTCTTCGGGTGTGCGTGCGGCCTTGGGGCCGGGCCGTCCTGCGGGCATGTTGAGGGCAGTGCGGGCGCGGGTGACGGTGCCGATGGAGACGCCGGCGCGGCGGGCGATGGTGCGGTCGCCGTACCCGGCGAGTAGCAGCTCGGCGACGTCAGGGCGGACGGTCATGCGGTCACCGCCCATTCCCCGCAAGCGAGCTCCTCGCCGGTCAATGCCTCGACGGACATGCCGACCAGGTCCCGGCCGACGTTCGACGTGACGGCGTTGCCGATCATCTCGATCGTCTGATCGCGGTCCCCGAGGAAGACGAACTCGTCGGGGAACTCCATGGCCCGGGCCGCTTCCCGCGCCCGGATCATGCGGTAGCGGCACTCTTCGAGGCTGGCCGCATAGCCGATCAGCCCGTGCCGGTCGCGCGTGGTCAGCGTCGGCATCGGAGCGGTGACCGGCTGAGTGGTGCTGCTGCCGTAGTACGGCAGCAGTTCGTGCGCGGCGGGGTCGGCGTAGACGATGCCGTGGTTGAGGCCGCCCGCGGTCAGCGTGGACATCGGCTGGTCGGCCGGCCGGTGGGTGGAGCCTCCGCCGTGCAGCTCGACCATGTACGGCGCGAGCAGAGCGCCGTCGCCATGGGCGCGCTGATACTTGGTCCAGCCGTCGCGAATCTTCCGCATGGTGTTAGCCGCCAGCGGGGTACGGCGCTCGCCGATCGTGCGGGCGGGCAGCGTGAAGTCGATCGCCTCCGCCGCGCCCCGCACCTGGGGCTCGACGATCGCGTGGCGGCACTCGACGCGCGGGCAACGGTAGAAGTACTGGCCGCTCTTGATGCCGTACACGCCCCAGGGCCGCTCCGGGCTGCACGTTTTGGTCGTCTTGAAGAACTGCATGAGCTGGACGCGGCCGTGCCGCGGGCACGTGCCGTACGGGCGCAGCCACTTGTCGAAGTCCGGCGCCCGGTCGCCCTTGCGCCAAAACACGACGTACATTCGCGGCCGACGGGAGCGCGAGCCAGGCCCGGCCGCCTGGGCGTGCGCAGAGTCCAGGTAGATGATCCGGTGCTCGTACGGGCCCCACAGGGCCACGCCGCGCAGCCAGTTGTCGAAGGCGAAGCCGGGCGCTTCCTCCGGGCCCCACCATCGGGCGTCCGGGACGTTCTCGACGATGATGATCCGGTAGCGGTGGTGTTCGGCGAAGCGGGCGACGTCGTGCATGGTGGCGCGTGATCGGATCGCTGCTTCGTCGGTGCCGTCTGTGGCGAACAGTCCGTTGGTGAACTCGCCGTGGCCCCGCTTTTTGCCCTTGGCGCGGGTGTGATTGGTGCACTCCGGGGACGCCCACAGGATGTCCGTGCGCGGGTACTTCGATGGGACGACCTGGGAGATGTCGGCGCAGTCGTGGTCGGTGTCGGGGTGGTTGTGCTGGTGGGTGTCGATGGCGTGCCGGGAGTGGTTGGCTGCGATCACGACGCGGACGCCGGGGACCTTCAGGGCGCCGCAGGTGGAGCCGCCGGCACCGCAGAACAGATCGGTCATGGTGATCATCGGGCAGTCACCGCCTCGCGGTCGGCCGCGAGCTCGTCGAGGGTGAACTCGGTGTATGGCTGGCGGCGGCCGGGCTGGTCCTTGCGGGCGGTCAGCCGCCAGTACTTCCGGCCGCGGGGCAGCTGTTCGGCGAGCACCGGGATGGCCCCGGCCATGTGGGCGAGGTCCCACAGGGCGTTCCACTCGGCGGGTGGCAGCGCGCCGGACCGCTTGCACTGGACGAAGAGGATCTGGCCGGGCTTGATGGCGACCAGGTCCACCTTCGACTTGGAGCCGGCGGTGCGGAGGACCTCGTATCCCTCGTCGCGGAGGTGGGTGCGGACGCGGTGCTCGAGGTCGCGTCCGCGGGCGTAGTTGCTGCGGGGCCGGGGCCCGGCCGCCGCGGGGGCGGCCGGGACCTCGGTGGCGGGAACGGTGCTCACTGGCCACCGTCCTCGTCCGTCCAGACGATCCGCGGGACCTGCCGTATTACTCGCCGGTCGCGGATGACGTACCGCCAGGGAGTGCCGCCCGGGTCGATCGGGCGGGCTTCGATCGCGCCGGTGAACTCGTGCGCCTTGTGCACGTCCACCAGGGCCTGCAGCTCCTCGTGGACGCTGTAGCCGTTGAACAGCTCGCTGGTCAGGGGCTGAACGGCGACCGCCGTGACCGTGCGAATCTGCCCGGTCGGCGTGTCCTCGACGTGCTCGTGCAGCCGCAGCTTCACGTCCTGCAAGCCAGGCGATCGGACAGCACGGATCTCGGCCCAGCTCAGCGGCGGCTCGATACGGACCTCACCGGTCCAATGGGATGCGTATCCCATGGTCAGTCCCCCTCGGTGGTTGTGGTGTGGTCGGCCGCACCGGGGCCGAAGACCTCGTCCAGCTCCGGATCGGCGGCGACGTACGCGTTCAGATGGGCGTCGAGATCTGCCAGCAGCCGCAGCAAGTCCGGTCCGTCGTACGGCACGTAGTCCAGCGACCGGCCGCTCCGGCAGATCGCGACGATCAGCCCCGCCGCGATCAGCCCAACGAACACGAGGACGATCACGGGGACGTTCACGAGACGCCTCCCGCCACGACCGACGTCAGGCACTGCCCACACGTCCAGCCGTCCTTATGCAGCACACCCGCGGTCGTCTGCTCGCACATCGGGCAGTGGTCGAAGCACTGCGCCATCACCGCGCACTCCGGCACATCCGCGAAGTCCGGCGTCGTGTACACCGACGGCGGCCCGAGCAGCTCCTCCAACGGCACCACGCGCGCCGTAGCGCGATGCCGGCCACGCGGGGCAGGCCAGGCGCGGGCGATGGCGACCACGCCCACTCCCACAGCAGTCCCGGCGCCGGTCAGGGCAGTCAGGTAGGCGCTCACGATCCGCCCTCCGCTCTCGTACGACCCTCCGCGCGGGCCAGGCGGCCTTCCAGCGCCCGGCAGCGGTCCACAGCGCGGCGCAGCACGATCGCCGGATGAGTCGGCCGCCAACTGCCCCCGTCGACAGGCCGCTTCTCCAGGTCGGCGGGCGTCGTCCACGCGTGGTGGGCCTTGAGACGCTTCTCCCATTCCTCGATGGCCTTGCGGTCGGCCTCATCACTGGCGGCCTGCCGCTTCTCGGCGCGGTGCTGCTCGAGCGCGTACGCGGTGAGGATCCGCTTACCGACCCGCTTCAACCGCTCCACGCGCCGCTCAAGACTCGCCGCGTACTCGGGGTCGGCCTCGGCGAGCGCGGACAGTCGACGGCCGAGCTCGAGGTTCCGGTCGGCCAGGCGCCGGTTCGCGGTGTCCGCTTCGGCGAACTGGCGGGCCGCGGCATCGGCAGCGGCCTTGAAGGCATCGCGGTCTTCGGCGAACTGAGTGCGTTCGTTGCGGATCCGCTCGCGGTCCGCTTTGACGTCGGCCAACTCGCTCTCGTGACGTCGGCGGGAGACGAATGGCGCCTTCATGACCGGGCCCCCGATCCCGGCTGGCGGGCAGACGGCCACTCCGTGGAGCTCTGCTCGTCGTCGACGAACTCGGCTTCGATCGGGGCCTCGTACTCGTCGGCCCCGTCATCGGGGATTTCTGCCTGCGTCTGCGGTTGCGGCAGCGGCGGTGCGAAGCCGTTGGGTGCCTCACTGGCGACTTCAGCCTGTGCCCGCAGCTGCTCGCGCATGTACTCGGCGGAGGTTGGCACCCACTTGGAGAGGCGACGCGCGGCCGTCTTCAGCCACATTGCTTCCTCGTTGGTGTTCCACGGCGAGTACTCGGCGCCCTTCCCGGACGCACTGTCGGACTTGGCCTTTGCCGCCATGACCTGGTCGCGATTGAGGATGACCACCTTGGACGTGGCGCCGTCCTTCATGACCGCGTACGCGTACACACCGACCAGTTCGCCGCGGTCTCCGCCGAACCAGTCCACGTCGTGCACGGGGCGTTCGTCGCGGCCGATGACGTACCGGAAGGTGTCGTTCGCGCGGACTGTCTCCACGACCACGGAGGACACGGCGCCGGCCCGGTAGATGAGCTCGACGATGCCTTGGTAGCCGACGATCCCCTTGATGATGAAGTTCCAGTTGTGGTCCTTGGACTTCCGGGGTGTGAGGTAGAACTGCTCGGTTCCGGGCTCCAGGCCGAGCCGGGCGGCGGTCTTCAGTTCCCGCAGGAACACGCCGACGTCGGTCTTTGCGGCCTGTTCCAGCATCCGGTTGCCGCGGATCGCGCCGACGGCGAGCCGGATCCACTGGTCGGCGTTGATGTGGGAGGGAACGAGCGCGGCGTATTCCTCGCGGTACTGCTCGACCATGGCGGCCGGGCCGCTGTCGCGGACGGCGATCGCCTGGGAGACGGTGTTATCGGTCATCGGGCGTTCCTTCGGGTGCGTGCAGGCATGAGGGAGTAGGTGCGGCCGTCGCGGACGGTTCGGGTGGCGATGCGCTGGCGCTCGCACACCGCGCGCTGGCCGGTTCCGATGTGGTCGAGCAGCAGGCCCTTGCATGCGGTCAGCTCGTCCTCGGCCGCCCAGAAGACGTCCTGAGCCGCGTAGAAGCGGTCCCGGAGCGCGGTAGGGATCTCTACGTCGACCGGGTCCAGGCCCTCGGGGATCTCGCGGATCGCCTGGTAGGTCGCGGAGTGACCGTCGATGTCGGGACGCTCGTCGGCCGCGAGCGACCGCACGAACTCAGCCGCTGCCTCCCGCATACGCAGAGCGTCGGCCGGGTCGTAGTCGACGATGTACTCGCGGTAGTCCGACAGACCGACAAGGACCGCGACGTAGCAGCGCTGGACGCCGAGGACGTCGAGGTACCAGAGGCACTGCGCCCGGTACCAGACCGGGATCTGGTCGGTGCCCTCCTCGCCCCAGCCCTCATCGTCGTAAGCGGTTTTGGCTTCCAGCAGAGCGGCCGGCCGGGTGTGGGCGATCGGCTCCTGGCCGACAAGGAGCCGGTCCGGATTAGCGATCTGCCACGGCCGCCCTGGCGCGGCGAAGGTGGGCGACTGGACGACGTCGATCTCGGGGTGCCGGTCGGCGAACTCGGCGCAGATGGTGGGCTCGTGCTTCTTGCCCCAGTACATCTGCGGGCTCTCCTCGACGGGCCCGATCATCCCCTTCTTGCGGTGCCAGAGAGAGAAGCGGGACTCGTACGGGGAGATGCCGAGGACGGCGGCGATCTCGCTGCCCCCGATGCCCTGGGCGCGGGTGGCGTGCCACTCGTCGGAGCCGGGCTCGAACGAGCCGAGGACGATCGGGCCGGCGGCCGGGGCAGCAGTGGCCCCGGCCTGCGCGGTCGTCGTCATTCGGAACCGTCCTGGATCTCGCTGACGTGCACCAGGTGACCGAACGGGCCGGCCTTGCCGTAGACGACCTCGTTGTCCGTGGGCAGTCCGGCCATCGCGGAGCGGATGGCGTAGGCGAGGGAGGCGGGGTGGCCTTCCATGTACATCCATGACTGGCCGAAGACGCGGTCGTTCCAGTCCTCGACGGTGAAGTCGTGCTCGCCAGGCCCTTCGCCATGGAGGTCGGCTTTGACGGTGACGGTGTGCCCGGCGAGCGGGTGCGGGGTGGTGTGGGCGCTCATCGGGCGCTGTCCTCTCGGGTGGTGGTGATGCGGGCGCGGCTCGGGGTGAGGGCCCCGGCGAGGGCGGCCGCGGCGAGGCCGACGTCGATGAACACGAGGTCGGCCAGGGCCGGGCTGATGAGCCAGGCGGTGGTGAGTGCGGCGCCGAGGGCGGTGCTGGTGGTGGCGAGCACGTACAGGACGGGGCGCAGGTGGCGGCTCATAGGGCACCGCCCTTCGGCTTCGGCTTCACGCCGGCGGCCTGGTACCACTCGTGGAACTCGGCGGAGCCCATGCCGGGCTCGGAGCCGTCGACGGCGGCCTGCATGGCGGTGGCGGCGGTGAGGGCGAGCGTCGCGTGTACCTGCGCCTCGGCGGCCAGCGCGGCGCCGACGGCCGGGTCCGCGCCGTCCCCGTAGGTGAAGCGGTGGGCCATTCCGGCGAGGCGCTCGGCCTCGCGGTAGTGCTCGGGTCCGGTCATCGGGTTCCTCCGGTGGCGGGAAGAAGCAGAGCGAGGAGCGCGGCCACGGTCAGCGCGGCATCACGCAGGGCGTGGCCTGCCAGGCGCTGGCTCGTGGCGATGGCGCGGTTCAGGTCGTGGCCCGCGTGTACGGCGCCCTGGTGCACGGCACCCGCCGCGCGGCGTACGGCCGGCCGCGGGTCGAAGTCGGCGAGGTCGGCGTCCGCGAACGCGACCGCGAAAGCGATCAGGCCGATCGCGTCCAGGCCGAGGAACCCGGAAGCGGCCCAGTCGGCGGGGGTGTGCGTCGTCATCGCGTGGCCCCCGCGTCGTTGGCGGCGGCCAGGCGCGCGGTCCACCCCGGATAGTCGGCGTCGCAGGAGCACGCCTCGGGGCAGGCGCAGGCGAGAGCGGCGAACGCGGCGTCGGCGGGGTCGAGCTGGTGGGACTGTTCCGCGAGCAGCCCGGGGTCGTCTACGCGGAGGGCTTGTGTCGGCGCGATCCGCCGCGCAATCCCATCCGCCAGCGGCAGCCGCGCGGCGCGCCGCGCCAGCATCCGCGCCTTCACCTGCTCATCGGTCGGCCGCTCCCACGCGTGCAGGCCCACACCGCCAATCCATTGGCGACCGTGCGATCCCTTTGCCTCCCCGCAGTGCTGGCAGCCGTACGGCTCCGACACGCGCTCTCGCATCAGGTCGCGCTCACGACGGGCTCGCGCTGCCTCACGTCCGGCCTCGGCTGCGGCACTCTGCAGCTCGGCGACCTGAGCCCGCAGCTCGGCGTTCTCGGTCACCAGCTCATCGGCCCGCTCCACCAGCGCCTGCGCCGCAGGCACCGCCGCGCCGTAGATCCCGAAGCGGGCGACCTCAGCGACAACTTGGTCCCGCTCGCGCTTCAGCTCGGCGAACTCCGCCGCCGTCTCCGGCGACATCAACAACTGCGCCGACTCCAACGCGAACGCCAACCCCGCCGGCGTCCGCTTCCCCTGCTCCATCGCGGCGGAGATCACACCCGCCGCAGCGTTCACAGCCTGGGTGTTCACGAGGACACCGCCGCGCGCTCGGTGCGGGTCGCCTCGTCGATCTCCCAGATGACCGACTCGTCCGACGCCTGGACCACGGTCACGAACACCGGCACCGGCGGGAACTTCGGTGAGTCCGTCCAGGTCGTGGTGGCCAGCGTGTACGCCGTCTGACCCGACGGCAGCTTCACCGTGCTCACCCGACCGCCCATGACGAACAGCCACTCGGCCAGCACGTCCATGTCCGTCGCCGTCACCAGCACGCTGGACTCCGTCGCCTGCGCTGCCACGTGCGCCTGCGGCAGCCCGTGGTACTCGCAGGTCGACCGGTACGAGAACTCGTTCCCCTCACGCGCGGCTTGCTTGTCGAGCCACGACAGGTGTTGCACGACCGGGGTCTGAGATGATGTGGCCATCGGTGGCCTCTCCTTCTTCTGGTTCGTAGGGGCGCCGTGTTGTCGTGGGGTCGCCAGGCCGGAAAGTCGGGCGGCCCTGCGGCGCGTCAGGGGTGGTTCAGGCCCGCGCCGAGCGGCGAGACGGCAGCGGCACCAGGTGACTCAGCGGATGCGAGTCCGCAGACGAAGCCGGCGCGGATGCCAGCGGGCCGGTCTTCGGCTCGCAGTGGAACAGGGCGTCGATGCGGTCGAGGTCGGCGTCCGAGAACGTCACGACCCGGCCCTTCTTCGAGTGCGGCAGCTTCTTGATGTTCCGGCGCAGCCACGCCTCCTCAACGCGGAGGATGCGTGCTGCCTCGGGGTAGGTGTGCCGGTCGGTCATGTCGGCACCGCGACCCGTTCGGGGAGGGGCTGGGGGTCGTGGGCGGGGACGGCGCGTCCGGTGGGGGCCCACAGGCAGAGGAGGTCGACGCCTATAACGCGACAGATGCGGTGGGCGACGCTGGAGGGTTGGGTCTTGGTTTTTTCGCTCAGCAGGGCGTCGATGGTGCCGTGGGGGACGTCGACGGCGGCGGCGAGTTCGCGTCCGCTGATGCTGGCGCCGGTTCCGGTGCGTTCCATGAGCATGCGGAGGGTTTGCGGCTTGACCAGCTTGTATCGGGGTTCACGAGCCATGTGCGTACCTCTTGGGCGGGATGGCCAGAAATTTGGTCACGGCTTCAGCATGGCACGTAGTTGGGCACTGTGTCCAGATTTTTGGTCAGGCTGGTTGTGCTGATTTTGGTCAGAGCCGGGATGTGGACTGGCGGACCGTGCCTAGGAACCTGGACACTATGCCCAACGAGAGGTGATCTAGAGTGCGCTGAGCAGGATCATCAGACCGCGCGTATCACTAACCACATGGGCACCTCATGCGGCCACCTGTAGGAGAGGCGACGATGGAGACTGGTGAGGAGATGACCGCCCGAGCCGATCTTTCTCAGCTCGTGCGCAACAGGCTGGACGACCTCGGCGAGAGCGTGCGCTCCCTGGCCGAGGCCAGCATCGATCCCGACTGCCCAGAAGAGGGGCCGCAATGGACGCGCGGCACGCTGCAAAACCTGGTCAACGGGGCGAAGATCAAACCACCCACCCTGCCCCAGCTGCGCGCCCTCGCTGACGCCCTGCGCCTCCCACTCGGCCGCGTCCAGGAAGCGGCCGGCGCGCAGTTCTTCGGGATCGACACCGTCTGGTCCGATGACGATGATGTGCGCGCTCTGGTGCATGACTTCCGTGATCTGAGCCCTGAGGATCAGGCGCGGGTGCGGGCCATCGTGCAGTCGTGGAGCCAGCTCAATCGTAGGTGATCCGAAAAGATTGTTACCAGCCGGTTTTTCGACTCACTAGCAGCAACTGGTGGCCATGGGTGGGTAGTTCACTTCACCCCCCTGTGACCAGCGGAGTCAAAAACCCGCACAACTCTTAACTACCCTTAGTCTCACTCTGGTCACAGGGTGATCGGTGTGGCATTGTCGGTGATCCGCCTGGGGGCGCAAAGAGGATCGGTCCGCTCAAGCGTTCGAACGTGTGAACGAATGTGCGAGCATGCCAACGAGGGAGTCCCACACCTATGGCAGACAACGACGCACCAAGCGGCGACGGCTGCGACGACATCCAGGCGTTCGAGATAGACATGGAGTTCGTCGACTCACTGCCCGGCGGCAAAGCCATCATCCCCGTCGAGCGGAAAGGAAAATTCGTCTGGCTGGCCGTCAAAGGCCACGTCTCTCCCCAAGCCCGCGACGAGATGATCGCCAGCCTGAAGCACATCGTGCGCTCCGGCCTGTGGCAGCAGAACTGGCAGCCCCCACAGGCCGACTAGCGTCACACCACCCGGGTCAACCCCGGCGTCGCAGCAGGAGCCAGCATGGCAGCCTCGACGGCGGCACGAATCTCGCCGTCGAGGGCCTGCACCAGATGCCCATACCGGTCCACCGTCGTCGTAATCGACTCATGACCCAGCCGCGCCTGGATCGCCGGCAGCGGAATCCTCTCAGCGATCAACCACGCCACATGCGTATGCCGCAGATCGTGGATCCGCGGTCTCTTCGGCAGCCCCCTCGCGATCGCCGCCTCCACGGCCGGCACCCACCTGCGCCGCCAGAAGTTGTCATGCCGCCACGACTTTCCGAGCCGTGTTTCGAAAAGCAGGTCCTCCGGGCGTTTGCCCGCCATGCGGCGGCGCACCATCTCCATCTGCGCATCGGTCAGCGCGATCACCCGGCGCGCCTTCTTCGTCTTCGGCGGCCCGAGGAAGTAGGCCGGGCCGCCCTCGCCGGGCGCGGAGCGCTTCCACGACCGCTGCACGCTGACCCTGTTGTGGGTCAGGTTGACGTCCCTGACCTGCAGGGCGGTCGCCTCGCCCCAGCGCATGCCCGTGCCCACCAGCCAGTCGGCCAGGTCGCGGGCGTGCGGGTCCTCGATCTCCGCGGCGATGCGGGCGTACTCGTCGTGCTCCAGGAAGCACATCTCATCGTCGATGCCGTCGTCCGTGCGCGGCAGGCGTGTGCCGAGGCAGCAGTTCTTGGACCGCAGTGGCGGGTCGGCTTCGACCGCGGCCTGGACGATCGCGGACAGCAGGCCGTGCCGGTTGGCGATGCTCTTCGGGCTGGCTTCGCGTCGCAGCCACGCGGTCGGCTTGTCCGGGTCGCGCTCGCCGGCCTCCTGAGCGCGTACCCAGTCCTGGATGTCGTCGGCGGTGATGTTCGCGATCGTGGCGTCCACGACGGCTCCGGAGCGCTGCGTGTGCCGGATGATCGCGAAGTGGTTGTCGACGTCGCGTTTGTAGTCGCGGCGGGTGCGTTCGTCGATTCCGGTGAGGCGGTCGATGTAGCGGTGCGCCCAGTCCACGAGAGGCATGTCTCCGTCGACGGCCTGTTCCTCGACGAAGCCCTTGCCTTTGACCCAGCCGGGGGGCCACTGCTGGCCGTGCGCGTCGACCAGCTTCTTGAACTCTTCGGCCGTGGTCTCGTCGCCGAACTTCTCGGTCTCCCAGTCACCGCCGCGGCCTCCTTGGAGCCAGCGGACCTGGTAGATCGCGGTGCCGTCCTTGCGTGGACGTCGTCTGATGCTCGCCATGAGGGGGAGAGTAGGGGAAGAGAGGCGTACGTGTTAGGCCCGCGTTTGGCCCGGATTTCTTAAGCCGCAGGTAGAAGACGGAGGCGGACGGGAATCGAACCCGCCTGCCCGAGATCCTCGGGCACCTCGGTTTTGAAGACCGGGAGGGCCACCAGGCACCCACACGCCTCCACCGCCCGCCAGGCTAGTGCCCCAGGAGACAGGGATGACACCGACCCGCCAAGCAACCGTCCGCCTCACGCAGTTCGCCCACGGTGGCGGCTGCGCCTGCAAGATCCCGCCCGGAGAGCTGGAGGAGGTGGTCGCGGGGCTGACCGGGGCACCGGTCGCCGGCGGCGACACCCCGCTGCTGGTCGGCCTGGCCACCGGCGACGACGCGGCCGTGGTCACCCACCGGGGAACGGCGATCGTCTGCACGGCGGACTTCTTCACGCCGGTCGTGGACGACGCCTACGACTGGGGGCGCATCGCCGCGGCCAACGCCCTGTCCGACGTGTACGCGATGGGCGGCCGGCCCGTGCTCGCCGTGAACCTCCTGGCCTGGCCGCGCGACCGGCTCCCGTTCGACCTGGCGCGCGAGGTGCTGCGCGGCGGACTGGACGTCGCCACCGAGGCCGGCTGCCACGTCGGCGGCGGCCACAGCGTGGACGACCCGGAACCGAAGTACGGCATGGCCGTCACCGGTGTCGCCGACCCCGAGCGGCTGCTGCGCAACGACGCCGGCCGGCCCGGACTGCCGCTGTCGCTGACCAAGCCCCTGGGCACCGGTGTGCTCAACAACCGGCACAAGGCCACCGGCGAACGGTTCGAGCAGGCCGTCGCCACGATGGCCGCCCTGAACCGGGACGCCTCCCGGGCCGCTCTCGCCGCCGGAGCAACCTGCGCCACCGACGTCACCGGCTTCGGCCTCCTCGGCCACCTGCACAAGCTGGCGCGGGCCTCGGGTGTGACCGCCGTGGTCGACACCGCCGCCGTGCCCTACCTGGACGGAGCCCGCGAGGCCGTACGGGACGGATACGTCAGCGGCGGCACCGAACGCAACCTCGAATGGGTGGCGCCCCACACCGACTTCGGGGACACGGACGCCGACACCCGCCTGCTGCTGGCCGACGCGCAGACCTCCGGCGGGCTGCTCGTCGCCGGGGAGGTGCCCGGCGCGCCGGTGATCGGGGAACTCGTGCCGCGCGGCTCCCACTCGGTGGTGCTGAAGTGAGCTTCCACGGCGGTGGTCAGACCTCCGTCCCGGTCTGGTCGTCGATGCCCGCCCGGGCCCGGTAGGCCCGCACCAGCTCGACGGCCGCCGGACCCCGGGGTCGGCGCCCGGGCCGGATGTCGACGGCGAACGCCTTCGTCTCCTGGATATGGGTGTTGGGGTCGAGGGACATGTGCAGCAGCTCGTTGGCCGCGTCGCCCGTGCTGTAGCCGTTCGGCCCCCAGTGGTAGGGCAGGCCGACCTGGTGCAGGGTGCGGTCGTGCACGGTCAGCGGCGGCACCCGGTCGGTCACCAGCACCCGCGCCTCGATGACGTTGCGGGCGCTGACGATCGTCGCCCAGCCGGTGTGCTCCAGGCCGCGCTCGGCGGCGAGTTCGGGTGACACCTCGCAGAAGAACTCCGGCTGCAACTCGGCCAGGTAGGGCTGCCAGCGCGACATGCCGCCCGCGGTGTGGTGCTCGGTGAGCCGGTAGGTGGTGGCGACGTAGGGGAACACCTCCGTGCCCGGCTCGTCGCCGCTCGGCTGGTAGCGGTTGTCCGGAAGCGCCGGCAGCAACTGCCGTACGGGGTTGCGCTGCTGGGGGTGGAGCAGGTTGGTGAAGGGCGAGTCCTGCGGCTCGTAGTGAGTGGGAAGCGGCCCGTCGGTCAGTCCGGACGGCACGAACAGCCAGGCCTTGCCGTCGGCCTGCATGATGAACGCGTCGGTGCCCGACAGCGCCTCGGCGCCCGTGGCGTCCGGCGGGGGCTGGTGGGAGGGCGACTTGTCGCTTGCGAAGTCGGGGATGTCGTGGCCCACCCACTGCGCCTCGTCCTCGTCCCACCACACCAGTGCCTTGCGCTCGCTCCACGGCCTGCCGTCCGGGTCGGCGGAGGCGCGGTTGTACAGGATGCGGCGGTTGGCCGGCCAGGCCCAGCCCCACTCGTTGGCCACCCAGTTCTGCTGCGTGCCCGGCTTGCGGCGCGCCGCCTGGTTCACGCCGTCGGCGTAGACCCCGCAGTAGATCCAGCAGCCGCAGGTCGTGGAGCCGTCGTCGCCCAGCTGCTCGTAGGAGGCCAGCGGGTTGCCCTCGGCGTCGTAGCCGTTGATCTCCGCGAGAACCGCCTCCGCCTCGGGTTCCGCGTGCTCGCCCTTGGTGGGGTAGTCCCAGGTGAGGTCGAGCAGCGGTCGGTCCATCTCGTCGGCCGACCCGGCGAGCTTCTCCCGGATGATGCGGCCGAGGTGGTACGTGAACCACAGGTCGCTGCGCGCCTCGCCGGGCGGTTCGACGGCCTGGTGGTGCCACTGCAGCAGACGCTGGGTGTTGGTGAAGGTGCCGTCCTTCTCGGTGTGCGCGGCGGCCGGCAGGAAGAACACCTCGGTGCGGATGTCCTCCGTGCGCAGCTCACCCGTCTCGATCTCCGGGCCGTCCTTCCACCAGGTGGCCGACTCGATCAGGGAGAAGTCGCGTACGACGAGCCAGTCGAGGTGCGCCATGCCGAGGCGCTGCATCTTGGCGTTGGCGGAGCCGACCGCCGGGTTCTCGCCCATCAGGAAGTAGCCCTTGCAGACGCCCTCCAGCTGGGCCATCACCGTCTCGTAGGTGGAGTGGGAGCCCGTCAGACGCGGCAGGTAGTCGAAACAGAAGTCGTTGCCGGGGGTGGCGGCGTCGCCCCAGTACGCCTTGAGCAGGCTCACCACGTAGGAGCGCATGTTGCCCCAGTAGCCCTTGTGGGCCGCCTCGGCCTCGACGAAGGCGTCCAGGTCCTCGTTCTTGTGCGCGTGCGGCATCGGGATGTACCCGGGCAGCAGGTTGAAAAGGGTCGGGATGTCCGTCGAACCCTGGATGGAGGCGTGCCCGCGCAGGGCGAGGATGCCTCCACCCGGCCGGCCGATGTTGCCGAGCAGGCTCTGCAGCACGGCGGCCGCGCGGATGTACTGCACCCCTACGGTGTGCTGCGTCCAGCCGACCGCGTAGGCGAAGGCGGTGGTCCGCTCGCGTCCGGAGTTCTCCGTCACCAGTTCGCACACCTGGCGGAACAGGTCCTGCGGCACCCCGCAGATCCGCTCCACCATCTCCGGTGTGTAGCGGGCGTAGTGGCGCTTGAGCACCTGGAAGACACAGCGCGGGTGGGTCAGTGTCTCGTCGCGTTCGGGCTCGCCCTCGCCGATCACGGCACCGCCCGAACCGTGCGCTTCACCGCGCGCCGCCTCGGAGACCGAGCTGCCGCCGCCCGTGCGCTCCTCGTACTCCTGGTCGCGCTTGCCGGAGGCCGCCTGGATCTCCGTGCCCTCGTACTGCCAGCTGTTGTTGTCGTAGCTGCGGCTGTCGGCGTCGAGGCCCGAGAAGACGCCGTCGAGGTCCTCGGTGTCCCCGAAGTCCTCCCGCAGCACCACCGGCGCGTTGGTGTACGCCACGATGTAGTCGCGGAAGTACTTCTCGCTCTGCAGGACGTGGTTGATGATCCCGCCGAGGAAGGCGATGTCCGAGCCCGCGCGCAGCGGCACATGGAGGTCGGCCAGCGCGCTGGTGCGGGTGAACCGCGGGTCGACGTGGATCACCTTCGCTCCGCGGGCCTTGGCCTCCATCACCCACTGGAACCCGACCGGATGGCACTCGGCCATGTTCGAGCCCTGGATGACGATGCAGTCGGAGTTCTGCAGGTCCTGCTGGAAGGTGGTCGCGCCGCCGCGGCCGAACGAGGTTCCCAGACCGGGAACCGTGGAGGAGTGTCAAACACGCGCCTGGTTCTCTATCTGAATCGCTCCCAGGGCGGTGAACAGCTTCTTGATCAGGTAGTTCTCTTCGTTGTCGAGGGTGGCCCCGCCGAGGCTCGCGATGCCGAGCGTGCGCCGGGTGCGCGTCCCGTCGACCTCCCACTGCCAGCCGGCCCGGCGCGTCGCGATCACCCGGTCGGCGATCATGTCCATCGCCGTGCCGAGGTCGAGACGCTCCCACTCGGTGCCGTACGGGCGCCGGTACAGGACGTGGTGCTCCCGGGCGCCGCCGGTGGTCAGCTGGAGGCTCGCCGCGCCCTTGGGGCACAGACGGCCGCGGGAGACGGGGGAGTCGGGGTCGCCCTCGATGTGCGTGACCCGCTCGCCCTCGACGTAGACGTTCTGGCCGCAGCCAACGGCGCAGTACGGGCAGACCGACTTCACCACCCGGTCGGCGCCGGCGACCCGGGGAGTGAGCCGCGCGCTGGTGCCGCTCTTGGCGGCGGCCCCGCGGCCCAGCGGGTCGGTGCCCTTGAGCTGGCGGTAGACCGGCCAGGAGTCGATCCATGTGCGTACGCCCATGTCCGCTACTCCTCCCGCTCGGTTCCTGCGGTCGCTCGGGCGCGGACGACGCCGGACTCCGGACGCCGCTTGTCCGCCTGCGGCAGATTCTCCCGCAGGCGGGCGAACACGGCATCCTCGACCGCCAGATGCGGGCGCAGCCGGGCCGCGCGCACGGCACCGGGGACACGCTCTCCCCGGCGCGGGGGCCCCGGCTGCTCGGCGGCCCGCCGCATCCGGCGGTCGGCGGCGGCCCGGCCCCTGACCCACTGGCGTTCCTCGTCCTTGCCGGTGGGGTTCTCCGCCGGCGGGTTGGACAGGTGCCGGGCGGACTCCTCGGACATGCCCGGACGGTGCTGCTCCGCCGTGGTGAGGGGGGTGTCGCCGCCGTCCGCGGGCGGCCCCGTCGCGATCAGGAGGGCCTGTCCCGCGGGTATGCCGAGCCGACGGACGGTCTCCTCGTGGTCGAGGCCGTCCGAGAGCAGGTCCGGCACCTGGCTCCGGGTGGGCATGGCGGCGTTCGCCTCCTTTCGGCCCGGCTGGTCCTGGGTACCCTCGGCGCGGCCGGAGAAACGGCCGTCCCGTGGGGGCCGGAGCGTCACCGACCGCGTGCGTCCAGCCGTTCCCGCTGCGGTACGACCGTGTACTTGGGATCCTCGGCGGACGCCACCCCGGCGTGGAACACGGCGAACCGCAGGGCCGCCGAGCCGGCCAGCAGTGCCGCGCCGGCCGCCGTCGGCAGACGGCGGCCGGGACGCCGGCCCGCGACGGCCGCCAGTACGGCTCCACCCGCCGTGAGCGCCTCCGCGCAGCGCAGCAGCGTACGGGGCCTGCCCTGCTCGTACGGTTCCGCCGCGAGGCCCGTGCGCCCCTGCATCAGGCGGAAGGCGCCCAGCTCCAGGGCGGCACCCAGTACCGCCATACGGCGCGCGGGCCCCGCCTGCGCCGCCGGGGCGCCCACCAGGCCCAGCCCGGCCGCCGCGCTCGCGGCGGACCCCGCGAAGACGAACGGCATCTCACGGTAGCCCTCGTGCCAGGAGGGCACCGCCGTGTCGGAGACCAGGACGGCGGTGTAGGTGGCGACCGCCGGGCCCAGGACGGCCGCGCCCGCCGTGGCGGCGGCCCCGGCCGCGCGGCAGCGGCCCGCGACGTCGGCGGCCGCGGCGGCCACCGTCAGCGGTGCGTAGCCGACGAGCAGCCAGGACCCCAGGTTCATCGGCGAGGTCGGCTTGAAGACGCGGAGCATGTTGATGAAACGGGCCGGGCGGCCCAGGTCGTGCACGAGTGCGGCCAGCGACAGGGAGATCGCGCCCGCGGCGCCCAGCTTGCCGGTACGGGCCAGCCCCGGCCGCCCGGTGGCCTGACCCCCGGCGGCGAGCAGCGACGACGCGCCCGCGAGGCCACCGAGGTAGAGGTAGCCCGCGATGTCGAGGGGTTTCCACACCGGCTTGTTCAGGATCGGTTTGCCGTAGTACGAGGAGAACCGCGCCTCGGGCACCACGGACCGCTCGCCGCGCCCGCGGCGCCGCCGACGGCGTCCGGTGTACGCGCCGGTGAGAGCCTCGCGGCCGGGGCGGGCCCCTTCCACGCCGTGGCGGGTGACGTCCGATCCGGTCATCGTGGCCTCCTGGCGAAGCTGACGGCGGCCAGCGCCGCGAGCGAGGCGGCGGCCGCCGCCGCGTGCCGCCACATCGAGGGCAGGTCCCGGGTGGTGACGACCGGGTCGGGCGGCAGACCGTAGACCTCCGGCTCGTCCAGCAGCAGGAAGAACGCTCCGTCGCCGCCGACACCGTCCTCGGGGCTCTCTCCGTACAGGCGGGCGTCGGTGACGCCGGCGGCGTGGAGCTGGGCGACTCGGGCGGCGGCGCGCTCGCGCAGCTCGTCGAGCGGGCCGAACTGGATGGAGTCGGTGGGGCAGGACTTGGCGCACGCCGGTTCCATCCCGACGCCGAGCCGGTCGTAGCACAGGGTGCACTTCCACACCCGCCCGTCGCGGGGACGCTGGTCGATGACGCCGTACGGGCAGGCGGGCACGCAGTATCCGCAGCCGTTGCAGACGTCCTCCTGGACCACCACCGTGCCGAACTCCGTCCGGAACAGCGACCCGGTCGGGCACACGTCGAGACAGGCCGCGTGGGTGCAGTGCTTGCAGACGTCCGAGGCCATCAGCCACCGCAGTTCGGTGCGTCCGTCCGGGGACACGGGCGAGATCTCCCCGGCCGGTGCGCCGGCGGGCGCGGGTGCGGGGGCCGTACCGTGTGCGGGGGTCGTCGCTCCCGGGCCCGGGGAGGAGGCGGAGGTGCCGAGGTTTCGGGCGGCGTCGAACACGTCGACGTCCCGATGGCCGACACCGGGTTCCTGACCGCCCAGCGGTTTGCGCTGCTCGATGAACGCCACGTGCCGCCAGGTGTCCGCGCCGAGCCCCTGCGTGTTGTCGTAGGACATGCCGGTCAGTTCCAGGCCGTCCTCCGGTACGCCGTTCCACTCCTTGCACGCCACCTCGCACGCCTTGCAGCCGATGCACACGGAGGTGTCCGTGAAGAAACCCATGCGCGGCGGGGGGTCGGTGTACCCGGCCGCCTTCGCCACGTCCGGTTGCGGACCGAACAGCAGGTCGTCGCGCACGGCCTCCTCGCCTGCCCTGCCTGCCCCGCCGGCCTCCGCAGCGCTGCCACGCGTCATGCCCCAACCTCCTCGCCCGGGCGTCGACGGCACCCCTCGCGGTCGGCCCTCACCCGCGTTTCGAGCCTGGCACGAGTCCCCCGGACACGCGCGCCGGAAACCCCTCGGAGCACTCCGGTACCGGTGGCGTCGCAGGGGGTGAGCGGCGGGTGCCGCGCGGCGGAGGGGACGTGTGCCGCAGCGTGAGCGCCCCGCGCGAGCCGTGGACGACGTCGATGCGGTGACCGCGCCGTCACGACCGCGTCCGGCTGCCGACGGGGATCGCCGCCCGTTCCCTGGCGCGGGTCGCGGAGCCGGTGGCCCTCCCGCGGTTCCGGATGCTCGTGATGTCCGCCGGGGGCCACCAAGCTGGTTGTCCTTGCCGGCCTGCTGCAGGTGGCCCCCTCCACCGCCCTGCGCACGGTCGACCGGCCCATCGCGGCCGGATCCTCTCGCCCGACGGTCCGATCCGCCCGTCACCCTCGCGCAGGCGGACGTCAGTTGGCCGAGGGGCCGGGCGTGGCGGCGGCCGTGTTGATGTTCAGGTCGGGACGCGGGGTGAGGACGACCACCGGCTCTCCGGGCTGGGGCGCCGGCGGGGTGAGCTGGTCCTTGGGGAGCTTGGGCGGGGTCGTCTGCTGGAAGTTGGCCTGGTCGAAATTGACCGTGCCCGTCTTCTCCATCATGGTGTGCCGTGCGTCACAGAAGGATCGGAGGAGCAAGAGGGGGGTGCGCTCAGCGCCTCGGGGTGCACACGGCCGTGACCAGGCCCGCGACGGCGAGCAGGGCGCAGGCGCACGCGACGTGGCCCTTGATCAGCGTGCGCCGCAGCGCGGTGTACCGGGCCTCGTACTCGTCCCGCAGCTCCCGGGCGCGCCGGGCGATGGTGGCCAGCGTCTGGCGGGTGACGTCCAGACGCCGGCTCACGTAGTGGCGCACCAGGTCCTCGGCCTGAGCGGTCGTCAGCCAGGGGAGCCGCGCGCACAGGGCCTCCGCCTCGCGGTGCGCCCTGTCGTACTCCGCGTGGGCGAGCAGGTAGCCCTCGACCTCGGCGGCGAGCGCGTGGCCCTCGGCGTGCGGTGCTCTGTCGTCCCCTGCGGCGCTCACCGCGGGGGCTCCTGGTGTCCCGGTGCCTCGATGACGTCGCGCCTGCCGGTGTAGGTCGCGTAGTCGACCTCGGCCAGGTCGGGGTGGTGCAGGTCGAAGGCGGGGGACTCGGAGCGGATCCGGGGCAGGGTCGTGAAGTTGTGGCGCGGCGGTGGGCAGGAGGTCGCCCACTCCAGCGAGCGGCCGTAGCCCCAGGGGTCGTCGACCCGGACGCGTTCGCCGTACTGCGCCGTCTTCCACACGTTGTACAGGAAGGGCAGCGTGGACAGGCCCAACAGGAAGGCGCCGATACTCGAGACGGTGTTCAGCCAGGTGAAGCCGTCGGCGGCCAGATAGTCGGCGTAGCGGCGGGGCATGCCCTCGGCGCCGAGCCAGTGCTGGACGAGGAAGGTGGTGTGGAAGCCGACGAACAGCGTCCAGAAGTGGATGTACTCCAGGCGGTGGTCGAGCATGGTGCCGGTCATCTTCGGCCACCAGAAACTGAATCCACCGAACATCGCGAACACGATCGTGCCGAACAGTACGTAGTGGAAGTGCGCGACCACGAAGTAGCTGTCGGTGACCTCCCAGTCGAGTGGGGGCGAGCCCAGAATCACGCCGGTCAGCCCGCCGAAGAGGAAGGTGACGAGGAAGCCGGCCACCCACAGCATCGGCGGCTCGAAGGACAGCGAGCCGTTCCACATGGTGCCGATCCAGTTGAAGAACTTCACCCCGGTCGGTACCGCGATCAGATAGGTCAGCAAGGAGAAGAACGGCAGCAACACGGCCTGAGTGGCAAACATGTGGTGGGCCCACACGGTGATCGAGAGGCCGGCGATCGAGATCGTCGCACCGACCAGGCCCATGTAGCCGAAGATCGGCTTGCGGGAGAAGACGGGGATGATCTCGGTGATGACGCCGAAGAACGGCAGGGCGAGGATGTAGACCTCCGGATGCCCGAAGAACCAGAACAGGTGCTGCCACAGGACCGCCCCGCCGTTGGCCGGATCGAAGACATGCGCGCCGAAGCGGCGGTCGGCCTCCAGCGCGAAGAGGGCGGCGGCCAGCACGGGGAAGGCGAACAGGACCAGGACCGAGGTCAGCAGCACGTTCCAGGTGAAGATCGGCATCCGGAAGATCGTCATGCCGGGAGCGCGCATGCACACGATCGTGGTCAGGAAGTTGACCGCACCGAGGATGGTCCCGAACCCGCTCAGTGCCAGCCCCATGATCCACAGGTCGGCACCGAGCTGGACGGTGCCTTTGGGGCCGCTGAGCGGGCTGTAGGCCGTCCAGCCGAAGTCCGCCGCGCCGTTGGAGGTGAGGAAGCCGCTCATCACGATCAGCGCGCCGAACAGGAAGAGCCAGTACGACAGCATGTTCAGCCGCGGGAAGGCCACGTCGGGCGAGCCGATCTGCAGCGGCATGACGGCATTGGCGAAGCCGGCGAAGGTGGGAGTGGCGAACAGCAGCAGCATGATCGTGCCGTGCATCGTGAACAGCTGGTTGTACTGCTCCTTGGACACGATCTGCAGGCCCGGACGTGCCAGCTCCGCCCTGATCAGCAGCGCCATCATCCCGCCGATCAGGAAGAAGGCGAACGACGTGATCAGATACAGATGCCCGATCCTCTTGTGGTCCGTCGTCGTCAGCCACGCCACGACCACGCGCCCCAGGTGGCGACGCCCTTCGACCGGTACGAGCGTGACCGGCTCCGTCTGTGTGGTCATCGAAACAACTCCAGATACCGGGAAAAGCCGCGAATGGGAATTCTGCGGTCAAAGATCCCGTAACAGTGCTTGATGCGCACGCGCATGCGGCTGAATGGCTCCTCGTGTCGGACGAGGGCATGGTGCGCCCGCCGCCCATGAGGCGGTCGGCGGCGACGCCCGGTGGCGGGTGCATGCCATCCGGCATATCCTCACCACCAGGAAGCCGTGAAGTGCCGGCAGGTGACCGGCGGAGCGCACGAGGCTGAGCATGGGAGTCGTGGCCCGCGTGGACGCGTACCAGCGGCGCCACCGCTGGGCGGGGCTGCCCCTCGCTGTGCTCTACAAGTTCTACGACGACCAGGCGACCTACCTCGCCGCGGTCCTCACCTACTACGCGTTCCTGTCGCTCTTCCCGTTGCTGCTGATCCTCGTCTCCGTCCTCGGTACCCTGCTCAACGGCGATCCCGAACTGCGGCAGCGCCTGCTGAACTCCGCGCTCCACGAGTTCCCCGTCATCGGCGACCAGCTCGGCGAGAACATCCACTCCTTCCACGGCAGCGGCATCGCCCTCGCGGTGGGCGTGGCGGGCAGCCTGTACGGTGCCCTGGGCGTGGCCCAGGCGGCGCAGCACGCGCTGAACAAGATCTGGGCGGTGCCGCGGCACGCGCGCCCCGATCCGTTCCGGTCCCGGTTGAGGGGCCTGCTGTTCCTGTCGATCCTCGCGCTCGGGCTGCTCCTGACCACGGGGCTGTCCGTGGCGGAGTCGCGGGCGAGTGTGTTCGGGGCCCGGCTGGAGACCGGCGTCAGGGTCGCCGCCGCGGTCCTGGCCATCGTCCTCAACGCGGCCCTGCTGCTGCTCATCTACCGGACGCTGATCCGGCGCCGGCTGCCGCTGCGCCGACTGGGCGGCGCCGTCCTCGGCGGTGCCCTCGCCTGGCAGCTGCTGGAGTGGGGCGGCTCGTACTACGTCAGTCATGTGCTGCGCGGTGCCACGGCCACCTACGGTCTGTTCGGCATCGTCCTCGGACTGCTGGCCTGGCTGTACCTCGGCGCGCTGGTCTTCCTCATGACGGCAGAGGTCAGCGCGGTCCGGATCATGCGGCTGTGGCCGCGCAGCCTGCTGACCCCGTTCACCGACCGGGTGGAGCTCACACCGGCCGACCGCCGGGCCTATCGGTCGTACGCGGCCACCGAGGCGTTCAAAGGCTTCGAGAAGATCAGGGTCCGCTTCGGTCCGCCACCACGCCCGCCCTCCGACGACCCTCCCGGGGAAGCGGACTGACGTCGATGCGTCGGGTCCGCGCCGCGCTGCGACACGACGCCTGCACGGCGCGCTGTGACACGACGCCTGCACGGCGCGCTGTGACACGACGCCTGCACGGCGCGCTGTGACACGACGCCTGCACGGCGCGCTGCGGCACGGCGCCTGCACGCCGCACCGCGGCACGCCGCTCGTCCCAACGGGGATGCCGCGGGGTGACGCGGGCACCGTTCCGCCCCGTGGCCCCTACGCCCCGGCCGGTCAGTGCTGGACGTGCGGCCGCCAGTGGTGTTCGCGGAACCAGCGGCCGAAGAGCGCACCGCCGTAGACCACGAACCCCACTCCGGTCAGCCACGACTCCAGCACGAGGACGACGCCGAGTGGGCCGTAACTGACCGCGTTGCTGACGATGAGCGGGGTGAAGACCAGATAGGAGAAGCCCCGCAGACCGACCAGCCCCACCATGGTGGCGAGCGCGCCCGGCAGCAGGTCACGCCAGCGGACCTGACCGCCCAGCAGGAAGCGCTGGCCCCACCAGAAGAACAGCACGCCGGTCGCGAGGGACACCGTGACCCGCAACCAGCCTTCCAGGGCGAGACGCGTCTGCACCTCCTGGTAGAGGTAGGCGGTGAGCACGATCAGCCAGGTGGCCTGGCGCCAGATGCGGTGCCAGGAGCCGGGAGGCAGGTTCCAGATCCGCTCGTACCCGTTCTGCACGCTGCCGCCGAAGGACACCCCGAACACGGCGAGCAGAATCCCGCCCCACAGGCTGGTCGCGCTGATCACCTTGCGCGGCGCGGTGGTGATGTCGGTGACCACGTGTGCGGAACGACCGGACAGTCCCATGCCGTCGACCAGCCACGACGTGAAGCCCCCGCGCCCCAGGGGATCGGCGGCCGCCACCACGATCAGCAGGGGCGCCAGCGTCACCAGGGCCAGCGTGGCGAAGCCGAGGGCGCGGTGCATCAGCTCCAGTTCACGGCCGCGCCGGACCAGGTCGTACGTCTTCAGCCGGTCCCACACGTGGTGCACGGCCTGCCGGATCAGCTTCACGGCCCGCTCCGCGATCATCCTCCCGCTCCCTGGGTGCCCCGCCGATGCATGACGGGTGATCGGGGGACGGGGGGACAAACGTGGGAGGCCGTGGGCAGGCCCGCCGTGATGTGACGGGATTCCACCGGGCCACGGGCGGTGGCCCGGGTCACGGGGACGCCGCGGGCCGTTCCCGCCCGGTGCGGTGGCACGGTGGCCGGGAGGCGAAGGGCCGTCGACGGGCGGGCGACCACCGGACCCGCCGTCGGGCGCCGCGACGTTCGGCGTCACTTCGAGGCGGTGAACCGGGCGAGAAAGCCCTTGTGCCGGAGCACGGCGTAGCCGATCGCGAGCCCCAGGGCCATCGGCGCCTCGAGGGCACCCGCGACGGCCAGTGCGCCGAGCCCCACGTACAGGGGCAGTCCGTGCGCGGCGGGCAGGACCCGGCGCGCGGTGGCCAGCGGGACCGCGACGGTGTCGACCGCCCGGGCGGCGGCCTCGCCGAGCGAGGGGACGGTCAACGTGATCGTGCGCCCCCCGGAGGAGGCGGGCGGTTTCCTCGCCGGCCGCCTCGAGGCCGACTGCCGGGTGACAACCGGCCGCGGCGCGACGGTCTGCCTCGCGGTCGCCTGCCCCGTCACCACCTGGCGCGCTGCCGACTGCCTCGCGGTCGCCTGTCTCGCGGTCGTGTCTCCGGTGGTCGGCCGTTTCGCGGCCGACCGCCGGGCGACGGGCCGCGTCACGGACGACTGCCGCGCGGCCGGCTGCACCGCGGTCGCCGGTGCTGCGGCCACCTGTTTCGCGGTCGACGGCGCTGCGGGCGCCCGTCTCGTGGCCGACTGTCTCGCGGCGGTCCGTCTCGTCGCCGAGCGTGTCGCCGCCGGCTGTCCGGCGGCCGGCCGGCGCACGGCCGACGGGGCGTCGGGGCGCTGCCTGCCGCCCGCCTCCGAGGCGGGCGGCGCCGCCTTCGTACTGCTCGCCGCCGTGCGTTTCTGAGTGGTCTTCACCGGGCGCTTCTGCGCGGTCCTTCGCGCGGGATTCGGCGTGGTCACGGTTCACATCCGTTCGTGGGTCCGGGACGTCGCCCCCCACCGAGGCAGACGGTACCGGCGGGGACAGGGGCCTGCGAGCCGGGAAGCCGTTCGGACCAGCCCGCCGGGCGGGCGTGCCGGGTGCGCGCAATGATCGGATCCGGATGAGGACCTGACCGCTCGGGAGGTGGCACGGATGTCGCTGCTGTCAGGGACGCGCCTGCCCCTGCCGGGGCCCCTGGCCGACGGCTTGGCCGCCGGTGCCCGGGGCGCCGTGGAGACGGCCGCCTCGCTGCTCGGCCTCGACCGGCGGGACGTGTGGTCCCGCCCGGGCCGCTGCCACATCCAGGTCCGCGGCGTGCACGGTCCCCGCGGCACAGAGGTGGGCCGCACCGTCGAGCACGCCCTGGAGGAGCATGCCGGGGTGCTCTGGGCTCGGGTGAACGCGCCCGCCGAACGGGTCGTCGTGGAACTGGCCTCCCCGCCACCGCCGTTGCGGGAGCTGGTCCGGATCGTCGCCCACGCCGAGACCCACGGGGCCGCCACCACGGAGACCGGCGAGCACGACGACTGGTGCCCCGGACGGCACCACCCCTGCGAGGCGCCGCTCAGCCGGCCCGCGCTCCCGGTCCTCGCCGCGGACATCGCGGGCCTGCTCCTCACGGTCGCCACCCGGCTGTCGCCGTGGACGCCGCTGCCGGCCGAGGCGGGGGCGCTGGCCACCGCGGTGCAGTGCCACCCCTGGCTGCGCCGGCTGGTCACGTCGGGCCTCAGGGAACATCAGCACCCCGAATCGGTGGTTCCGGCCCTCAACGCGCTCGTCCAGGGCCTGGCCACCCGCGGCGGAGGACTGATGCTCGACGCCGCGCAGCGCATCGCGCAGTGGCGGGAGGCGAACGCCGCCCTCGAGGCCTGGGCGGACGCTGAACCGCGGCTGGTGCGGGGACCGGAGCACGCAGAGGCCGAGCCGGTCGTCGTGGAACGGCCGCGGGCGCACCGCGACGTGACGGTACGTTACGCCGAACGGGCCCTGGGGGCGGGCGCCGCCGTCGGCGCCCTGAGCACGCCGTACGCGGGACCGCGGCGCGCGCTCGCGGTGGCGCTGACCGGCATGCCCAAGGCTCCCGAGGCCGGGCGGGAGGGCTTCGCCACCAGCCTCGGCCGGTTCCTGGCGCTGCGCGGCGTCGTGGCCATGGACCGCGGTGCGCTGCGCCGCCTGGGCCAGGTGGACACCGTGGTGCTGGATGTGGACGTGCTGCGCGGCGGGCGGTACGAGCTGACCGACCTGGTGCCGCTCGACGGAGCCGACACCGAACTGTGCTCCGACCGGCTCTTCGCCCTGTTCGACCCGGCCGCGTCGGCGCGGGTCCGGCGCGACGGCGACGGCTGGGCGCTCGGCCCGCTCGAGGACCTGGAGTCGACCGGCCGCACCGGGCGCCTCGCCGCCGAGCGGCTGCCCTCCCGGGGCGGCGAACGGGTGCTGGGACTCGCCCTCCGCGGGCGACTGATGGCCGTCGCGGGCGTGGCGCCGCAGACTCTTCCGGGCGCGCAGGCCCTGGCAGCGGCCGCCCGGCGGTCGGAGATCCGGGTGGTCCTCGCCGGCGACCGGACCGCCCCGCATTTCGGCTTCGCCGACGCGACGGTGCCCTCGGGGCGTCACCTGGTGGCGTCGGTACGCGCCCTGCAGGCGGACGGCGCGGTGGTGCTGCTGGTGTCGGGCAACCGCCGTGCGCTCGCGGCGTCGGACTGCGGCATCGGCGTCCACCGGGACGGGGAGCCGCCGGCCTGGGGTGCCGACCTGCTGGTCGGCACGGATCTCGAGTCGGTCGCGCTGATCCTGTCGGGCGTGGGAGTGGCCCGCCGGGTCGACCGGGACAGCGCCGTGCTGTCCGCCGGCGGGAGCGGCATCGGCGCCGTGGCGGCGATGCGGGCCCCGGCCGCCCAGGCGTGCTCGCGCGGGCAGGCGGCGTGCAACACGGCGGGGGCGGTCGCCTTCTGCCTGGGCGTCTGGCGCGCCCGGCAACTCTGCTCCCGTCCCGTCACCCCCTCCGTGGCAACCGTGCCCTGGCACCTGATGCCGCCCGCGCGGGTCCTGCAGCGGTTGCGGACGTCCGCCGACGGGCTGTCCCCCGAAGAGGCCGCCGCCCGGGCCAAGGGGCCCTCGGGGGCGGGCGCCGCACCGCACACCACCCTGCTGTCCGCGTGCGTCGAGGAGCTGGCCAATCCCCTGACACCGGTGCTCGCCGGCGGGGCCGCTCTTGCCGCCGCCGTCGGGTCCAGGGCCGACGCCGCGCTGGTCGCGGCGGTCACCGCCACCTCGGCGCTGGTCGGCGGTGTGCAGCGGGTCCGCACCGAGCGGGCCCTCGCCGAGCTGACCGCGCGCTCCGCGGTCGGGGCACGGGTGCGGCGCGCAGGCGTGGAGCGGCTGGTCGCCGCGGAGGAACTGGTGCCGGGGGATGTCGTGCTGCTGCGGCCCGAGGACGTGGTGCCCGCCGACTGCCGGCTGCTGCACGCCGCGGGGCTGGAGGTCGACGAGTCGTCGCTGACCGGTGAGTCCCTGCCCGTCGCCAAGTCGCCCACCCCCGTGGCCGCCTCGCAACTCTCCGAGCGTTCCTCGATGCTCTACGAGGGCAGCACGGTCTCCGCCGGTGAGGCGGTCGCCGTCGTGGTGGCGACCGGCGCGGCCACCGAGGTCGGGCGCACCATGGCCACCGCTCGGGAGGCCGCACCGGTCACCGGTGTCGAGGCGCGGCTGTCGTCGCTGACCAAGGCAAGCCTGCCGGTGGCGACGGTCTCCGCGGTGGCGGTGGCGGGCGCCGGGCTGCTGCACGGGCGCCCGCTCACCCAGAGCCTCGCCTCCGCGGTGAACCTCGCCGTCGCCTCGGTCCCCGAAGGGCTGCCGTTCCTCGTCAACGCCGCCCAACTGGCCTCCGCGCGCCGCCTGGCCGAGCACGGCGCCCTCGTCCGCAACCCGCGCACCATCGAGGCACTCGGCCGGGCCGACGTGCTCTGCTTCGACAAGACCGGCACTCTCACCGAGGGCGACCTCCAGCTCGTCGCGGTCGGCGACGGGGAACGGAACGTGCCCGTCGACCGGCTCGGCCCGCGGCACAAGGCGGTCCTGTCCGCTGCGCTCCGGGCCACTCCGGCCGCCCGGCAGTCCGAGCCGATGGCGCACCGGACCGACCGGGCGGTGGACGCCGGGGCCCGGCGGGCGCGGGTGTCGGTCGGCCGCGGCGCGCCCGGCTGGCGGCGAACCGGCACCCTTCCCTTCGACCCGTCCCGTGCCTACCACGCAACGGTGGGCCGCACCGCCGGCTCCACTCTGCTGAGTGTCAAGGGCGCCCCGGAGACCGTACTGGCCCGCTGCGGGCACAGACGCCGCAACGGGTCCCAGAGCGCGCTCGACGACTCCGGTCGCAGAGCGCTCGCCCGGGCCACGGAGGAGCTCGCCGGTGCCGGCCGCCGCGTCCTGGCCGTGGCCGAACGCATCCTGGGACAGGGCGAGGAGCTGACCGACGACGCGGTGCGGGACCTGGTCTTCGTCGGCTTCGTCGTCCTCGCCGACCCGCTCCGCCCCTCAGCCGCACCGGCCACCGCCCGGCTGCGCGCGGCCGGCGTGCAGACCGTTCTGCTCACCGGGGACCACGCCGCCACCGCCGAGGCCATCGCCGCCTCCGTCACCGGCGAGCCGCACCAGAAGGTCTGCACCGGGCCGGAGCTGGACGCGCTCGACGACGCCCGGCTCGACGCGCTGCTGCCCACGGTGGACGTGATCGCCCGGTGCACCCCGCACCACAAGGTGCGCATCGTCGAGGCGTTCCAGCGGCTCGGCCGGGTCGTGGCGATGACCGGCGACGGCGCCAACGACGCCCCGGCCATCCGGCTCGCCGACGTCGGCATCGCCCTGGGGCGGCGGGGCACGCCCGCGGCGACGGCCGCCGCCGACCTCGTCATCGGCGACGACCGTCTGGAGACGATCGTCACCGCGCTCACCGAGGGCCGGGCGATGTGGACCTCGGTCAGGACGGCGCTGGCCATCCTGATCGGCGGCAACCTCGGCGAGGTCACCTTCAGCGTGCTCGCCTCCGCCGTGGCGGGCCGTTCACCGCTCAGTGCCCGTCAGATCATGCTGGTGAACCTTCTCACCGACCTCGCGCCCGCGCTGTCGATCGCCGTCCGCACACCGGCCGAGAGCACCGGCGAGCAGTTGCTCCGGGAAGGTCCGCACGAGTCGCTGGGCATCTCGCTCACCCAGGAGATGGTGCAGCGCGGGCTCACCACCGCGCTCGGTGCCGGACTGGCCTGGACGCTCGCCCGGTTCACCGGCACCCGCCGGCGCGCCGCCACGGTGGCGCTGGTCGCTGTGGTCGGCACCCAGCTCGCCCAGACCCTGACCAGCGGCGGCGCGGACCGCCAGGTGCTCGCCGCCACGCTCGGTTCGGCCGCCGTGCTCGTCGGCATCGTCCAGACCCCGGGCATCAGCCGGTTCTTCGGCTCCACCCCGCTCGGCCCCGTCGGCTGGGGCACCACGGCGGCGGCCATCGCGACCGCCACGCTCCTCCACGGGACGCTGAAGCCGCTCGCGCAGCGCCTGGCCGGCGCGGGATGGCTGCCCACCGGGGCCGAGGACAGGGGGACGGAGCCCTCCGGGGAGGCCGCGCCCGTGCCGACGGCCGCTGCCCTGGCGGCCCGGCTGGGCGCTGCCCTGTCCCGACTCGGCCTGCTCGTGGCCGGGACGGGCCCTGCCGTCGCGTGAGCGGAAAGCCGGCGCTCCTCCCGTCACTCCTCGGGCACGTCCTCGTCCGCGCGGTAGGTCCTGGTCCAGGTGGCGCCACAGCGGCAGCGGGACGACTCGATCAGTTCCCCGTTCTCGCTGACGCTCAGACCGTTCCCGATGCGCACGTGAACATGTTCGCCCATGGTGCGTCTCCTCTCGCTGACGGAAGTCGGCCGAAAAAGGCCATTGAACGAGATGCCGCGGCAGGCGGTAAAAGCGGGTTCGCATCGTGAGACGTTCCGGAAGAGGTGCCGACACCTCGCCGAGGTCGGAATGCAAGCGGGAACAGCAAGGGCCCGGCGGCGGATCCCGCCGACGTGGGTTGCGGCCCCTGCCGTACAGGCGTTTTCTGGAAGTGTCCGGCGGTGAACGAGCGCGAACGGGGCCACGGCACAGCCCGAGGGCCCTCGCCTCCTGTGCGTCCCCCGGTAACGGCTCCGTCCCGCCGCCAGTCGGCGTTCGACGCGGAGGTGACGCAGGTGAAAGCCGTCGTCTACGAGAAGCCCTTCAGCGTGGCTGTGAGGGATGTCCAGGATCCCCGGATCGAGCACCCCAACGATGTGCTCGTACGGGTCACGTCGACCGCGATCTGCGGTTCGGACCTGCACATGTACGAGGGCCGCACGGCGGCCGAGTCGGGCATCGTCTTCGGGCACGAGAACCTCGGCATCATCGAGGAGGTCGGCAAGGGCGTGACCTCCCTGTCCGAGGGCGATCGTGTCGTGATGCCCTTCAACGTCGCCTGCGGATTCTGCAAGAACTGTCTCGTCGGAAAGACCGGGTTCTGCCTCACGGTCAATCCCGGGTTCGCCGGCGGCGCCTACGGATATGTGGCGATGGGCCCGTTCACCGGTGGTCAGGCGGAGCGGTTGAAGGTGCCCTATGCCGATTTCAACTGCCTGAAACTGCCGCCCGGTGAGGAGTTCGAGACCGATTTCGTCCTGCTCGCCGACATCTTCCCGACGGGTTACCACGGATGCGAACTCGCCCTGGTGTCCCCCGGTGAGAGCGTGGCCGTCTACGGTGCCGGCCCGGTGGGTCTGATGGCCGCCTACTCCGCGCTGCTGCGCGGGGCGTCCAAGGTGTTCTCGGTCGACCGGGTGCCCGAGCGGCTCGCCAAGGCGGAGGAGATCGGGGCCATCCCCATCGACTTCACCAAGGGCGACCCGGCGGAGCAGATCAAGGAACAGACGAACGGAGAGGGCACCGACAAGGGCGTTGACGCCGTCGGGTATCAGGCCCAGGCGCACGACGCCAGCCATGAGGAACCCGCCATCGTCCTCAACGAACTGGTGGAGACCGTGCGCCCCACCGGCATGCTCGGTGTGCCGGGCCTGTACGTGCCCGCCGACCCCGGCGGACCCGACGAGCACGCCAAGCACGGCCAGTTGCTGGTCTCCATCGGCCGGATGTTCGAGAAGGGTCAGCAGATGGGCACCGGCCAGTGCAACGTCAAGCGGTACAACCGCCAGCTGCGCGATCTGATCATCGCCGGGCGCGCCAAGCCCAGCTTCGTGGTCTCCCATGAACTGCCGCTGGACCAGGCACCGCAGGCGTACGAGAAGTTCGACAAGCGGATCGAGGGCTACACCAAGGTGGTCCTGCACCCCGAACACGCCCTCGCGGCCTGAGCGACAGGTCCGTGCGCGCCCGGGCGCCCGGGCGCGCACGGGGCCGGGTGTGACCGCGGAGACGACGCGGAGACGGCGGTGGCCCGACGGGAGGATCGCGCGCGATCGTGGCCGGTGACGACCCCGACCCCTTCGAGCGGTGGGCTCCCGTCGAGCGGTGGGCTCTGGCGCCCGGGCGGCCGACGCTCTTCGCCGGGTGCCTCCGCCTCCTGGTGCGCGCCGAGACGCCGCCCACCGCTGCCCCGCTCATCACCGTGCCGGACCTCCACCCGTGAGCCGCTGGGAGCCTGCTTCGGTGCCGGTGCCGGTGCCCTGGTCGTCCTGGTCGCCCTGTCCCGCAACTGCCCCTGGAACAGGCGGGACCACCCCTTCTCCCGCAACTTCCCCGGCAACGCGGACCGGAGGCGTCGCGGCCCGCAGATCCTCGACCCCGTGCTCCGGCAGGTTGCCGTCGGCCTCCTGCCGTTCCTGCCGCTCCTGCCGCAGGACGTCCAGGACGGCCGAGCCGTCGATGGTCTCCCGGATGACGAGCAGGTCGGCGAGCCGGTCGAGGGCCCGGCGGTGCTCCCGCAGCAGTCCCGTCGCCCGTTCCTCGGCCTCGCGCAGCAGACGACCGGCCTCCTGGTCGATGATCCGCTGGGTCTGTTCCGAGTACGGCTGCCGGACCGAGTCCTCCATGGTCTCGCCCAGGTAGTGCGGGCTGGCGGAGGCGTATCCGACCGGGCCCAGCACCGGGGACAGACCGAAGTCCCGCACCATGCGCATGGCGATCTGGGTCGCCCCGGCCAGGTCGTTCGCGGCACCGCTGGAGCCCGCGCCGAAGACCACCAGTTCGGCCGCCCGGCCGCCGAGCCGCACCGTGAGCAGATCCGTCAGATAGGCCTCGCTGTACAGATGGCGTTCGGCCTCGGGGAGCTGCTCGGTCACCCCGAGCGTCATGCCCGACGGCAGGACGGTCACCTTCGCGACGGGGTCGGCGTGCTCGCACAGCGCGGCGACCAGGGCGTGCCCCGACTCGTGGACGGCCACCGAGTGTCGCTCCTCGGGCAGCAGGGCGTTGGACGCCTCGCGACGGCCCAGCAGGACCCGGTCGCGGGCCGCGTCCAGATCGTGCGCCTCGATCAGCACGCGGTCGGCCCGTACGGCGTTGATGGCGGCCTCGTTGACCAGGTTCGCCAGGTCGGCGCCGGAGAATCCGGGGGTGGCGCGGGCGACCGTGTCGAGGTCGACGTCGGCGGAAAGGATCTTGCCCCGGGCGTGGACGGTCAGGATCGCGGCGCGCTCGGCCTGGTTGGGCAGCGGCACCGTGACCTGCCGGTCGAAGCGGCCCGGGCGCAGCAGGGCGGTGTCCAGGGCCTCCGGCCGGTTGGTGGCGGCGAGCACCACGATGCCGGTGGACTGGTCGAAACCGTCCATCTCGGCCAGCAGCTGGTTGAGGGTCTGCTCCCGTTCGTCGTTGCCGCCGATGTGCCCGCTGCCCGACCGCCGGGCGCCCACGGCGTCCAGCTCGTCGATGAAGATGATCGACGGCGCGCGCTTGCGGGCCTCGTCGAACAGGTCCCGCACCCGGGAGGCGCCCACACCGACGAACATCTCCACGAACGCGGAACCGGTCACCGACAGGAACGGCACGTCGGCCTCACCGGCCACGGCACGCGCGAAGAGCGTCTTGCCGGTGCCGGGCGGCCCGACCATGATCACTCCACGGGGGCCCTTGGCGCCGGCCGCCGCATAGCGCATGGGGTTGCGCAGGAAGTCGACGACCTCGCTGATCTCCTGCTTCACGCCGTCGTAGCCGGCCACGTCGTCGAACCGGGTGGTGGGCCGCTCCGCCTCGATGATCTTCGCCCGGGAACGGCCGATGGCGCTGAGCCCACCGGTGACCGAGCGCGCGGCACGGCGCCCGAACCACCAGAAGGCGCCGACCAGGAGCAGCAGCGGGAGGAAGGCGACGAGGAACGACAGGAACGGGTTGCCGCCGCTCCTGCTCTGCGAGGCGGTGATCTGCACGTGCTTCGCCTGGAGCTGCTGTTGCAGCGACCCGGTCCCCAGCGCGGTGGGCAGCTGGGTGGTGAACCTGGTGCCGTTCTTCAGGCTGCCGCTGACCGCTCCCTTGTCGTCGATGTCGACCGTCTTGACCTGCCCCGCACCGACCTTGGAGGTGAAGTCGCTGTAGGTCAGATGGGCCGGCGCGGTCCCCGACGGGGCGCGCACCAGCATGATGACGACCAGGAAGGCCACCCACAGCAGCGGAACGATCCACCACTGCCGGCCCCCCGGCGTGGGCCGCTGGTTCCCGGGCGGCCTCGGCGCGTCCCGGGGCGGACCGGACTTGGCCGGTGGTGTGAGATGCCGGTGCGGCATCCGCACTCGTGTGATCACCACCCACCGCCTCCTCCCACCTGAGCGATGTCACCCGGCGCCCGGCGGCGGGGCATGTCGGGTCACTTCTCATGGTCTCTCGCCCGGACCCGGAACGGCGCCCGGCCGCCGGGTTAAGCCGGCGGCGAATCCGGAGAACGGCGAATCCGGAGAACGAGGAATCGCCGGTCGGTGCAGCGGGCGCCCTCGCCACCCCTGCGCTCCGCGCAGTCCGGCACCCCCACCGCTCAGGAACGCGCCCCCGCCGGACCGACTGACCGCCCTGGGCCACCCGGCTCCGGTCGTGGCCGGGGAGCTGCACCTGACCGAGCAGGGCGTGAGGCAGTCGCCCTCCTGCGCCTACCGCAGGATCGGTACCGACGCCGCGGGCCTGGCCCGGGCCCTGAGGACCTTTCCCCGGCTGTGACCGCGCGCTCTCACCCGACGAGCACGTCCGCCCAGCGGCTGGTACCGCCGGGGTGCGTCCGCACCCCGCACCGCGCCGACAGCGTGGTGACGATGTCGATACCCCGGCCGTGCTCGTCCGGGTCGGCCTCGCAGGGCGGACCCGCGGGCCCCGTGTCGGTCACGTCCACCCGTACGGCGCCGCGTCCGTCCACCAGGATCCGCGACACTCTGAGGGTGGCCGGGGGCAGGGCGTGCACCAGCGCGTTGGTGAGCAGCTCCGAGGTCACCAGAAGTACGTCGTCAGCGGCGTCCGCGGACAGGTTCCAGCGGGTGAGGAGCGCCTGGACGCGTCGGCGCACCGATGAGACGGCCCTGGGCGCGCGCGGCAGTGGAAAGACGTGTTCCACGTCCACGCGCGGCGCGGCGCCGAGCTGCGCTGTGATCATGGCTCCTCCTCTGGCAGCGCCACCGGCTGGAGCGGGGCGTGATGGAACGCTAAGGACGGAAATGTTGCGGGTCAATGAACTGTGGTCGGTATTACCGAACACGAGTCCTTAATCGGGACGAATCGGACTATGATCGATTCATGGCAGGCCCGGTCCAGTCCATAGAGAGGGCGGCGGCGATCTTGCGCCTGCTCGCCGCCGGCCCCCGTCGGCTCGGACTCGGCGAGGTGGCGTCCTCGCTGGGCCTGGCCAAGGGCACCGCCCACGGCATCCTGCGGACCCTGCAGCACGTCGACTTCGTGGAGCAGGACGCGGCGACGGGAAAGTACCAGCTCGGGGCGGCCCTGCTGCACCTCGGCACCAGCTACCTCGATGTGAACGAGCTGCGCTCGCGCGCCATCAACTGGGCCGACGCCCTGGCCGCCAGAAGCGGGGAGGCGGTCCGCCTGGGCACCCCCCTGGAGGGCAAGGTGCTCGTGGTCCACCACGTCTTCCGCCCGGACGACACCCTCCAGACCCTGGACGTGGGCGCGCTGCTGCCGCTGCACGCCTCCTCGCTCGGCAAGGTCCTGCTGGCCTTCGGCGCCGCATCCGTCGAGCCCCTGCTGGAGGCCGAACTGGAGGCGTACACGCGGCACACCCTGGTCCTCCCGGAGGACCTCACCCGGGCGCTCGGCGACATCCGGGAGCTCGGCTGGGGCGCCGAGGTGCAGGAGATGAGCGTGGGCGAGGGCGGGATCGCCGCGCCGATCCGGGGGCACGGGGGGCTGGTGGTGGGCGCGATCGGCCTGTCCGGCCCCGTCGAGCGCATCTGCGACACCAAAGGCCGGCCGCTGCCGGCACTGATCACCTTGCTCCGGGAGGCCGCGCGGGCGATCTCCAGAGATCTGGGCGCGGCCCGCTGGTAGGTACGGGCACCCCGGCGACGCATGGGAAGGCAGGCCCGATCATGGTTGAACGGTATGTGGTGTCCATCGATCAGGGCACCACCTCCACGCGGTGCATCCTGTTCGACCACCGCGGGCGGCTGGTGTCGGTCGCCCAGCGGGAGCACCAGCAGTACTTCCCCCGGCCCGGCTGGGTGGAGCACGACGCCGTGGAGATCTGGCGCAACCTGCAGCGCGTGGTGCCCGAGGCGCTGTCCAACGCGGGCGTCGACCCCGGACAGGTCGCCGCCATCGGTATCGCCAACCAGCGCGAGACCACCGTGCTGTGGGATCCGGGCACCGGGGCCCCGCTGGGCCGGGCGATCGTCTGGCAGGACACCCGTACCGGCCCGATGGTCGACGACCTCATGGAGCGGCCCGGGGACGAGTTCTTCCTCGACCGCTGCGGCCTTCCTCCCTCGACCTACTTCTCCGCACCCCGGATCCGCTGGCTCTTCGACAACGTCGAGGGCCTGGACCAGCGCGCCGAGGCCGGCGAGGTGCTGTTCGGCACCATCGAGAGCTGGCTGATCTGGAACCTCACCGGCGGTACCCACGGCGGTCTGCACATCACCGACGTCACCAACGCCAGCCGCACCATGCTGATCAACATCCGTACGCTGACCTGGGACCGGGAACTGATGGAGTTCTTCGGGGTGCCCCGCCCGATGCTGCCGGAGATCCGCTCCTCCGCCGAGATCTACGCCGAGGCCCGCTCGGTGCTGCCGGGCGTGCGCATCACGGCCGCCCTCGGCGACCAGCAGGCGGCCCTGTTCGGGCAGACCTGCTTCTCACCCGGTGAGGCGAAGTGCACGTACGGCACCGGCAGCTTCCTGCTGATGAACACCGGCACCGAGCTCGTGCGGTCCCGGAACGGGCTGCTCACCACCGTCGCGTACCGGATCGCGCCCCATCCCACGGTCTACGCCCTGGAGGGCCCGATCGCCGTCACCGGCTCCCTGGTCCAGTGGTTCCGCGACCGGCTCGGCCTGATCAACAGCGCACCCGAGATCGAGACCCTGGCCCGCAGCGTCGAGGACAACGGCGGCTGCTACATCGTCCCCGCGTTCTCCGGCCTGTTCGCGCCGCACTGGCGCAGCGACGCACGCGGCGTCATCGTCGGCCTCACCTCCTACATCACCAAGGGCCACCTGGCCCGGGCCGTCCTGGAGGCCACCGGCTGGCAGACGCGGGAGGTGGTGGACGCGATGAACGCGGACTCCGGGCTCGCCCTCAAGCAGCTCAAGGTGGACGGCGGCATGACCTCGGACAACCTGCTCATGCAGTTCCTGGCCGATGTGCTCGACGTGCCCGTGGTGCGGCCCATGGTCGCCGAAACGGTCTCCCTCGGCGCTGCCTACGCCGCGGGACTGGCCTCCGGTTACTGGCCCGATCTGGAGGTGCTGCGCCGCAACTGGCACCGGGCCGCCCAGTGGCTGCCCGACATGGACCCCGAGCGGCGGGAGTGGGAGTACGAGAACTGGCAGCGGGCCGTCGAGCGGTCCCTGGGCTGGGTCCGGCCGCCGAAACAGTCCTCGTGACACAGACGAGCGCACCGGACGGGACGCAGCCGGGGACCCGGCGTCACAAGGGCCACGGCACTGTGACCCCGGGGCCGCCCGCTCATGACCGCCGTCCCCGCAGGAGCCCACGGATCCGTCGGTGTGCGTCCTCCTCCGCCGGGCCGGTGGGCCGCGGCGGCTCGGTCTCCGCGTCCACCACGAACTCCAGCACCACGGGCCGCCGCGCGGCGAGAGCGGCGTCCCAGGCGCTGCCGATGTCCCTCGGGCGGTAGCAGTGGACGCCCTCCAGGCCGAGCAACCGGGCGTAGGCGGCATAGGGCACGTCAGGGATCGAGGAGGTGCCGCTCAGCCGGGGATTCCCGGTGGCCGCACGCCGGTCCCAGGTGGCCAGGTTGAGGTCGCGGTTGTTGAACACGCAGAACACCAGCGGAGGGCCGGACAGGCGGTCCAGATGGTCCTTGACGGTGATCATCTCGGCCATCCCGCTCATCTGGAAGGCGCCGTCGCCCAAGAAGGCGATGACCGGCCGGTCCGGGTGCGCGAAGCGGGCCGCCAGGGCGTACGGGACGGCGGTGCCCATGGCCGCGTGGTGCCCCGAGAGCGCGGCGCGCATCCCGGCGCGCAGGTGGAGATGGCGCGCCCACCACACGGTGCCGGCGCCCGCGTCCGCCGTGAGCAGCGCCCGGTCGGGGAGCCGGTCGGAGAGCTCGGCGGCGACGGCGGCCGGGTTGATGAGGTGTCCGAAGTGCTGCCGCGCCTCGGCACGCCGCTCCTTGCGCCAGCTGCGCACGCTCTTCTCGACGCTGCGGCGCCAGGCGCGGCTCTCCTTGTGGCGCAGCAGGGGCACCAGCGCCTCGAGCGTGGCCTTCGGATCGCCGACCAGACGCACGTCCCCGGGGCGGCACGGAGCGGTCACGCCCGCCTCCGGGTTGATCTCGACGCTCCGCACCTGCCACCGACCGGGCGGCAGCCAGGCCTCACGGGGCCCCGCCCCGACCAGCAGCAGGGTGTCGCAGGCACGCACCAGCCTCTCGCTGGCGGGGCTGGCGACCCGGCCCGCCGGACCGGTCACGAACCCCAGGCCGTCGGGGAGGACGTCCAGTGCCAGCAGCGCCTTCGCCACCCCGGCACCGAGCAGCTCGGCCGCCCGCTCGATCTCCGCCCCCGCGTGCGCCGCACCCCGCCCGATGACCACGGCCACCTTCCGGCCCTCGTCGAGGATGCCGGCCGCACGGCGCAGCTCCCCCTCGTCCGGCATCAGGTGCGGCCGGCTCCGCCCGAGTGCGAGGACGTCCGTGGGAGCCGCCGTCCGGGCCGCTGACGGGGCCTGCTGTTCCAGGACGTCGGCCGGCAGGATCACCACGGCCACGCCGCGCCGGGCCGACGCCGTCCCGAAGGCCCGGTCCAGGGTGTCCCCGGCCTGGTCCGGGGAGGTGACGACCTCGCAGAACTCCGACACGTCAGCGCACAGCCGGTCCAGGTGCACCGCCTGCGGCCGGCGGGCCCGCGCGCCGGTCCGCGGCTCGTCGCCGAGCAGGGCCACCACGGGCTGCCGGTCCAGCTGGGCGTCGTACAGGCCGTTGAGCACCTGTACGGCCCCCGGCCCGGACGGGGCGAGGCAGCAGCCGACCGTCTCCGTGAACCGCGCGTGCCCGCAGGCCATGAACGAGGCGGTCTCGCCGTGCCGTGCCTGGACGAACTCCGGCTCCCGGCCCGCCCGGCGGAAGGCCTCGAGCAACGGGTCGGCCCCCTGCCCCGGATAGCCGTAGACCCGGACGACGCCCCAGGCGCGCAGGCGCTCCCGTACGATTTCCGAAACCAGGGCCATGAGTCCTCCCGCACATGTGCTGTGACGAGACCTGCCCGCCGCCCCCATGACCGCCACCGGGGCGAATGGGCCCGCCGGACCGCTGTTCCACCCATTGGCGCAGGTCCCCCCAGGAGCGCCCGGCCACCGGGGGACACCGGACACGGGCACCCGGACGGCGCAGCGGGCGTTTCGCCGGCGCGACGACAGGGCACCGCTGTGCCGATCGAAGCGGACGGCTGCCCGGGAGGACGAGCGCCTGCCGGCGTCAGAGGAAGAGCGGTCCGGTGAGGCGGGGCATTGCGGGGAGCGCCTGGCGTCCGTGCCGGACCGGCGCATGCAGCCGCCGCCCCCGGCCCGCGCAAGGCCTTCCCGACCACCGGTCGTTCCCGGCCGGGCGAGATCGCCCTCTGCAGCCTGCTCGTCCTCGTCGTGACCGGCGCCCACCCCACCTTCCGCTTCCGCCCGGAGATGACCGGGACCCGTACCCGGGCCCCTCCGCCCCGTTGCGGGGGCACCCGCGCGTCCCAGCCCCACGTCTCGACGCCGTACCTCAGCTGCGGCGTGCGCGGCGGGCTGCTCGTCCGGCAGATCCACCACCGGGGAGCGGACCGCACTCCGGCCGTCAGGTGGCACACCGCACGCCCACGGTTCAGCGGGGGTGCCTGGAGCCGTGCCGGAGGGCCACCATCCGCCAGATCCTGACCTCGCGCATGATTCCGGGCATCTCCCTCACCAGCAGGGTCAGCGCCACTCCGCCCACGATCAGCGCCTCCGCCATCAGCACTTGTCTGGCCGTCATCATCCGTACTCCTCGCTCGTCGTGTGTCGGGCCGCGCCCGGGCGGGCGCGGCCTGAAGGCCTCACCCGGGGGAGAGGCTCGGCATCATCTTCATGATCGCGTCGTGCTTCTTCCAGTGGATCCCGGTCGAGCGCCGCGCGTCGGCGGTGCCGTCCCTGTGGTGTCCGGGCTGCCGGTGGTAGGGGCCCTTGTTCCCCTGGTGCAGCCCGGTGACGTGCCGGGGCGTATAGGTTCTGACCTGCGGCCTGCCTACTCGGATCCTGCCCATCGTCAGCTCCTTTCCGGGTCATCGAGGTTGTTCGGTCAGCTCCGCGAAGAACTGCTCGATGGCGGGCCACACCCGGCTGCCGCCGGACAGGCCCCGCCACTCCCGCCGGACGAGCGCGACCATGCGGAAGCAGTCGTCCACGGGCACGATCCAGTAGTGCTTCGAGGAGCGTCCGGTGTTCACCAGCAGCGCCTCCACCTCCGGTGCGAGACCGGCCAGCGGGGGACACCGGGCGACCACGTCACTCCAGGCCTCCGCGTCCGCCTCCCAGCGGGTGGCGCCCGCGGGGCTCGGGTAGTGGGCGCTGACGGTGCCGTCCGTGTGCCCGACGAAGAACGCCAGCCCCACCGGAACACCGAGGGCGCGGGTGCTCACCTCGGGGAGTCGCACCCGGCGCCGGGGCACCAGCCGGTACCGTCCCTCGCTCGCCTCCTCGTCCACGAAGAGCAGGGAGCAGGGCCGGCACGCGCACAGCACCTCCTCCTGCCCAGTGTCGTACAGATGCCGGTGGCCGGGCTCGACGTCGGCGCCGCACAGGTCGCACCGCTCCGCGTCCGCACGTCGGCCTGCGGCCGAGCGGATGACGCGGGCCAGCGCACCGGTGGTCACGACCGCTCCCCGGCGGACACCGGGCGCACGGTGAGCGAGTCGACCGGCACGAAGGCCGCGGGTCTCGCGTCGCCGCTGGGCGCCCGCTCGACGCCGGAGAGCTCGGGAGCCAGGGCGAGCACGGCCTCACGGACCGCCTCCTCCAGCGAGGCCGAGGAGGACCCGCATCCCTTGGCGGCCAGCCGCACCCGGGCGACCCCCTCCTCCACGCCCGTCAGCTCCACGTCCCCACCCCGCTCCCGCACCGCCGGGCGCAGTCCCTCGACGGCGCGGGCGGCCCGGACCTCGGGCGGCTCGGGGTGGATGTCGTGCAGCACCAGGAGGTGGCCGAGGAGGTCGTCAGCGGCCATACGGCCGGCCAGGGCCGGGTCGGCGGTGTCCAGGACACGGGCCAGCGCTTCGCCGTAGAGCTCGGTGAGGGTCCGCACCGCCTCGATCGCCGTCCCGGTCATCGGACCGGGAGCGCCTTCCAGCTGTTCGAGCAGCCCGTCGAGGCGCGCGAGCCGCTGCGCGACCGCCGCCTCGTCGAGCCGCGCGGAGTCATCCATGAGCCGCTCCGAACATGGGTGAGTGCAGCTTGGTCAGCGTGTTGCCCTTGCCGAGGTACATATGGACACCGCAGGGCAGACAGGGGTCGAAGCTGCGGACGGTGCGCATGATGTCGACGCCCTTGAAGTCCTCCGGACCGTTCTCCTCGAAGATCGGCTGGCCCTGCACGGCGTCCTCGTACGGTCCGGGGGTGCCGTAGTGGTCCCGAGGGCTCGCGTTCCACGGGGTCGGCGGGTACGGGTGGTAGTTCGCGATCTTCTTGTCCTTGATCACCAGGTGGTGGGAGAGGACACCGCGCACCGCCTCGTGGAACCCGCAGCCGATCGCCTCGTCCGGCACCTCGTAGTTCTCGAAGATCTTGGTGTCACCGCTGCGGACCTGGTCCATCGCCCGCTCCAGGAAGAAGAAGGCCATGGCGGCGGAGTAGGCGACGAAGTACGGCCGGGCCCGGTCGCGTTCGATCGTGTTGCTCCACTGGGGGATCTTCCACTCGAACGTCATCTCCGGCAGCTTCTCGCTCTTGGGCAGCGAGATGCGCACGCTGTGACCGGTGGCCTTCACGTACGGCGTGTCGACCAGCCCGTTGAGCGCCGTCGACCACAGCCGGGCGAGCGGACCGCCGCCGGTGTCCAGCGCCAGGTGCTGGGCGCTGTTCTTGTCGTACCAGCGCGGACTCATCACCCAGCTGTAGTTGCCCTCGAAGTTCCGCTTCTGCGGCACCGGCACCGTGGTCTGGTTCCACGGGTGGCGCATGTCGACGGCGTTGCCGAGCGGATCGTTGGTGACGAACGGGTCCTCGTTCACCCAGTCCTCGTAGTAGGAACTGCCCAGCAGGATCCGCATGCCCAGGTTGATGTCGACCAGGTCGTTGGTGACGAGACTGCCGTCCACGACGATGCCCGGGGTGACGAACATCGCCTTGCCCCAGTCGCTCATCGTCTCGTAGCGGTAGTCGCACACGTCCGGGTTCTGCCAGGCGCCCCAGCAGCCGAGCAGGATGCGGCGGCGGCCCACCTCCTCGTAACCGGGCAGCGCCTCGTAGAAGAAGTCGAAGACGTCGTCGTTCATCGACACGGCCTGCTTGATGAAGTCCAGGACGCGCAGCAGCCGTGAGAGGTAGTCGGTGAACGTGGTCGGCTCCGGCATGGTGCCGACCCCGCCCGGATACAGCGTGGACGGGTGCACATGGCGCCCCTCCATCAGGCAGAACATCTCCCGGGTGATGCGGCTGACCTTGAGCGCCTCCTTGTACAGTTCGCCCTCGAACGGGTTGAAGGCGCGCATGATGTCGGCGATGGTCCGGTAGCCGTGGATGTATCCGTTGCGGGCCTCCGTGCGCTCGGCCCGGGCCAGCAGACTCGGATTGGTGGCCTTGACCATGGCCTCGCAGAAGTCGACGAACACCAGGTTGTCCTGAAAGATGGTGTGGTCGAACATGTACTCGGCCGCTTCGCCCAGGTTGACGATGGTCTCCGCCAGTCGCGGCGGCTTGACGCCGTAGGCCATCTGCTGGGCGTAGTTGGAACACGTCGTGTGGTTGTCGCCGCAGATCCCGCAGATGCGCGAGGTGATGAAGCCCGCGTCACGGGGGTCCTTGCCCTTCATGAAGACGGAGTAGCCCCTGAAGAGCGAGGACGTGCTGTGGCACTCCACCACCTCACGGTTCGCGAAGTCGATCTTCGTGTAGATGCCGAGATTGCCGATGATCCGGGTGATCGGGTCCCAGGACATGTCCACGATCTGCGCGGGCTTTCGCGCCGCGGCCCGCGCCTCGGTTGCCGTCATGTCCGTGCCTACCTCGCTCTCTCTCGCTGTCGCCGGCGCCCGTCGGGGCGCCAGTACGGGTCGTAGCCGCTCGTCAGCCTGTCCCTGTTGTGGCGCCACTTGGGCTCACGGTTGACGGCCATGTTGGTGATGCCGCGCAGCCTGCGGATGACGGCCCCGTAGGGCCTGATCACGGCGGACGACAGCGTGCCGCCCGTCGGCTCGTCCATGAACGGCATGAAGGCGTCCGGGAATCCGGGCATCGTGCAGCCGATGCAGATGCCCCCGACGTTCGGGCAGCCGCCGATGCCGGCCATCCAGCCGCGCTTGGGCACGTTGCAGTTGACGACCGGACCCCAACAGCCCACCTTCACCTGGCACTTGGGCGAGTTGTAGTCCTTGGCGAAGTCGGCCTGCTCGTAGTAGGCGGCCCGGTCGCAGCCCTCGTGCACGGTCTTCCCGAACAGCCACTGCGGGCGCAGCATGTGGTCCAGCGGGGGCGGGGGCGCCGACCCGGCCGCGTGGTAGAGCACCCAGGTCAGGGTCTCCATGAAGTTCTCCGGCTGGATGGGGCAGCCCGGCACGTTGACGACCGGAAGCGCGCCCTGCGACTTGAAGTCCCAGCCCAGGTAGTCGGCGAGGCCCATGCAGCCCGTGGGGTTGCCCGCCATCGCGTGGATCCCGCCGTACGTCGCACAGGTGCCGGCGGCGACGACCGCCCAGGCCTTGGGCGCGAGCTGGTCGATCCACCAGTTGAGGGTGAGCGGTTCGCCGGTGTCCTGGTCGTTGCCGAACGACGTCCAGTAACCGTCGCCCTCGATGATGTTCTGGTTGGGGATAGAACCCTCGATGACCAGGATGAACGGCGCGAGGTCACCGCGGGCAGCCGCGCGGAAGGGGGCGAGGAAGTCCTCACCGCCCAGGCTCGGGGAGAGCACCTTGTTGTACAGGTTGACCTTCGGCAGGCCCGGCACCAGCCCGGCGACGATGTCCTCGATCGCCGGCTGGCCGGACGCCGTCATCGAGACGGTGTCCCCGTCGCAGCTCATGCCCTCGGAGATCCACAGGATATGGATCTCGTCGAAGCCGTTCCTCTGTTCAGCCCTCGAGGGCTCCTGGCTGACCTCCGTGGCTCCGCTTTCGACGGTCATGTCCTCGGCCTCCCTTGCAGTCGGTCCCGGAGTCGGTCGTAGGCCGCGGCCACCGGTCCGGCGAACGCCAGGGCGGGAGGCTCGTCGGGCGCGTTGGGGTGCGGTCGGGTCGGGGCGGTCTGCTTGGCCCGGGCGAGGGCCTTGCCGAGCCGGTCCAGCTCGTCCTCGTCGACGGCGTCGCGCAGCGACGGCAGCAACCCGCCCTCCTCCTCGCGGATGTGCTCATCGACCTCCCGGCGCAGTTCGTCCATGAGCTCGTTCGTGCGCTCGCCGTCCCCGGACTGCCTGTCCAGGGCCAGGAGGGTCTCCTTGACCGCCTTGTGCTCGCTCAGGTGTTCACGGACACGCTGCTCCCCGTCCGGCAGGACCTTCTTGGCCAGTGGGTAGACCATCAGCTCCTCCAGTGCCGCGTGCTTGGACAGCTCGCGGACCAGCGTTTCCACCACGGCCCGGCGCTGTGCGGCGGAGGCGGCGGCGTGGTAGTCGCGGAACAGCTGCTCCACCATCCGGTGGTCGTGCATCAGCAACTCGAGGGCGTCCATAACGGCCTTCCTGGTCGGGGACGGTGGCGGCGGAACAGGTGTGGGCGGATCCGTCGGCTAGGAGGCGGAGGAGGGGGCCGGAGAGGGGGCGAGGGAGCGGATGGCGCCGTGCAGCCGGGCGAGCACCTCCGGCGGCATGGTCTCCACCCGGTCGAGGATCCGCGCGGCCCGCGGGTCGGTGGCGCGTGCCTCGCGCTTCTCGTCGTCCGTGAGCAGCAGCGTCCGCAGGGTCAGGATCTCGTCGATCTCCGCGGCGTCGTGCAGGTCGCCGGGGCTCTCCGGGGCCACCTGAGGGTGGTCGGGCAGGATGATCGGCGACGACAGGACGAGCGAGTCGGACCCCTCCGGGCCCGCGAGCACCGGGAAGGTGTACAGGTTCCGGCACTCCCTGACGTAGGGCGCGACCTCCTCGGGAGGGTCGATCGAGGAGTAGAAGGCGAGCCCCTCGCCGCCGACGAAGGTGTGTGCCGCGATGAGCGAGTGCCGCAGGGCCTCGTCGCGGGGAGCGTCGGGCGGCGTCCCGCGGCCGGTGTTCTCGGTGCGGACGCGCAGGCGGTGCAGGGAGCCGGCGCCGGGGACGGGCTGGAGGTGCAGCGTGGTGCGCGCCTCGACGGGGGAGCGGCGGCGCACCAGGCGCCCCACGCCTGCGGGCAGCGGCTCGGTCTCCTCGCCGCCGGGCGCGCCGAAGGTGAACTCCGCGTCCCCGCGGTGGAGTTCGGCCAACGGCACGGTGAGGTCGGTTTCGCGCGGCACCGCCTCGTCGAAGGACAGATGGACCGTGTCAGGGGTTTCCAGGGAGTCCACGGGCGTGTAGTGGCCGTCCTCGTCCCGCCGCTCGACGCCTCTGTGCTGCGTCTGCAGATAGCGCACGCGCACGCGGACCACCGCGCCGGGCCGTGCGCGCAGCAGGCACTCGGTCTGCTGCTGCCAGGACTCCACGGAGCCCGAGACGCCCGGCGTCACCGGGCCGTGGGCCTCGGCCCAGGTGCGGGGAGCGAGGATGCCGAACTGCCAGCGCACCCGGTTCTTGGCCGACGAACGCCGGTACGGGTAGAGCAGGTATCCCTCGTAGAGGACGGCGTCGGCCACGGCGCACGCCTCTTCCACCGCGGAATGCGCGCTCACGGTTTCACCCAAGGGGTCGCTCACCGTAACTCCTCACTGACCGACCGTGTGTACTTGCAGTGGTTTACAACAATCACACCTTTTGTCGCGATGGGCGCGCATTGAGCGCGGACGGGTGAGTGGCGCGTCGACGGGGGCGGGGAGCCGTCGTGTCGGCGCGGCCTGAGCGGGTACTGCGGGGAGGTGACTGACGGCCGTCGGCCTCGGCGGGAACCCGATGCGGAAGAGACGGAGGCGGCAGCGATGCGGATGCAAGGCGACGACCCGGCGGAGAGCAGGAGCCGGGTGGGCGACGCGGCGGCCCGGCTGGCCCAGGACACCGCACAGCTCGCCCGCCACGAGATACTCGCCGTGCAGAGCGAGGTCAGGGCGGCGTTGCGCCGGATCGGAGCGGGTGGCGCGCTGCTGGGCGCCGCCGGGGTGTGCGGACTGCTGGCCCTGTGGTCGGCCCACGAGACGGCCCTGCGGGCCCTGGAGCCGGTACTGCCGGGCGCCCGTGCGTCGGCCGTACTGACCTGCGCCTACGCCACGAGTGGTGCCCTGCTGGGCGTCGCGGCCCGCAACCGGGTACGCGCCGCCGGCCAGGCGTCGGCGGAGGCACTGGACCGTGCGCGGGAAGCCGTTCCGGCAGGGGCTCGAAGGGGTGAGGGGGACAAGGGAGCCGACTGAGCAGGGTCGGGGCCGGGCGAACCGAGCGGGTCGGGGCCGGGCCGGTGGCTCGACCGCCCTGCGGGGCGGCGCACCGTGCGGGCGCGGACCCGGGGTACCTCGGACGGCTCGGGCGTGCGGGGTGTCGGGGGTGGACCCGGGGCGATCCCGGACGGCGCGGGCGTGCGGGGTGTTGGGCCGTTCGGGTGGTCGCGGGGGAGTCGGCGCGGGGCGCGGGCGGGTGCGGGATGCCGGGGTGGCAGGCTGCGAGGTCGGGCCGGGGCCCGGCCCCGGCCCTGCCGGGCGGTACCGCGCTCACGCGCCGTGTGGGCCCTCGGTCTCTGGACGGCGCGTACGGAAGGGAGGGGGGCCCGTGGAGACGATCCCGGCCGGCTCCGAACCGGCTCGCTCCGGTACCGCGTTCACGGAGCCGGCGCACCGGCGCGCACGAGGCGCACAGGGCGGCGGCGCACCGGTCGGTGACGCGACCGCCTGGGACCTGTTCCGCATGGCCTTCGCCTCGGTGGCCCCGCCCGGCGCCGCCCGGCCGCCCGCGTCGGGCAGCGGCTGCCCACACCCGTGACCACCTCCTGCCACGGGCCCGCGGCACCGTTCACCACGCGCGGCGGAGCCGTCGCCGTGGGTGCCGCGGAGTCGACGGGTCGGCACGGCGCGACGGATGTGCACCCCGGCACGCCGGCCCGGCTGAGCCGCGGGACACGTCGGTGGGACACCGGCGAGCGCGCGATGCCGCCGGGCCGGCAGCGGCGTTGATCACCAGCTGGTCGCGCTGGTGGGCGAGGGAGGCCCCCGTCGGCCGCCGGAGCAGCCCATTCATCCGGCGCCGGGGCCGGCCGCCGGGCCGGCGAAGCGTTCCGGTCGGGCGAGGTCCCAGACCTCGATGCGTCCGCCTGCCGCAGCGGTGCCGCCGTCCAGCCGCAGTGTCGCGACATCGCAGACCCGCAGGTCGGACCATGTACCCGCCACGCCGTCGCGGAAGACCTCGATGATGCCCGCGTCCCAGAACAGCCGCAGCGGCCCGTCGAGTCCGGCGAACGCCGCCAGGTCGACGGTCATCTCGGTCCCGGCCAGGGACCGGAGGGCGACTGTCCGCACGCTGTCCGCCGCCGCTGCGTCGAGCACCAGCTCCCCGGCGGTCCTGCCCCCGTCGAAGTCGACCGCACCGGCCGCCGGCACGGGGACCGAAGCCCGCCGCAGCCCGGTCAGTTCGGCCGCCGGCTCACAGTGCAGGCGCCCCTGCCGCACCGAGAGTTCGCGCGGCAGGCTCATGAAGCCCACCGCGTGGCCGCTGCGGCCGGCCGGGTCCTGGTGGGTGCGGAGCCAGCCGAACTGGATCCGCCGGCCGTCCGCGGTCCAGTACGACTGAGGGGCGTAGAAACGGTCGCCGACATCCGCGACGCCGGTTTCGCGCACCTCGAAACCGGCCTGTGACGCAGTCCCGGTCATCCACCACACCGCAGGCCCCTCCTCACCGTCCTCGTGGATGACCGAGACCAGCAGTACCCCCGTGTCCTGCGCGGCGAAGTAGTCCGGGCACTCCCACACTGCGCCCGGCACCTTCGACTCCGCCCGGTCCGTGAAGACGCCGTCGTAGTCCCACACCCGCAGGTCGGCCGAGGACAGCAGGAACAGCGAGCCGCCGTGCTCGCGGCGCGCGCCCGCGACGAGCTGACGCCATCGGCCGTCCTCGCGCCACACGCTGTGATCACGGAACTCGGTGATGTCGGCGGCGGGCGGAGCGGACAGGAGGGGGTTGGCCGGGTCCTTGACGAAGCCCGTGAGTCCGTCGTCGGATGCGCGCGCGAGGCAGGGGAGCTGTGCCTCGCCGAGCACGCCGGTGTAGACGATCGACACACCGCCGTCGTGTTCCACCGCGCAGCCCGAGAAGCAGGCGGTCGCGTCGTACGGGGCGGTTCCTGCCGGGCCGGGGAAGAGAGCCACCTCGTGCTCGGTCCAGGTGAGCAGGTCCGGGGAACTGGCATGACCCCAGTGCTGGTTGGTGAACTCGGTGCCCTCCGGGTTGTACTGGTAGAAGAGGTGGTGCCGCCCCTGTCGGTGGACCAGCCCGTTGGGGTCGTTCATCCAGCCCTTCGCGGGTGCGTAGTGGAGCCATGCGGGCATGTCGGAGATTCCTCTCATCACGTGTGAAACGCACCCGAAGCTGCAGGCGCTGACGGGTGCGGGAACTGGTGCTCAGGGCCGGAGACGTCTCGTACTCTTGCCGCGTGTCAACCCATGAAGATCACCGACCGAGGGCGAGAAGGCCCCGCCGCGCCGATGTCGCGCGGCTGGCCGGCGTGTCGCCCGCGACCGTCTCGTTCGTCCTCAACCGGACGGCCGGGCAGACGATCAGTGACGAGACCAGGCAGCGGGTCCTGCAGGCGGTCGCCGAACTCGACTACCGTCCCAACCGGGCCGCGCAGGGACTGCGCCAGGGGCGCAGTGCGACCATCGGTTTCGTCAGTCACGACGTCGACTTCGGGGTGTTCGCCGCCTCCGCGATCAAGGGAGCGCACGAGGCGTCCCTCCGCCACGGCAATCTGCTGCTCCTGGTCAACTCCGGTGCGTCGAACCGGCAGGCGGCACAACTGGTCGCCGACCTGCTCGACCGGCAGGTCGACGCTCTGATCTTCGCCGCGGTCGGCACCAAGTCGGTGGTGCTCCCGGACGACGCGCGGCGGGTCCCCACGATTCTGCTGAACTGCTTCGTCCCGGACGACCCCGTTCCGTCGATCCTGCCCGACGAGGTACGCGGCGGCCGGGAGGCCACCCAGGCGCTGCTCGACCTCGGGCACCGGGACGTCGCCTACCTCACCGGCGCGGTCAGCGCCTGGGCCACCAAGGCGAGGCTGCGCGGCTTCCGCGAGGCGCTGCGCGGGGCGGGACTCGACCCGCGGAACCACATCGTGATGGCCGGCAACTACCAGGCCGACTCCGGCTACGACCTGGCGCGGGAACTGCTGCGGCGCGGTCCCCGGCCCACCGCGATCATGTGCGGCAACGACCGGATGGCCGTCGGCGCGATCCTGGCCCTGCTGGAGGCGGGGATCCGGGTGCCCGAGGACGTCTCGGTGATGGGATACGACGACCAGTTCCAGCTCGCGGCGGAGGTCCGTCCGGCGCTGAGCACCGTACGGCTGCCGTACGACGTGATGGGCCGGCTGGCCGCGGAGCAGCTGGCCGCCGGTGAGCCCGCGGTGGGGAACGGGCGCACCCTCGTGCACTGCCCGCTCGTGATGCGGGACTCCACAGCGGCCCCGGCCGCGGGGCCCGCCGGGGCCTGAGCCGGGCCGGCCCCGCCGATACGTGCGGACATCCACCGATAACTCCCTTGTAACGAGTTCTTGACGCCAGAAACGGGGGGCGGCTAGCTTTCGGGCCACTAACCCGAATTAGTAACCCGCCGCGGTGGCCAGGTGCAAGACCCGCCCCGGCAGGCGAGGTCACCTCAGGTGCGCGATGGCGGCTGCCCTGCCGTCCGGTCACCGGCCAAGGAGGAACGCATGTCCAGGCGGAAGCTTGTTCTCGGCGTCAGCGCGCTCAGTGCGCTCGCCCTGCTCGCCACCGGTTGCTCATCCGGCGCCGGCGGCGGTGCGAGCGGCACCAGGACCATCACGATCTGGACGAGCATGGACCAGCCGGTCATCGACGGTCTCAAGGCCCGGCTCGACCCCCGCGCCAAGGCGGAGGGGATCACCGTCCAGTGGCGCAAGGTCGACAACCTCAACCAGATCATCGTGCAGAAGGTGCAGGCCGACGACGCGCCCGACATCGCCCTGATGCCGCAGCCGGGCATCATCAAGGACCTCGCGGCCAAGGGCAAGATCACTCCGCTGGACGACGTCCTCGACCTCCCGTCGCTCAGGAAGAGCATGACGGCGGGCACGTTGGACGTGGCCAAGGTGAACGGCAAGACCTACGGCCTGATGGTCAGCATGAACGTCAAGGGTCTGGTCTTCTACCCGAAGAAGGCCTTCGAGGCGGCGGGTTACACCGTCCCCAGGACGCTCGGCGAGCTCGACGCCCTGACCGAGAAGATCAAGGCCGGCGGGAAGACGCCCTGGTGTCTGGGCGTCGAGTCCGGTACGGCGACGGGCTGGCCCGCCACCGACTGGTTCGAGAACCTGGTCCTCAAGTACGGCGGCACCGACAAGTACAACGACTGGATCTCACACAAGATCAAGTTCGACTCTCCGCTGGTCCGCCGGGCCGCCGCCCAGTTCCAGAAGATCGCCTTCACCGACGGCAACGTGCTCGGCGGCCGGAAGTCGATCGCCAGCAACGCCTTCGGCACCGCCGGCAACCCGATGTTCAACAGCAAGCCCGGCTGCTACCTGTACCAGCAGGGCAGCTTCATCACGGGCTTCTTCCCCAAGTCCGTCCAGCAGAACCTGGACTCGCAGGTCGGCGTCTTCGGCCTGCCCCCGGCCACGGCGGGCGGCGACAACCCCGTCGAGGGCGGCGGCGACACCGCCTCCATCTACAAGGACAGCCCGTCCGCCCGCAAGGTCATGAAGCTGCTGGCGGCCACCGACCTCGGCACCACCGCGGCGAAGAACGGCTCCTCCTTCATCTCGCCGCACAAGGACTTCCCGCTCGGCAACTACCCCCTGAAGACGACGCAGTCGATCGCCAAGGTCGCCTACGACTCCACCGGCTTCGCCTTCGACGGGTCCGACGCGATGCCGTCCGCGGTCGGTTCGGGAACGTTCTGGAAGGACATGACGGCCTGGATCTCCGGCCAGGAGTCGCTGGACACCGCCCTGAAGAACATAGACGCCAGCTGGCCCGCCGGCTGACCACCCCACGGAAGGGCCGCCGGGGCGGGCGAGTGGCAGTTCCGCCCGCCCCGGCGTCCCCGAACCGACCCGACAACGACCCACGTTCGAGGAAAGGGACCGCCGTGGTCAGCCAAGTGCTCTCGACGATCCTCACGGTGCTGGCGGGCATCGCCGCCGCCCTGGCCGTCTACTGGGCCCTCAACAAGCTCGCCGAGGCCCTGCCGGGCCGCTGGGAGAACCGGATCAAGCCCTATTTCTACGTCGCGCCGGCGGTCGCGGCGATCGGGGTGTACCTGGTGTACCCGACCGTCATCACCGTCATCAACAGCTTGAAGAACAGCGACGGGTCCCGCTTCGTCGGCCTGGACAACTTCGGCAGGCTGCTCGGGATGCCGGCCTTCCGGCAGACCCTGTTCAACACACTGCTGTGGATCGCCGTCGTCCCCGCCGCCTGCATCGTGGTGGGTCTGCTCGTCGCCACACTCGCCGACCGGCTGACACCCAGGGCCGAGAAGGCGGCCAAGACCGTCATCTTCATGCCCATGGCCATCAGCGCCGTCGGCTCGGCCACGGTGTGGCGCTTCATGTACGCCGCCCAGCCCGCGGGCCAGCCGCAGACCGGCCTGCTCAACGGCATCGTCACCGCCTTCGGCCGCGATCCGGTTCCCTGGCTGCAGCAGAGCACCCTGCACGCCAACAGCCTGCTGCTCATGGTCATGCTGCTGTGGGGTCAGACCGGCTTCTCCATGGTGCTGCTGTCCGCGGCCATCAAGGGCGTCCCCGCGGAGACGCTGGAGGCGGCCCGCCTGGACGGCGCGGGTGAGGTGCGCATCTTCTGGCGGGTCATCCTCCCGCAGATCCGCGGGACGGTCATCACGGTCTTCGTCACCATCCTCATCACCGTCATGAAGATCTTCGACGTGATCTACGTGATGACCAACGGGGCCTTCAACACCGACGTCGTCGGCCTGGAGTTCTTCAACCAGCTCTACACCAACTACAACTACGGCTACGCATCGGCGATCGTCGTCATGCTGCTCATCGCCATCGTGCCGCTCATGATCTACCAGATTCGCCACTTCAGGGCGGAGGAGTCGGCATGACCACCCGGACCACCCGGACGACCCCGACGATCACCCCGGCGGCCCCGCGAGGCGGCCGCCCGTCCCGGCGAGGCGCCCAGGCGTCCCCCGCCGGGAGCGGCAGGCGCAGCCCACTCCCGGTCAGGCTGAGCGTGCTGTTCGTGTGCGCCCTGTGGATCGTGCCCACCCTCGGGGTGGTCGTCACGTCCTTCCGCACCGTCGACGCCGCGAACTCCAGCGGCTGGTGGACCCTGTTCGCCCACCCCGGCGGGCTGGCCGACCTGACCACCGGCAACTACGCCAAGGCCATCGAGCAGGGCGACCTCGGGTCTGCCTTCTTCAACAGCCTGGCCATCACGCTCCCGGCGGTGTTCCTGCCGATCCTCATCGCCGCGTTCGCCGCCTACGCCTTCACCTTCATGACCTTCAAGGGGCGCGACGTCCTCCTCATCGTCATCGTGAGTCTGCTCGTCGTCCCCAACTACGTCGCCTTCGTCCCCGTCATCAGGCTCTACGCCTCCGTCCACCTCAACGGCACCTTCCCGGCCGCCTGGCTCGCCCACATCGGCTTCGGCATGTCGCTGGCCGTCTACATCCTGCGCAACTACATGGCGACCCTGCCCAAGGACGTCGTCGAGTCCGCCAAGATCGACGGCGCGAGCCACTTCCAGACCTTCTACCGGCTCATCCTGCCGATGTCCGCCCCCGCACTGGCGTCCTTCGCGATCTTCCAGTTCCTCTGGGTCTGGAACGACCTGCTGGTCGCCCTGATCTTCGTGGGGCCGGGCGACAAACAGCCGATCACGATCGCGACCAACGGCCTGCTGGGACAGCAGGGCACGGGCTGGGAACTCGTGACGGCCGGCGGACTGTTCTCCATGCTCGTCCCGATCCTGGTCTTCCTGACCCTGCAGCGGTACTTCGTCCGCGGCCTCACCAGCGGAGCCGTCAAGGGCTGAGACGAGCCGCGCCTCCCGCACCGCAGGGGGCCCCGGGAGCCACACGCGAAGCCGACCCGGTCCTCCACCCTCCGACGTACACCGCACAGTCAGGAACCCGACAACGTGAGCAACCCGAGCGACCGGTCGTGGCGCTCCGCCGTGATCTACCAGGTCTACATCCGCAGCTTCGCCGACGGTGACGGCGACGGAGTCGGTGACATCACCGGCCTCCGCTCCCGCCTGCCCTACCTGTCCGATCTGGGTGTCGACGCGATCTGGATCAACCCCTGGTACCCGTCGCCGCTGGCCGACGGCGGCTACGACGTGGCCGACTACCGCGACATCCACCCCGCCTTCGGCACGCTCGACGATGCCGGACAGCTGATCGCCGAAGCCCACGACCTCGGCCTGTGCGTCATCCTGGACATCGTGCCCAACCACACCTCGGACCGGCATGTCTGGTTCCAGCAGGCACTGGCCGCGGCGCCGGGCTCGCCCGAGCGGGAACGCTACGTCTTCCGCGACGGTCGGGGCGAGAACGGCTCCCTGCCCCCCAACGACTGGCACGCGGCCTTCGGCGGCCCCGCATGGACGCGCACCCCGGACGGCCAGTGGTACCTGCACCTGTTCGCCCCCGAACAGCCCGACCTCAACTGGGAGAACCCGGAGGTCCACGCCGAGTTCGAATCGATCCTGCGCTTCTGGTTCGACCTCGGTGTCGACGGCTTCCGCATCGACGTCGCCCACGGCATGGTCAAGGACCCCGCGCTGCCCGACCTCGGCCTGCCGGAGTTCCGCGTCCTGGCCGAGGAGGGCCAGGACCACCCGCACTGGGACCGCGACGGCGTCCACGACATCTTCCGCAACTGGCGCGGCATCGCCGAGAGCTACCCCGACCGCAAGATCTTCGTGGCGGAGGCTCATGTCCGCCCCGGCCGTCTTGCCGACTACCTCCGCCCCGACGAACTCCACACGGCCTTCAACTTCGACTTCCTCAAGTGCCCTCTGGAAGCGAACGCGTTGCGTGAGGTCATCGACCGCAGCACCAACCATCTCGCCACCGTCGGCGCCCCCGCCACCTGGGTGCTGTCCAACCATGACGAGACCCGGCACGTCACCCGCTACGGCCGCGCGTACACCGGTGTGACCGCCCCCCTGCACAGCCGGTACCAGCCCACCGACCTCCCCCTCGGCACCCGCCGTGCTCGCGCGGCAGCCCTGCTCATGCTCGCTCTCCCCGGCGGAGCGTACCTCTACCAGGGCGAGGAACTGGGGCTCTACGAAGTCGAGGACCTCCCCGAAGAGGTCCTGCAGGACCCCACCTGGGAACGCTCGGGCCACACCGTCCGGGGCCGCGACGGCTGCCGTGTCCCCCTGCCCTGGAGCGGCGACACCCCGCCCTTCGGCTTCGGCCCGCCCGGTTCCACGCCCTGGCTCCCCCAGCCCGAGGACTGGAAGGCGTACACCGCCGAGGCCAACCGGACCGATCCCGCCTCCATGCTCCAGCTCTACCGGTCCGCCCTGAGCCTGCGCCGCACCCACCCGGGCCTGAGCGGCGAGGAGTTCCGCTGGCTGGACAGCCCGCGGGGCACGCTCCTCTTCGAACGCGGCGACGGGCTGCTGTGCGCGGTCAATCTTTCCGGCCGATCGGTCCCGCTCCCCGACGCCTGCGGCCTCCTCCTCGCATCGAGCCCGCTCGACGAGGACGGGCTGCTGCCCGCCGACACCACGGTCTGGCTGCGCCGCGACTGACGAAGCCGTGACCGGGCCAGGGCCGGCAGCCGGCGACGGCCGAGTGGGTGCACGCGGGTGCCTCGTCGGGGCCGGAGGGAGGTTCGAACCCGATTCACCGACAACGCGCGGAGAATTGACGGGAGTTGGGGAAGGTGACAAGAATGCAGCTCACTTCGCCGCGCTGGTAGCGAGCCGAGTACACCCGAGTGGCGCGCTCGTGCATGTCTTGTCGTTTCGACTGCGTCGGCCCACTCGTACGCCCCCACCGTTCACATCGAAACGAAGAGGCCTCCCCTTGCCGCGTTCATCACGAATCAGATCCCTGACGCCCCTGGCAGCAACCGCATTCCTCGCAGCCGCGGTCCCCGTGCTCGGAGCCGGCGTGGCCCACGCCGGGACGGACGCCGGCTGCCGGTCGGCCACGGTCCAGTACCGCGTCGTCGGCGCCGACGGGAACGTCGTCGGTGCCGACTGGACGTCGCAGGGCGGGTTCCATTCGTGGGACACGGTGCCCGGTGCCGTCGAGGTCCGGCTTGCCCCCGGTCAGGCCATCGGGGACGGCTGCACCTACCCCGTCTCGCTCGCCGAGTACACCACCGAGGGGCCGAACTGGTCCACCTCCGGACACCAGACACTGGTCGACAAGGCAACCGTCCACCTCACCGCGGCGGACGTCGCCGGTAAGGACGACGCCCACCGCACCTGGCAGAGACTCGCCGTCCAACCGCCCACCTGCTACGGACAGATCGACCTGTACGGCGACGACGTCAGCTACGACGGCGAGACGGGTGACGGGCACGGCCCGGCGCCCTACGAGCCGGGGGGTGTCGTCACGCCATACCACCTCATAGCGGCGTGGAACGGCGGCGACAAACCCTGCACCCCCGGCCGGCCGGAGTCGCCGTCCCCCACACCCTCGAAGCCCGTGCCGTCCACGCCCGCGACGCCTACGCAACCCGCGGGCGAAGTGCCCCCGTCCGGCAGCGTGACCCCGTCTGCGTCCCCCAAGCCGTCCACCACCCCGCCCACCACTGCGAAAGTACCGCCGCTGAAGTCGACACCGCCCGCCACTCCGCAGCCGTCACCCGGCGCCGGCACCCCGCCGCTGGCCGAGACCGGCGCGAGCGCGCCGGTCGGGATGATCGCCGGCTGCGCGGCCCTTGTCGTCCTCGCAGGAGCAGGCGTCACGTACGCGGCAGGCAGGGCACGGCCTACCCGGCAGCGCTGATCCGGAGGCAGTCGCCGGCCCTGGCCGGATCCGATCGCAGGTGCCCGTCACCCTCCGGGGGCGGGCACCCGGCGCGTGCGGCAGGTTTTTGGACCGGACCCGCGCCGGTGCGCGCTGCGATGGTGGGCCGGCGGGAACCCTGACGGATGTGGCGCTGACCCGGCACCGTGCCGACCTGGTGCTGACCGAGGCGGCATGATCTACCATTTCCCCAGGTGGGAGGGTGGTTCGAGATGTGCGGACGATATGTCTCCACCCGCAGCCCCCAGGACCTCGTGCGGCTGTTCAGGGTCACCGACTGGGACGAGCGGGACGACCTGCCGCCCAGCTGGAACGTCGCGCCGACGGACGAGGTGTGGGCGGTTCTCGAACGCGCCCCTCATGGCTCGGGAGCCGTCCGGCGGCAGCTGCGCCCGCTGCGGTGGGGGCTGGTGCCGTCCTGGGCGAAGGACCCCAAGATCGGCGCGAGGATGATCAACGCGCGGATGGAGACGGTGCACGAGAAACCCGCCTTCCGTCCGGCCTTCCTCAGACGGCGCTGTCTGCTGCCCGCCGACGGCTTCTACGAGTGGCAGCAGATCCCGGCCGCCGGCAAGGCCGAGCCGCGCAGACAGCCGTATTTCATCAGCCCGCAGGACGGCCAGGTGATGGCCCTGGCGGGGCTGTACGAGTTCTGGCGCGACCCGGCGGCGGCCGAGGACGACGAGTCCGCCTGGTGGACGACCTGCACCGTCCTCACCACGGAGGCCACCGACGCCGCGGGCCGTATCCACCCCCGGATGCCGCTGGCCGTCGCCCCCGGCCATCAGGACGCCTGGCTGGACCCGGCGCACCAGGACCCCGCCCGGCTGCGCGCCTTGCTGACCCCTCCCGCGGACGGTCGGCTGGACGCCCGCCCCGTCTCCACTGCCGTCAACGACGTCCGGAACAACGGCCCTCAGCTGCTGGAGCGGGTGGGGGCGTAGGCTCCGAGGACGCCAGGACGCACGGGCCGTTCCGGGCGCGTGCGGACCGGTCCCGTCGTCGCATGCGCTCGTATGCTGGGCCCCGCAACGCTCAAACGCACAGGGTGCGGCCATGAGGATTCCCCTGTCGCGAACAGGTCGTGTCCGCACGGACACCGGCAGCCGCGCAGGCCACGCGGGCCGACGGGATCGTACGGCTGCACAACCACGGCAGCGACCACGTGCGGCCCCACGAGGGCGAGCTCGCCGCCGAGGACGATCCGCACCACGGACGCCAGGCGTACTCCACCCGCACCGGGCCCACGGCCTCGGGCAACATCGCGGACAACCACCTGTCCGTCGAGGTCGAGGGACGGCGAAGCGTACGGCGGCGCGTCCACCCCCTCGGGGCGGGGCGCGGCGGCGGCTGGGGCTGGGCCGCCTCCTGGCACCGCCCCGTGTTCACCGCCGGGCCGCCGATGGTGCCGGGCCTGAAGGTGGAGAGCGTCACGGTGGTCCGCGGACGGTACGAACTGCGGTCCACCGTGTGACCGGCGCCCCGGACGGCGCCCGGGTCACCCACACCGGCTGGGCCACCGGCCCCGAGGAGCCCGTCGTGTCGGCGCTGCGCGGGCTGTACGGCCGGGAGGAGGGCCCCGAGCCGGTTTCCGCGCCCGGCGGCACCGCCTACGCCCGCTGGGCCCGCGTCCCCCGGCTCACCGGACGGGCCGGCGGCACCACCGTGCACGTGTGCCTGGCGAGTCTCACCGCGGAACCCGACCCGGTGCCCCTGGCGGAGGCGGTCGCCGACGTGGCGGCCGGCGACGACGGGGTCGAGGTGACGTGGGCCCACGACGGTGCGCGGTCCCGGGTCGGGTTCCGGCCGTTGGGTGTCCGGCTCCTTGCGTGAGTGACGGCCCGTCAGCCGATGTGGTAGCTGTCCCCGTACACCTTCCAGTCCAGCGGCGGGTCGAGGTTCAGATTGCCCTTGCGCAGGAAGACCCGCTGTTCGGTGTCGACCCTGCTGGTGTCACTGTGGGCCGCCTCCTGCTTCATGGCCCACACCCGGGCGTCCAGGAAGGCGTTCAGATAGGCGACCTCGCCGCCGCCCTGCGCCGGCGGCTTCGCCCTGCGCAGGGCCCGCTTGCGGATGTTGCGGAAGCTCGTGGGGTCGTCCCCGTCGCCGTGCATCACGAGCGCGTCGTAGTACGTGAACTGCCCGAGCACCCCGAGCCCGTCCGCCTTGCCCTGCCGGAGGGCCGGATTGAAGTACACCCGGTCGCGTTCGTCGTTCTGCGCCTGCTGGAAGGCCGGGTCCCGTGCCGCCTTGCGCCAGTCCTTGGGGAAGTTCGGGTCCAGTCCGTCGTGGGAGTCGCTGCCGTTGACCCGGCGCAGTGCCGGCAGGTACTTGGCGAGGACGTTGCCGGGCCTGCGGTCGGTGTAGAGCTGGACGAGCTCCAGCATGTCGCCGGTGCCGGAGCAGAACCCGATGATGCCGGCGGTGTAGCCGCGGCCGTCACCGATGTCCTCGATGTACCTGTACTGGGCCTTCCAGTCGAGCGAGGAGTTCTCCGCGCTCGAGACCAGCTCCATGGCGATCTCCTTCTTCGCGGGGTCGTCGAGGCCGACGGCCTTCGCCGCCCGGGGGGCCGCCGCGGCGCGCGGGGCGCGGAGGAGCGGGACGGTCGCCAATGAGGCGCCCATGAGCGCGAGGACGACGCGGCGCGAGGTGCCGGCGGGGTCTGCTGCGTCGGGGTCTGCCGCGTCGTGGTTGTGATGCACCACAAGGACTCCAGGTGAAGGGTGGGGGGTGGGAACTAGGCCGTGCTCTGTTAGGAAGGTTTCCTATCAGGGTGGGCGGTGCGGGGTCACCGGTGCGGCGGGCAAGGTCCTGGTAAAGAGCGGGAGCCGGAAGGGGAGATGCCCCTCAGGGCAGCGGCTGCTCCGCCCAGATGACCTTGCCCCCCAGCGTGTAACGGGTGCCCCAGCGTTCGGCGAGCTGGGCGACCAGGAACAGGCCGCGCCCGCCCTCGTCGGTCATGGCCGCGTACCGCAGATGGGGCGAGGTGGTGCTGCCGTCGAAGACCTCGCAGATCAGACTGCGGTCGTACAGCATCCGGACCCGCACGGGCGCGCTGCCGTACCGGATCGCGTTGGTGACCAGCTCGCTGAGGATCAGCTCCGTGGTGAACGTCAGCTCGTCCAGGCCCCACCGCGCCAGCTGCCGGGTCACCGACGCGCGCACCTCGCCCACCGCCGCCGCCTTCATCGGCACCGGCCACTCGGCCACCCGGTCGGCGGTTAGGGCCCGGGTGCGCGCCACGATCAGGGCGATGTCGTCGCTCGGCCGGTCCGGCAACTCCGACTCCAGCACGGCCCGGCAGGTGTCCTCCGGGGACGGCCCGGCTCCGGCCAGCGCGGTGCGCAGCAGTTCCAGGCCGTCGTCGATGTCCCGGCCCCGGTCCTCGACCAGCCCGTCCGTGTACAGCACCAGCCGGCTGCCCTCCGCCAGCTCCAGGTCTGCCGTCTCGAAGGGAAGCCCCCCGACGCCGAGCGGGGGACCGGTCGGAACGTCGGGGAACTCCACGCTGCCGTCGGGCCGGACCACGGCCGGCGGCGGATGGCCGGCCCGGGCGACGGTGCAGCGCCGGGAGACCGGGTCGTAGATCGCGTACAGACAGGTCGCGCCCGTGACGGGGGAGCTGCCGGGATCGGCCGCCTCGTCCTGGTCGATGCGGCCGACCAGTTCGTCGAGGAGCCCCAGGAGTTCGTCCGGCGGCGGGTCGAGCGCGGAGAAGTTGTGGACCGCGGTGCGCAGCCGCCCCATCGTGGCCGCGGCGTGCAGCCCGTGGCCCACGACGTCGCCCACCACCAGCGCCACCCGCGCACCGGACAACGGCAGTACGTCGAACCAGTCACCGCCCACCCCCGCCTGCGCCGGCAGGTACCGGTAGGCGATGTCCAGGGCGCCCTGCTCGGGCAGCGACCGCGGCAGCAGACTGCGCTGCAGCGTCACCGCCATGCTGTGCTCGCGGGTGAAACGGCGCGCGTTGTCGATGGAGACCGCGGCGCGGGCGACCAGTTCCTCGGCGAGCGCCAGGTCCTCCGCGTCGAAGGGCTCGGGCTTCTCCCGGCGCCAGAAGTCGACCAGGCCAAGGACCAGCGTCCCCGCCCGCACCGGGACCGTGATCAGCGAGTGGATCCCGTACTCCACCACCTCGGCGGCCCGCTCGGCGTCCTGCGCCAGCCGGTCCGGAGCCTCACCGAGACGGGGCTCCAGGACGGCCCGGCCGGCACGCAGGGCCTCGGCCTGCGGAGACGACCGCACCCACCGGATCCGTTCGCCCACCGGGTCCAGGGGAGCGTCCTTGCGGATGCCGCTGAACGCCGTACGGCGCAGCCCGCTCCCCGCCTCGGGCTCCTCGCCGTCCAGCACCGCGTCGAACAGGTCCACGCTGGCGAAGTCCGCGAACCGGGGGACGGCCAGCTCGGTCAGCTCCTCGGCGGTACGCCTCACGGCCAGGCTCGTGCCGATGCCCAGACCCGCGTCGTAGAGCAGGCTGAGGCGTTCCCGCGCCACCTCCGCCCGACCGGACAGGGCGCGCAGCTCCGTCGAGTCGCGGAGCGTGGCCACACTGCCGGGCGGGCCGCCGTCCACGTCGGTGGGCCGCTGGTTGACCGCCAGCAGCCGGTCTCCGACCAGGTGCACCTCGTCGGTGGCGACCCGCCCGGACCCCAGGAGCGCGGCGGTCTCCGGGGGAAGGCCGAGCTCGGACACGTGCCGCCGCTCGGCGTCCTGGGGCAGACCGAGCAGTCGGTGCGCCTCGTCGTTGGCGAGCAGCAGGTCGCCGTTCCCGCCGAGGATCAGCACGCCTTCCCTCACCGAGTGCAGCACCGCGTCGTGGTGCTCGTACATCCGCGTCATCTCCCGCGGCCCCAGGCCGTGGGTCTGGCGCAGCAGCCGCCTGCTGACCAGCGCCGTGCCGGCCGTGGCCAGGGCGAGGCCCACGGCCGCGGCGGCCAGGACGAGCGGCATCTGCCGGTTCGCCGCGCCGCCCACATGCTCCGTCGTGACACCGGCCGACACCAGGCCCACGACCTTGCCGTCGGGCGCCTTGACGGGCACCACCGCCTGCACCAGCCGCCCGATGGTCCCGTTGATCTCCTCGATCTCGGTGCCCCCGGCCAGCGCGGGCCGGATGTTCCCCACGAACTTCTTGCCGATACGGTCCGGTTTCGGGTGCGTGTAGCGGATGCCGTCGGTGTTCATGACGACGACGAAGTCCACGTTCGCCGCCTTGCGGGCGGCCTCGGCCCGCGGCTGGAGCACGGCCGTGGGGTCGGGGGCGCTCAGCGCCTGGACCGTGCCCGGCGCGTTGGCGAACGCCTCGGCCACGGCAAGGGAACGGTTTCGGGCCGCCTGCGTGCTGTCGTGCCGCACCTGCAGCAGCAGCGCCACCACCGCCGCGAGGACCAGCAGCAGCACGATGACGACCTGCAGGACGAAGACCTGCCCGGCGACGCTGCGCCCGCGCAACGCCGCGCGCAGCCCCGCGTCCGGACCCGGCGACCGGGACCGGCCCGCCTCCCGCTCGCGGCGGGCGAGCGCACGGCGCGCCGCTCGCCCCGGAGCCTGCTCGGACGTTCCTGGAGCGCGGTCGTGCGCTGGTGCACGCACACCGCTTGGCCGACGGGGCGAACGGGTACCGGGTCGAGCCGGAAGCCGGACCATGTGCCATGTCTACACTCCCGCGCCCCGGGATGCGAGAGGCGTTACACAGGGTGGTGTTCCCGGGACGATCCGCCCGACGCGCCCGCCGCCGAGTGGCGGCCCCGATACCGCCTTTCGGGTGAATCTGCCGCTTGTCTGCGGGAGCGGCCCACGGGCGTGGCCGACCATCGCAGACGGCCGGGCACATCTGTCCGTACCGTCGTCCGCCGGGAGTACGCCGTGCACATTCTGCTCGTGGCCAGCGCGTTCAACAGCCTCACCCAGCGCGTCCATGCCGAACTGCGCGATCGCGGCCACACCGTCGCGGTGGAACTCGCCCTGCCCGACGGCTCGCTGGCCGAGGCCGTACGGCGGCACGCCCCGCGACTCGTCCTCGCGCCGATGCTGAAGACGGCGATCCCCCGGGAGGTGTGGGCGGCCTGCCCGTGCTTCGTCGTCCACCCGGGTCCCGTAGGCGACCGGGGGCCGTCCTCGCTCGACTGGGCCGTCCAGGAGGGCGCCGAGAGCTGGGGCGTCACGGTTCTCCAGGCCACGGAGGAGATGGACGCCGGTGACGTGTGGGCGTCCGTGGCCTGCCCGCTTCCGCCGCTCGCCAAGAGCGACCTGTACCGGGGCGAGATCGCCGACGCCGCTCTCGCCGCCGTCCTCCTCGCCGTCGAGCGGTTCGCCTCCGGGACCCACACGCCCGTGCGGCAGGACGTCGCGCGGACCCGGCCGTATCTCGACCAGAGCGTGCGGCGCATCGACTGGGACACCGACACGACCGACACCGTCCTGCGCAAACTGCGCGCCGCGGACTCGCAGCCCGGCGTGCTCGACGTGCTGCTCGGCGAGGAGTGGTACCTGCACGGCGGGCACTCCGAGAACGGCCTGTGCGGCGTCCCCGGCGACCTGCTCGCCACCCGGGCCGGGGCGATCTGCCGGGCGACGAGCGACGGCGCCGTGTGGATCCCCGAGCTGCGACGTCGGCGCCGCCCCGGGCAGCCGCGCCCGGTCAAGCTGCCCGCCGTGCGGGCCCTCGGTGACCGGCTGCCCCCGCTGCCCGAGTTGCCCGTGCCCCCGGGCGCGCGGTGGCCCACCTGGACGGACATCCGCTACCGCGAGGAAGGCGGTGTCGGCCTCCTCTCGTTCTCCTTCCCCGGCGGCGCGATGAGCACCGCGCAGTGCCGACGCCTGCTGGCGGCCTACCGGGAGGCCTGCGCGCGCCCCACCTCGGTGCTCGTCCTCGGCGGACAGCGGGACTTCTTCTCCAACGGGATCCACCTCGCAGTCATCGAGGCCGCCGACGACCCCGCGGCCGAGTCCTGGGCCAACATCAACGCCATCGACGACCTGGTCGAGGCGGTCCTGACGACCACGGACCGGTTGGTGGTCGCCGCGCTCGCGGGCAACGCGGCGGCGGGCGGCGTGATGCTCGCGCTGGCCGCGGACGAGGTGTGGTGCCGCTCCGGCTGCGTGCTGAACCCGCACTACCGGCTGATGGGCCTGACCGGCTCGGAGTACTGGACGTACACGCTGCCCCGCCGGGTGGGCGCCGCCGCGGCCGACCGGATCGTGCGCGAGGCGCTGCCGATGAGCGCCACGAGCGCCCGCTGCCTCGGGCTCGTCGACCAGGTGATCGAGTGCGCGCCGCAGGACTTCGCCACGGAGACCGCCGGGCTGGCGGCGCGGCTGGCGTCGCTGCCGGGGACGCGGGCACGGATCGCGGCGAAGAAGGAGGCACTGGAGCGCCAGGAGAGCACCGAGCCCCTGTCCGCCTTCCGGGAACGGGAGCTGGCCGCGATGCACCGCGTCTTCCACGACCCGAACGCCCCCTACCACGCCCTGAGACGCGCCTTCGTCCGCAAGGAGAAGCCGTCGTGCACGCCCCCGCATCTCCTCCTCGCCACCGGCCCCCGCACGGCGGTGGATCCCGTCCGGGCCGCGGACCCGGCCGAGGAGCACACCCCGTAAGCCGGCACCACCGGAAGGACCACCCATGAGTGTGACCGCGTTCGCCGCGCAGACCGAGGCACGCTTCGCCCTCGCCCGGAAGGTGGCGGACGCCGTCCTCTTCGAGGGCTGCCCGCTCCACCCGTACCGCGTCCCCGCCTCCCGCACCCGGCTGCGCAGGCACTGCGGCGTACTCGTACCGCCCGCCTGGGGCGCGGGCAGCGAGGAGTACGACTTCCAGCACACCGAATGCCTGATGGAGCCCGGGCCGGGCGCCACCCTGGCGGTGGAACTGCGCTTCCTGCGCGCCCGGCGGCGCACGGTCCAACGGAGGTGCCCCGACGGCGAGTTCGAGACAGTGCCCGCACTGCGCACGGGGGAGAGCGTGCTCGTGCCCCGTGACGAGGGCACCGAGGAGCGCGTCGAGGCGGTGGTCGCGGTGGACGAGCTCACCGACGGCGACGGGGCCGTCGTCGCCTTCGGCCGCCCCGCGGGGGAGGAGTGCGAGCAGATCCTCGACGACGGCGGCCGGGTCGTCGGCCGTACGATCCGTCGGAGTGAGGAGATCCGCGGCCTGCTGCGTCTGTCGGCACACCGGCTCGAGGGGCCCTGCCCGCTCCTGCGACTGACCGCCGTGGTCGAGAACACCGGCGTCTGGGCGCCCGAGGCCGGGCAGGCCGCCGACCGGGGAGCCGCGCTGCCGCACTCCCTGGTCTCCACCCATCTGCTGATGGGGCTGAGCGCCGGCTCCTTCCTGTCGATGAGCCGGCCTCCCGAGTGGGCCCGGGCCGCGATCGCGTCCTGCCGCAATCTGCACACCTGGCCCGTCCTCGCCGGCGAACCGGGCCACGCGGACGTGATGCTGTCCTCACCGGTCGTCCTGGAGGACCACCCGAGGACCGACGCCGAGGACATGTCCCGCCCGGACACTCCGTGGTGGGACCCGGCGGGCGAACCCGGCGGCGAACCGCAGGGCGAGCGGGTCGTGGTGGACGGGCGGCCGGTGGGCCCCGGCAGCCGGGTGCGGCTCAACCCGGGGCTGCGGCGCGCCGACGCCCAGGACGTGTTCCTGCGCGGCCGTCCCGCGACCGTCGAGGCCGTGCGCCACGACGTGGACGGTTCGGTCCACCTGGCGGTGACCGTGGACGACGACCCGGGCGCCGACGTCCGCCGCGAGCGGGGAACCTTCCACTACTTCCGCCCCGACGAGGTCACCCTGCTGGAGAGGCACGCATGAGCGGGACCGTCCTCGTCGCCGGCATCGGGAACGTCTTCCTCGGGGACGACGGCTTCGGCGTGGAGACCGTCCGCGCGCTCACCCGGTGCCGGCTGCCCGCGCACGTCGAGGTCCTGGACATCGGAGTGCGCGGAGTGCACCTCGCCTACCAGCTCCTCGACGGCTACGACACCCTGATCCTGGTGGACGCCACCGCGCGCGGCGAGGCCCCCGGCACCCTGTACGTCATCGAGCACGACGACACGGCCGCGGACGACCACGAAGGGGCCGCGATCGACGGCCACCGGATGACGCCCGACGCCGTACTCGCCCTGCTGAGCACCCTGTGTGCCGGAACCGGAGGCGAACCGCCACGCCGGACGCTCGTGGTCGGCTGCGAACCGGCGTCGGTGGAGGAACGCGTCGGCCTCAGCCCGCCCGTGTCCGCCGCGGTCCCCGAGGCCGTCCGGCTGATCGAGGAGCTGCTGTGCGGCGAACGGCGGACGCCGCCGGGCGGTGACGGCGTGCCGGTCCACGGGCCCGGGGTGCCTCACCTCTAATGGTTCGCGGTGAGCCGCGCCCGCGGTCCCCGTCCGCACAGGGCGGGGGCCCGGCCTTCGCCGGGACGGAGACCCATGCACGAGATGTCCATCGCGCTGGCGGTGATCGGCCAGGTGGAAGAGGCGGCCGAACGGGCCGGTGACGTCACGGCGGTGCGTTCGGTACGGCTCCAGGTGGGCGAACTCGCCGGTGTCGTACCCGACGCCCTGTCCTTCTGCTTCGAACTGGCCTGCACCGGGACCCGGCTGGAAGGCGCCGAACTCGTCACCGAGGAGGTGCCGGCACGGGCCCGCTGCGCGCCGTGCGCGCACGAATGGGACGTCGGCATGCCGCCCCTGCTCAGCTGCCCGCGGTGCGACGGCGCCGCCATCGACCTGCTGTCGGGCCGCGAACTGCAGATCGTCAGCGTGCACTGGGTGGACACCCGGGCGCACGCACCCACCCGCGAAACCATCCCCGAGGAGCGCTGAACCATGTGCCGAGTGGTCGACCTGCAGCAGGCCGTACTCGCCAAGAACGACCAGGCCGCGCACACCCTGCGGGCGGACCTCGCGGCCCGCGGCACCACCGTCGTCAACCTGCTCTCCAGCGCGGGCAGCGGAAAGACGGCCCTCCTGGAACGCGAACTCGTGCTGGCTCGGGAGCGGTCCGTGCCGGTCGCGGCGCTCACCGCCGACCTCGCCACCGAGAACGACGCGACACGGCTGGCGCGTTCGGGTGTCCCGGTGAAACAGGTCCTCACCGACGGGCTGTGCCATCTCGAGGCCGACATGCTCGCCCGCCACCTTCGGGGATGGCTGCCGGAGGGGACCCGGCTGCTGTTCGTGGAGAACGTCGGCAACCTCGTCTGCCCGGCCTCCTACGACCTCGGGGAGACGTTGCGCGTCGTCCTCGCCTCCGTGACCGAGGGCGAGGACAAGCCGCTGAAGTACCCCACCGCCTTCGGCCTCGCCCACCTGGTGGTGGTCACCAAGACCGACATCGCCGAGGCCGTCGCCTTCGACCTGGCGGCGTTCCGCGCGAACGTCGAACAGGTCAACCCCGGCGTGGAGGTGCTGCTCACCTCGGCCCGCCGGGACCTCGGGCTCGGCGCCCTGCTCGACCGGGCGCTGGCCGCCGGGGACGGCGCCCCCCTGCACGCACCCGTCATGGCCCGGCCGGCCCACGGTCACACCCATGACCACACGGACCGCACCGGCGCCCTGGCGCAGTCCCGCTCGTGAGCGCTCCGCCCCCGACGGCCGTCGCCGTCCATGCGCCGCTGCGCCGCAGGGTCACCGTACGGGGCGTGGTGCAGGGCGTCGGCTTCCGGCCGTACGTCCACGGCCTCGCCACCTCCCTCGGCCTGTCGGGGCATGTGACGAACACCCCGCAGGGCGTCGTCGTGGAGGTCGAGGGGGCACCCGCGGCCGTCGGCCGGTTCTGCGACCGCATCGCCCGGGACGCGCCACCGCTGGCCCGCGTCGAGCACGTCGACCACGAGGACATGCCCGCCACCGGCGACACCGCCTTCACCATCCTCGCCTCCCGCACCGACGGCCCCGCGGGCACCCTGATCCCGCCCGACACCGCCACCTGCGCCGCCTGCCTGCGCGAACTCGCGGACCCGGCCGACCGGCGCCACCGCCACCCCTTCATCACCTGCACGCACTGCGGCCCGCGGTTCACGATCGTCACCGGCCTGCCCTACGACCGGGCGGCGACCACCATGGCCCGCTTCCCGATGTGCCCCGACTGCGCCCGCGAGTACGCCGATCCCGGCGACCGCCGCTTCCACGCGCAGCCCGTCGCCTGCCCCGCCTGCGGGCCCCGCCTGCGGCTGCTCGTCCGCCCCCCGGACGGCGACGGCCCGCCGCGACCGGTCACGGACACCGACCCGGTCACCGGAGCGCGCCGGCTGCTGGCGTCCGGCGCGATCCTCGCCGTCAAGGGCCTGGGCGGCTACCACCTGGCCTGCGACGCCACCGACCCCGCCGCCGTGGCCCGGTTGCGGCGGCGCAAGGCCCGCGGGGACAAACCCTTCGCCCTGATGGCCCGGGACCCGGGCGACATCACGCACCTGGTGCGGCTCACCGACGAGGAGCGGAGCCTGCTCACCGGCGCCGTCCGCCCCGTCGTGCTGCTGCGCCGCCTGACGTCCGCGCGTGGAGCGCCCCGGCCCGCCGACGCCGTCGCACCCGGCAGCCCCGACCTCGGCGTCATGCTGCCGTACACCCCCGTGCACCATCTGCTGCTCGGCCTGCCCGGCGACCCCGACGGGTCGCGACTGCTCGTCATGACGAGCGGCAACGTCTCCGGTGAGCCGATCGTCACCGACGACGAGGAGGCGCTCGAACGGCTGGCGCACCTGGCCGACGCCTGGCTCACCCACGACCGTCCCATCCAGGTGCCGTGCGACGACTCGGTGGTGCGCGTGTGCGACGGCAGACCGCTGATCGTGCGCCGCGCCCGCGGTTACGCCCCCCTGCCGCTGACCCTTCCGGTGTCCGTGCGCCCGGCCCTCGCCGTCGGCGGCGACCTGAAGAACGTGTGCTGTCTCGGCGAGGGCCGCCGGGCCTGGCTGTCCGCACACGTCGGCGACATGGACGACCTCGCCACCCAGCACGCCTTCGAACGGGCCGCCGCCCAACTGGAGGCGATCACCCCGGTGCGGCCCCGGGTGCTGGCCGCCGACCGGCATCCCGCATACCGCTCCGCCCGGTGGGCCGCCCGCAACGCGTCGGGCCGCCCTGTCGTCCGCGTCCAGCACCACCACGCCCACATCGCCGCCGCCATGGCCGAACACGGACTCGACGGCAGCCGGCCGGTGCTCGGCGTGGCCTTCGACGGCACCGGCTACGGCGACGACGGAGCCGTATGGGGCGGGGAGTTCCTGCTCGCGGACTACGACGGATTCACCCGCGTCGGGCACCTCGCCTATGTGCCGCTGCCCGGCGGCGACGCCGCGGTGCACCGGCCGTACCGCATGGCGCTCGCGCATCTGCGCGCCGCCGACCTGGACTGGTCCGGGGAACTGCCCTGTGTGGCCGCCTGCCCGCCCGCCGAACGCCGCGTGCTGGCACGGCAGTTGGAGCGCCACCTGAACTGCGTGCCCACCTCCAGCATGGGCCGGCTGTTCGACGCGGTGTCGTCCCTCACCGGCGTCTGCCACCGGGCGGACCACGAGGCCCAGGCCGCCGTCGCGCTGGAGGCCGCCGCGCTCGGGGCACCCCCCGGGGACACCTCCGCCTACGCGTTCGCCGTACGGGAGCCGGAGACGGACGGCGCCCCGTTCCGGGCCGATCCGGCGCCCGTCCTCGCCGCGATCGTCGAGGATCTGCGCGCGGGCACGAAAACGGGGCTGATCGCGGCCCGTTTCCACCGGGCCGTCGCCCATCTCGTGCACCGGGTCTGTGCGCTCGCGCGGGATCGGCTCGGAGTGGACACCGTCGCCCTGACCGGCGGCGTGTTCCTCAACTCCCCGCTCTCCTCGGCCTGCGCCGGGGCCCTGGGCGCGGACCGCTTCACGGTGCTGCGCCACCACGTGGTCCCGCCCGGTGACGGCGGCCTGGCCCTCGGCCAGCTCGTCGTCGCCGCACGCACCGGGGCGGCCCCCGACTGACCGACCGCCCCGGCAGCGCCGGGCGACGCACCATCCACAGCGAGGAGAGACCCATGTGCCTGGCGGTACCCGGCAGAGTGCTGGACATCGAGGAACGCGACGGCACCCGGATGGCCACCGTCGACTTCGGCGGTGTGGTCAAGGAGGTGTGCCTGGAGTACCTGCCCGACCTCCAGGTCGGCGAGTACGCCATCGTCCACGTCGGCTTCGCCCTGCAGCGCCTGGACGAGGAGTCCGCGAAGCAGACGCTGGAGCTGTTCGCCGAACTCGGGATGCTGCAGGAGGAGTTCGGCGACCCCTGGGAAACGGCCGCGGAGGCGGGCGGGGCGCTGCCGCCCGCGCGCGAGGAGGCGCGGAAGTGAAGTACATCGACGAGTTCCAGGACCCGGATCTGGCACGCCGGCTCCTCGACGAGATCCACGCCACGGTGACCAGGCCGTGGGCGCTGATGGAGGTCTGCGGCGGGCAGACGCACGGCATCATCCGCCACGGCATCGACCAACTGCTGCCCGACCGGGTCGAACTGATCCACGGGCCCGGCTGCCCCGTGTGCGTGACCCCGTTGGAGGTCATCGACAAGGCGCTGGAGATCGCCTCCCGGCCCGAGGTGATCTTCTGCTCCTTCGGCGACATGCTCCGCGTGCCGGGCACCGGACGGGACCTGTTCCAGGTACGAGGGGAGGGCGGCGACGTACGGGTCGTCTACTCCCCGCTCGACGCCCTGAGGATCGCCCGGCAGAACCCCGGCCGGGAGGTGGTGTTCTTCGGCATCGGCTTCGAGACCACCGCGCCCCCCAACGCGATGACGGTGCATCAGGCGCGCAGGCTCGGCATCCCGAACTTCAGCATGCTGGTCTCCCATGTACGCGTGCCGCCCGCCATCGAGGCGATCATGCGGTCCCCGCGGTGCCGGGTGCAGGGCTTCCTGGCCGCGGGGCACGTGTGCAGCGTGATGGGGATCGGCGAGTACCCGGAGCTGGCCGAGCGCCACCGGGTCCCGATCGTGGTGACCGGGTTCGAACCCCTCGACATCCTGGAGGGGGTGCGCCGGACTGTGGCCCAGCTGGAGCGCGGTGAGCACACCGTCGACAACGCCTACGCCCGCGCGGTCCGCCCCGAGGGGAACACGGCCGCCAAGGCCATGCTGGAGGACGTCTTCGAGGTGACCGACCGCTCCTGGCGCGGCATCGGGGTGATCCCGGACAGCGGCTGGCGGCTGTCCGCCAAGTACCGCGACCACGACGCCGAGTACCGCTTCTCGGTCGAGGGCATCCGGACCGAGGAGCCGGCCGCGTGCCGCAGCGGCGAGGTCCTGCAGGGCCTGCTCAAGCCGCACGAGTGCGAGGCGTTCGGCACCGTGTGCACCCCGCGCACCCCGCTCGGCGCCACCATGGTCTCCAGCGAGGGCGCCTGCGCCGCGTACTACCTCTACCGGCGCCTGGACACCACCCCTGCGGCCCGGGAGGCGACCTCCGTTGTCTGATGCCATCGACCTGACCGCGCCCCTGCCGGACCCGGCGGTCTGGACCTGCCCGGCCCCGCTGCGCGACCAGTCCCGCATCGTGATGGGCCACGGCGGGGGCGGGGCCCTGTCCGCGGAACTGGTCAAGGACGTGTTCGCGCCCGCGTTCGGGGGTGAGGTGCTGCACCGGCTCGGCGACGCCGCCGCGCTGTCGCTGGGCGGCCTGCGCCTGGCCTTCTCCACCGACTCCTTCGTGGTGCGGCCGTTGTTCTTCCCCGGCGGCAGCATCGGCGACCTGGCCGTCAACGGCACGGTCAACGACCTCGCCGTCAGCGGGGCCCGGGCGGCCTACCTCTCCTGCGGTTTCATCCTGGAGGAGGGCGTCGAACTGGACACGGTCACCCGGGTCGCCGACGCGCTGGGCGCGGCCGCGCGGGCGGCCGGGGTCGAAGTGGTGACGGGCGACACCAAGGTGGTGGAAGCCGGCCACGGCGACGGCGTCTACATCAACACGGCCGGGATCGGGCTCATCCCGGCGGGTGTCGACCTGCGGCCGCAGCGGGTCGTTCCCGGGGACGTGGTGATCGTCAGCGGTGCGATCGGGGTGCACGGTGTGGCGATCATGAGTGTGCGGGAGGGGCTGGAGTTCGGCGTGGAGATCGTGAGCGACTGCGCGCCGCTCGGCGGACTGGTGGACGACATGCTCGCCGTCACCCGGGACCTGCACATGCTGCGGGACCCCACCCGGGGCGGGCTGGCGGCCGCCCTCAACGAGATCGCCGCCGCCGCGGGCGCCGGGGTCGTCATCGAGGAGCGCAAGGTCCCCGTCCCGCCCGCCGTCGCCAACGCGTGCGCCGTGCTGGGCCTGGACCCCATGTACGTGGCCAACGAGGGCAAGCTGGTGGCGTTCGTGCCGCGCCAGCACGCCGACGCCGTGGTGGACGCCATGCGGGCGCATCCGCGCGGTGCCGAGGCCGCGATCATCGGCGAGGTGGTCCGGGACCACCCCGGCATGGTGGTCGCGCGTACCGGCCTGGGGGGCACACGGGTGGTGGACATGCCGCTCGGGGAGCAACTGCCCAGGATCTGCTGACCCGGAGGGCCCGAAGGGACCCGAACGCCGGTGGACGAGGACGCCGCCGGGTCCTGCGACCCGGCGGCGTCCCGTCGCGTTCCGGACACTGGGGAAGACCTCGATTGAACGTTTGAACGTGACCCGTCGTCCCTCCGTACTCGATGGTGTGACCAGGAATCCGGTCGCCGTCTCCGTCGCACATCAGGTGGTGGCGGGCCGCGCGGCCGATTTCCCACTCAGCGCCTTTCACGAAGTTGCCGCAACCGCCGCTTCGGGCGCTGCGTGGACGGCATGAACGGCGCGCTGCTCGAGGCCCGGGAACGACGCAAGGGAGGTGAGCGGGTGAAGACCCTCCTCATCGACAATCACGACTCGTACACGTACAACCTGTTCCAGTTGCTCGCCGAGGTCAACGGCGAGCAGCCGACGGTGATCCTCAACGACACCCCCGCCGACGCCGTGCCGGACCTGGGGGAGTTCGACAACGTGGTGATATCGCCGGGCCCGGGACACCCCGCGGAACCCCGCGACTTCGGCATAGCCGCCCGGATCGTCGCCGACGCCCGCATCCCCGTGCTCGGCGTCTGCCTCGGCCACCAGGGCATCGCGGCGCGGGAGCGGGGCCGCATAGCGCCGGCACCGCAGCCCCGTCACGGGCATCTGTCCACCGTCCGGCACGACGGCCGGGACCTGTTCCACGGCCTGCCGCAGGACTTCACGGCCGTGCGCTACCACTCGCTGGCCGTCGCCGAGCCGCTGCCGGAGACCCTGGAGGCCACCGCCTGGGCCGAGGACGGGGTGGTGATGGGGCTCAGGCACCGCACCCGGCCGCTGTGGGGCGTGCAGTTCCACCCGGAGTCCGTGCTCACCGATTACGGCCACCGCATGCTCGTGAACTTCCGCAACCTCACCGCCGAGCGCGCCCGCAGACCCCGCACCAAGAACACGGCCATTCCTCGATCCGCGGCCGTTCCCCGCTCCCGCCGCACCGCGCCGCCCGCCCACCGGCTGCACTACCGCCGCCTGGCAGGCGCCGTCGACGCCGAGGCCGCCTTCACCCGGATGTGCCGGGACGCCCCGCGCGCCTTCTGGCTGGACAGCGCGCGCGTCGAGCCGGGGCCGGCCCGCTTCTCGTTCTTCGGTGACGGCACCGGCCCCCTGGCCGAGTTCGTGCGCTACGACGTCGACGCCGGCGTGTGCGAGGTCGAACGGGCCGGCCGGCCCCCGCGCAAGGTCCGCGCGAGCATCTTCGACTACCTCAAGCGGCAGCTCGCCACCCGCCACGTCGATGCCGCCGGGCTGCCCTTCGACTTCACCGGCGGCTATGTCGGCTACTTCGGCTACGAGACGAAGGCCGACTGCGGCTCTGCGAACCGCCACCGCGCCCGGACCCCCGACGCCTGCTGGCTGTTCGCCGACCGCCTCGTCGTCGTGGACCACGAGGAGGGCGCCACCTACGCGGTCTGTGTCGCCGAGGACACCCCACAGGCCACGCGGGAGGCGACCGATTGGCTGGACGTCGCGACGGCCCAGCTCACCTTCGTCTCGGGTCGGGACACCGCGACCGAGCCGCCGGACGACGAGCCCGCGCCCGACCCCGCCGCCGCCGAGCCGTGGCTGGTCCGGGACCGCGCCACCTACCTCGCGGACATCGAGGCCTGCAAGGACGCGTTGCGGGCGGGCACCAGCTACGAGGTCTGCCTGACCGACGCCGTGCGGTTACCGGCACCGCGTGACCCGTACGCCTTCTACCGTGCGCTGCGCCGGGTCGACCCCGCCCCCTACGCGGCGTTCCTGAGGTTCGGCGACCTGGACGTGGCCGGCTCCTCACCCGAGCGGTTCCTGCGGATCACCCGGGACGGCGTCGCGGAGGCCAGACCCGTCAAGGGCACCGCCCCCCGCGGGGAGAACCCCGCGCAGGACGCACGGCTGCGGCACTCGCTGGCCGTGGACGACAAGACCCGCGCCGAGAACCTCGTGATCGTCGACCTGCTCCGCAACGACCTCGGCCGGGTCTGCGAGACCGGGTCCATACGGGTCACCCGGCTGATGGCCACCGAGACCTACGCCACCGTGCACCAGCTGGTCTCCACCGTCGAGGGACGGCTGCGCGAGGGGGCGGACGCCGTGGACTGCGTCCGTTCCTGCTTCCCCGGCGGCTCCATGACCGGCGCGCCCAAACCGCGCACCATGGAGATCATCGACGGCCTGGAGACCGAGGCACGCGGTGTCTACTCCGGCGCCCTCGGCTACTTCGGCTGCGGCGGCGGCGCCGACCTGAGCATCGTCATCCGCACCGCCGTCATCGCCGACGGCCTGCTGCACCTCGGCGCCGGCGGCGCGGTCGTCCTGGACTCCGACCCTGCCGCCGAGTACGACGAGATGCTGCTGAAGACCGCCGCCCCGATGCGCGCCTACCGGGAGCTCACCGCCGCCCCGGCCGCCGAGGAGGAGCCGGCCCGATGACCACACCCCAGGCCACGCCGATTCCCGCCGACGCCCAGGCGCCCGGCAACCTGGCGGCCCAGCTCGCCGCGCTCGCCGCACGGTTGAGTGGACCGACCGGCCCGCCTGAATGGCGACCGGCATCGCCTTTCACGCCGAGTCCTTGTAGACCTCCTTCACGTTCGGGCGCGGCATCGGGCGATGGCGGGCGGCCGGGCCCAGCGCGAAGGCGTGCAGCAGGTTCTCCGTCGTCCGGGTGACGAAGGCGCGGGTGCGGGCGTCCATGCCGTGGTCGCGGCCCCCGTCCGGGGTACCGGCCATCAGGGCCTCCACCCAGCGCATGGTGCCGGTCGCGAAGACCCCCGCCCCGCTCGGGACCGTGTAGTACGCCGAGTCGCTGTTGCTGCGCCTGCGGTTGCAGACCAACGGGGAGTGAGCCGTGATCTCCAGGGGCTCCGGGACGGATGCGCCCGGGGTGACCCGGTCGTACTCCACACCGACCAGATGGCCGAAGCCGTCGCCGGGGCGCACGCCTGTGCCCTCGTACAGCCAGTGGTCCGCCGCGTGCACGACGTAGGGCGCGTCCGTCGGATAACCCTCGTACAGCACGCCCGTCATCGACGACTCCGGGTCGGCCGCCGGGGGCTGACGGAAGTCCGTCGTCACCAGTGCGGGGTGGGTGGTGTAGTAGGGGTCGGCTCGGAAGGAGGACTTGTAGCAGACCACCGTACGGTCCGGCTGTGCCTCGCCCCGTTCCAGACGGACCCTGCGGAAGCAGGTGTTGGCGCCGAGGAACGCCACGTTGGTGCCCGCGTCGCGGGCCTCGGTGACGTGCCGGCGCTGCTCGGGGGTCCAGTACTCGTCGTGCCCGAGGCAGAGGGCGGCCCGCGCACCGTGCAGCACGCCCGGGTCACGGTGCACGTCCGTACCGGTGGTGTAGGCGAGGGGGATGCCGAGCCGTTCGGCCAGCACCACCGCCGCCCGCTCGTACACCAGGAACTTCTCCGCGCCGTTGGAGTCGTAGGGCCGGTCGAAGCTGACGGCGAGGGACCGGGCGGCGTACGCCCCGGAGGACCCCTCGTAGAGGCTGTAACCGCCCCACCGGTTGTACGCCTGCCAGGTCGCCGGGGCGTGCATCAGGACCGTACGGCCCGCGCCCTGCGTGGAGCGCACGATCAGCGGGACGTACCGCTGGTGACCGCCCTCCGCGTCCAGCCGCAGCAGATACGCGCCCTCGGGCCACCCGTCCGTGCCGAAGGCGAGCGTGCGCTTCCAGTCGGTCCGGATGGTGCGGGTACCGGACTGAAGGCGCGGCTCCGGTTGGACGCGGCCCGGCACGCGTTCGGAGGACCAGACGAGCCGGGCCTCGGCCCCGCCGTACCAGCCGACGCGGAAGGCCGAGACACGGAAGGACGCCGCGGTCGTCGACACGTACAGCCCGCACTCCTCGCCCGGGGTCACGCTCACCCGGTCGGCGTATCCGGTGACAGCCGTGGCGGGACCCTGGGAGCGGATACGCCAATCGGGTGTCCCGGCTCGGTCCCGTTCCGCCTCGGGACGGTGCGAGGCGGCCGACCGGGGATGGTCGTGCGCGGAAGGGGACGGGTCGCAGGCGGCCGCCGCCGGGAGGAGCCCGACGCCCGCGCACACTCCCAGAAAGGTCCTGCGCCGCAGCTCCGGTATGTGCTCCGGCCGGTGCCGCGACACCTCTCGCTGGTCGGGGCCCACATCGCCTCCCGTGCGTTCGAGTGCCCCCTGCCTGTGCGAGTCAGCGTGGCACAGCGGGCAGGGGCGCGCGCCTCAGGGAGGGGCCGGGCGCAGCGCCTGCAGCACCGCCCAGGAGACCGACACGAACGGCACGGCCACCACGGCACCGATCACCCCTGCGACGATGCTCCCCGCGATGACGGAGACGGCGACGACCAGCGGGTGCAGCCGGACGGCCCAGCTCATCACGAGGGGATGGAGGACGTGCCCCTCGATCTCCCCGATGACGACGATGAGCAGCACCACGGCCGCAGCCGTGACCGGACCGCGTCCGGCCAGGGCGACCACGGTGGCCACGGCGAGCGCGACCGGCGAGCCGACCAGCGGGACGAACGTGGCGAAGAACTCCAGCAGGGTGAGCGGCAGCGCGAGCGGCACCCGGAGGACGAGCAGGACGATGCCGACGAGTGCGGCGTTGGTCGCGGCCACGATGATGATGCCCCGCGTGTACCCCGCGAACGTCCGCCAGGCCGCGTACCCCGCCCGGTCCCATGCCGGCCGGGCGCCCCGGGGCAGCAGCTGGTCGCGCAGCCAGGACCACAGGCGTTCTCCCGAGTGGATGAAGAAGACGGAGAAGAACAGCGCGAGGGCGAGCCCGGTGACCAGTTCCACGAACCGGGTCAGTCCGCTGACGGCGCTGCTGAACAGGGCCGCGCGGTGGGACGAGATGTACGAGGCGATCTGGTCCTGCAGGTGCGAGAGGCTCTTGTGGCTGAGCCGGAACGGCGGGCGTTCGAGCCATTGTTCGATCCTGTGGATGCCGCCGCGGAACTCCCCGGTCAGTTTTCCCCACTGGCCCGCCACCGCCTCACCCACGAAGGCGAACAGGGAGAAAAGGAGCAGCAGGCTCCCCACGAGGGAGACCGCGACGGTCAGGGGACGTGGCAGCCAGCGGCCGAGCACGTCGGCGAGGGGCCGCAGCACCGACGTGATCACGAGTCCGAGGAACAGCGCGACGGCGATGAGCTGGAAGCGGCCGAGGACGGTGAAGACCTCGTAGACGACGAGACCGACGACGACCAGGCGCCAGGCGTAGGCGGCGGCGACGCGCAACCAGGGAACGACACGTTCGGCGGCGGACGTCCCCGCGGCGGCCCGGACGCGCGGAGGGAGGCGCACCGGCCGGGACGTCCGGCTGTCCCGCGCCGCCCCCGCCCTGCGCCGCCCCCGCCCCGTCCCGCCCGCGTCCGCCACCACACCTCCCGCGCGCCGACTGCCGGTCACCTCCTGAAGTCAGTAGGCACCAGCCGCACACCGCGCGCCACAGCACGTACCCCACCGTGGCCGTCGGCCATGACCGCGCCTCGCGCGCACCGCCGAGGGGCACTCCGAGCGGGCACGAGCCGCCGTCCGGGTCGAAACTCAGTATCGTGAGGGCGGGAGAGTCGCCGTCGACCCGCACCCTGTCTGCGTGATCCGTGTGATCCGGTCGGAGGAAGCGATGAGCGGGGAAGCGCGCGGGCGGCCTGAGCAGCACCTGCCCAAGCTGCGCATGGACGAACTGCTGGACGAACTGCAGGCCCGCATCGACGCGGCACGCGGCACCCAGGACCGGGTGCACCGCCTGCTGCAGGCCGTCCTGTCGGTCGGACGCGAACTCGATCTTGCGCAGGTGCTGCGCAGCATCGTCGAGGCGGCCGTGGTGCTCGTCGACGCCGAGTACGGCGCGCTGGGCGTCATCGGCGACGACCGCACGCTCTCCCAGTTCCTCACCGTCGGCATCAGCGAGGACGCGCGGGCCCGGATCGGGGCGCTGCCCAGCGGGCACGGCATCCTCGGCGAACTGATCCGCCGTCCGGAGCCGCTGCGGCTGTCCGAGATCTCCGACCACCCGGCCTCCTACGGATTCCCGGCCCGCCACCCGCCGATGCACTCCTTCCTCGGCGTGCCCATCCGGGTCCGCGACCAGGTGTTCGGGAACCTCTACCTGACGGAGAAACGCGACGCCGAGGAGTTCGACGCCGACGACGAGGCCGTCCTCTCCACCCTGGCGGTGGCGGCCGGCGTCGCCATCGAGAACGCCCGGCTGTACGGGGAGACGCGGCTGCGCGAGCGCTGGGTGAGGGCCAGCTCCCAGGTCACGAGCGCCCTGCTGTCGGGTGCCCCGAGCGCGGACGTGCTGGAGCTGATCGTGGAGCAGGCGCGCCGGATCGCCTCCGCCGACGCCGGCATGATCGCGGAACGGGTGCCCGGGGAGGACGTGCTGCGTCCGTTGCTCGCGGTCGGCCTCGACGCAGAGCGGCGCCGCGGTCTTGTGATGTCCCGGCAGGACGGCTTCGTGGAGGCCGCGCTGAGCACCGCAGAACCGGTGGTCAGCCCCGACGTCCGGCACGACCCCCGGGCCGACCCGGACTCGGCCCTGTGGCGCGGACTCGGGCCCGTGGTCGGCGTACCGCTGGTGGCGAGCGGCAAGTCCATCGGCGTCCTGGTGCTGGGGCGCACCGCGGGGCGCGACGCCTTCACGGACACCGACACCGGCCCCCTGCTCGGCTTCGCGGGGCAGGCGGCCCTGGCGCTGGAGCTGGCCGAGCGGCGCCGGGACGCCGAGCAGATCGCGCTGCTGAAGGACCACGACCGGATCGCCCGCGATCTGCACGACCTCGCCATCCAGCGGCTCTTCGCGGCCGGCATGACCCTGCAGAGCACCCAGCGCTTCGTCGACCACCCGGAGGCCGCCGAACGGCTGTCGCGGACCGTCGACGACCTGGACGAGACCATCAAGATCATCCGGTCCACCATCTTCGGGCTGCGCGCGCACGGCGACCGGAGGCGGGAGGGGTCCGGGTTGCGCCGGCAGGTGTCGGAGGCGGTGGCGGCGTCGGCCGGAACACTGGGTTTCCTTCCCGCTCTGCGCATCGAGGGCCTGGTGGACACCGACGTCCCGGGCGACGTCGCCGACGATGTGACCGCCGTGCTCGGGGAGGCTCTGAGCAACGCCGCCCGGCACTCCGGGGCACGCTCGGTGGACGTCCGCCTGCGGCTCGGCGGGGGCGAGCTGACGCTCACGGTGGCAGACGACGGCTGCGGCGTGTCGGACGGCGCCGTCCGCAGCGGCCTGCGGAACCTCGAGGAACGGGCCGTCGCCCTCGGCGGCACGCTCAGTGTGGGGGAACGCCCGCAGGGTGGCGGGACACGACTGGTGTGGCGTGTTCCGGTGCGGCCGGCGGATGACTGATCCGGTGCGGCCCCGGCGGCGAGTGACGGTGCCTCCGGCGGGCCCGTGACGGTGCGTCCCGCAGTGCCGTACGGCCCGGCTCAGCGGGTGGTGCGGCAGCCGGACGGTTCCAGACGGGAGGCGAGGACCGCCGCCTGTACGCGGCGCTGCACGCCCAGCTTGGCCAGCAGCCGGGAGACGTGGTTCTTGACCGTCTTCTCGGACAGATAGAGCCGCCTGCCGATCTCCCGGTTCGTCAGCCCGTCCCCGATCAGCGCCAGGATGTCCCGCTCGCGCGGTGAGAGGCCGTCCGGTTCGGGTGCCGGGGCCGGCTGCTCGGCGGGGTCGGCGCGCAGCGACCGCATCAGCCGCGCGGTGGTCGCCGGGTCGAGCATGGACTGGCCGGAGGCGACGGTGCGCACCGCGGACACCAGGTCGGAGCCCCTGATCTGCTTCAGTACGTACCCCGAGGCGCCCGCCATGATGGCGTCGAGCAGGGCGTCCTCGTCGTCGAACGAGGTCAGCATCAGACAGGCCAGCTCGGGCATGCGGCTGCGCAGCTCACGGCAGACGGTGATGCCGTCACCGTCCGGCAGGCGCACGTCCAGGACGGCCACATGCGGCCGCACCGCTGAACCGCGGGCGAGCGCCTGTTCGACGGTGTCGGCGTCCCCGACCACCGAGATGTCGGGTTCCGCGTCCAGCAGGTCGGCCAGGCCACGTCGCACGACCTCGTGGTCGTCCAGCAGGAACACCCGGATCGGCACCTGCTCGCTGAAGGTGCGCGCCTCGGCCATGACGACTCCTCGTTGCGCTGAGAACCTCTGCGAAGGACGGACGCGGGCCGTCCACTGTCCATGGTCGTCACGAGCTCCGCCCCTACGCACCAGGGGCCGATCGGCCCTCCCGCCGTCGTCCGTGCGCCCCTTCCGGTCCGGACGACGTGGACAGCTCCTGTCCGCGCGCGTTGTCCTCGGCCCCGTCAGCCGAAGCTGCCGCTGCCGCAGGGGCCGTACAGGTCCAGCAGCCGGGTGCGCTCCGAGTCGAGCCGGTGGGACAGGATGCCGCCCATCCACCGGGCGACCTCGAAGCCGAGTGCCGGATCGTCCTGGCACATCGAGCGCACCGCGGCGGCGTCGAACTCGTACGCCCTCACCGGCGTCGTCGTCTCGGCGCCCAGGTGCCAGGCGTGTGGGCCGAACAGCCAGGACCAGCCGAGGAGTTGGTCGTGCCCGAGGGTCTCGATGACGGCGGCGCGGCGGCCGGGAACATGCAGATCGAGGTCGACCGTGCCGGAGCGGATGATCCAGAACCGGTCGGCGTGTCCGCCCTCCTCGCACAGGCGTGTTCCCTGTGGGAAGGACACCTCACGGGCGGTGCGCATCAGCCGCTCGCGGTGCGCCGTGGGCAGCGCACGCAGGATACTGGTCGTCGGGGGAGCGTTCATGACGGCCTCCAGGGACGGCGTGGGCCCGACGCTCCGATCGTGACCCGGCGTCCCTCCCCGGGCCATGGGCCGTCCGGCCCCCGGGCCGGGACGTGTGGTACCGCGTCGGAGACCCCGGCGACCGGGTCGTGCGCCGGGCCGGACGCGGGGCCCTGGGCCGTTGGGCCCTGTGACGGGTCCCTGCGGCCCCTGCGCACGGCGCCGTTCGCGCGTCAGGCTCGACGCAGGAGCAGCAGAGTCAGTCGTGCAGGAGGTGCGCGCCATGGTCCGGCCCCTCACCGCGGGAGTCGACGCGTCCGGCGAGAGCCTCGCGGCCGCCCACTGGGCAGCCCGGGAGGCGCTGCGCCGGGGTGCGCCGCTCCACATCGTCCACGCCTGGAGGCGGCAGCCGCTTCCGGCGCCGTCCGGCGGGTGCGAGGACGACCGGTGCCAGATGGGGGAGCAGATCCTCCAGCGGGCCGTCCGCAGTGTTCGCGCCGCGCACCCGGGGCTGGAGGTGGAGGCGTTCCTGCGGGACGAGTCCCCGGTGACCGCGTTGCTCGCGGCGGCCGGGGAGTCGGAGATGCTGGTGCTCGGATCCCGGGGTCTGGGCCGTCTGGCCGGGTTCGTGGTCGGCTGGGTGTCCCAGCGCGTCGTCGCCAGGGCGTCGTGCCCCCTCGTGCTCGTACGTGCCGGGGAGACCTCCGCCGACGAGCACCTGCCGGCCCTGGACGGCGTCTCGCCCGAGGAGATCCCCGAGACCCCGTACCGCGACGTCGTGCTCGGGCTGGACCCGCGACACCCGCTCGAGGAGCCGATCGAGTTCGGCTTCGACTGCGCCCGGCGCCGCGGTACCGCGCTGCACGTGGTCCACGCCGTCGGCGACGTCCATGCCCACGCGGCCGACGGACCGGAGGTGCTGGCCGAACAGCAACGCCTCGTGACCGCCACGCTGCGCCCCTGGCGGGAGAAGTTCCCCGGGGTCCCGGTGTCGGAGACCGTCTCCACGGGCCGTCCCGCCCCGCAGCTGGTGCACGCCTCCAGCCGCGCCTGTCTCGTCGTCGTGGGGCGCCGGACACGGGACGGCCTGTTCGGCCCGCACATCGGCTCCGTCGCTCACGCCGTACTCCACCATGTGGCCTGCCCGGTCGCCGTCGTCCCGCATTCCTGACACCGGCTGGCGCCCGCAGAGGGGTACCCGGGAGGCCGGTCCGTCTCCTTCGGGACCCGCTCGCTCCCGACCGGATGATCGGGGCGGACCGGCCCGAGCAGATCCCGGCAAAGTGGGACAATCTGGATGTGATGGGTGTGTCCGTGATCCCGGCACCGGCGCCGGGTGGACCGCCGTACCGGCTTCCGGACGGTCCTCGGGCCCCGGTCCGGGGAGAGGGAGGAAGGATCGTCATGAAGGGCTTCGTCTTCCACGCCCCCGGAAAGTCCGCCTGGGAGGAGGTCCCGGACCCCGGCATCAAGGAATCCACCGACGCGATCGTGCGTGTCGAGACCACCACCATCTGCGGAACGGATCTGCACATCCTCAAGGGCGACGTGCCCGAGGTGCGCCCCGGCACGGTGCTGGGGCACGAGGCGGTCGGCGAGATCGTGGAGGCCGGACGGGACCTGCACGCCGTGCAGCCGGGGGAGCGCGTCCTGGTCTCCTGCATCACCGCCTGCGGCCGGTGCGGCTACTGCTGGGAGCGGAGGTACGGCCAGTGCCGCGGCGGCGGAGGCTGGATCCTCGGGCATGTGATCGACGGAACGCAGGCCGAGTACGTCCGGGTGCCCCACGCCGACCTGTCCGTGCACCCCCTGCCCGGCGCGGTCGACAGCAAGGACGCGGTGCTGCTCGCGGACATCTTCCCCACCGCCTACGAGGTGGGTGTGCTCAACGGGCACGTCCGCCCCGGGGACAGCGTGGTCGTCGTCGGAGCCGGCCCCATCGGGCTCGCGTCGATCGCCACCGCCCGGCTGTTCGCCCCCGAGCGGATCGTCGCCGTGGACCCGGCCGCGATGCGGCTGGACGCGGCCAAGCGACTCGGCGCCGACGCCCTGGCCGATCCCCTCGACGCCCAGGAGCTGATAGCCGACCTCACCGACGGACTGGGCGCCGACGTGGTCATCGAGGCGGTCGGCGCGCCGGAGAGCTTCGAGCTGTGCACACGCGTGGTGCGGCCCGGCGGGCACATCGCCAACGTGGGGGTGCACGGCCGGCCCGTGACCCTGCACCTGGAGGACCTGTGGAGCAGGAACGTCACCATCACCACCGGCCTGGTCGACACCTACTCCACGCCCACGCTGCTGCGGATGGCGGCCGTCGGCCGGCTGCCCACCTCGTCGCTGGTCACGCACACCTTCCCACTGGACCAGACGGAGGAGGCGTACGACGTCTTCGGCCGGGGCGCCGACACCGGCGCGCTCAAGGTGGCCCTGGGCGGGGAGCAGCACGAAGTCGTCGCCGTCCGGGCGACCTGACGCAAGGAAGTGACGGGCCATGTCCGCACACGCATCCCCTCACGCGGTGGAGGGCCGTCAGGGCCACCACCCCGCCGGCAATCTCGGACGCCGGATCGCCCTGCGGCGCGAGGAGCTCGGACTGTCCTGCAAGGAGGCGGCCTGCCGCGCCGGCATGGCCTCCAGCTATCTGCAGTACCTGGAGGAGCAGCCGACCGCAGCCCCCGGCGTGAGCACCCTGCTGAGGCTGGCCGGCGCACTGGAGACCACGGTGCTCGAACTCACCGGCGGGGACGTCGACCTGCCGCCCGGCCTCGGACAGGCCGGAGGGCACCCCAGATTCACCGAACTCAGCATCCGGGAGTGCCGGGACCTGCTGTGCACGCACGGCGTGGGGCGGCTCGCGGTGCCCACGGAGTCGGGGCCGGTGATCGTCCCGGTCAACTACGGCGTCGTCGGCGACTCGATCGTCTTCAGGACCGCCCCGGAGGCGGTGCCCTCCATGGCCGCGGGCTCCCGGGTGGCCTTCGAGGTCGACCGCATCGACGGATCGTTCAGCCAGGGCTGGAGCGTGCTGGTGTGCGGACACGCCCGCACCGTGACGGACCCCGACTCGGTCCGGCGGCTGGAGGAACAGGCGTACAGCACACCGTGGGCAGGCGGGGAACGCGACCTGTGGATCCGTATCGATCCCCGCAGAATCACCGGACGGCGCATCACCGTGTGACCGGGCCCGCAGACCCTCGCCCGGCAGGCCGTCGCACCCCATCGGAGGACACCATGCGCGGCACCCCCCACGTCGTCGGCGACGTCATGACCCGCAGGGTCGTCGCCGTCCGCCACGCGGCGACGTTCAAGGACATCGTCAAGGCCATGGAACAGTGGAAGGTCAGCGCCGTGCCCGTGCTGACGGAGGGGAACCGGGTCGTCGGTGTCGTCTCCGAGGCCGATCTGCTGCGCAAGCAGGAAATCCGCGACGCCGCGCCCGGCCGGTACGCGTCGCGGGATCGGGCGGCCGACCCGGCGCCCGCGGTGGCCAAGGCCGACGCCGTGACCGCCGAGGAGCTGATGACCGCACCGGCCGTCACCGTCCACGTGGAGGCGACTCTCGCCCAGGCCGCCCGGACCATGGCCCGGGCCGGGGTGAAACGCCTTCCGGTGGTCGGCGACGAGGGCACGCTGCTCGGCATCGTCAGCCGCGCCGACCTGCTCAAGGTCTACCTGCGCGACGACGAGGACATCGCGGAGGAGATCCGCCGCGAGATCGTCGCCCGTCTGTTCCCCACCCCGTGGGAGCCGGTCCGCGTGGAGGTGCGGGACGGCGTCGTACGGCTCACCGGCCGTGTCCGCGACACCGGTCTCGTGCCCGTCACCGCACGGCTGGTGCGGGGCGTCGAGGGCGTCGTGGACGTGGACTGCGCGCTCATGGGGCCGCCCCGCGTTCCGGACCTGGAGGCCGACTTCCCGGAGGACGAGGTGTCGCGCTGGCCCTGGAGAGCCGGCAGCATCACGTGATGCCCCGAGAGGGTGACGACCGATGGCTACCATCTGCCGTACGGCGGGGACCAGGGTGTGGCTGTGGCGGTGGCGGCGCAATCCGCTGCTGCGGCGCAGCGACCGCCTGGAGGCCTGGATCGTCCTCGTCACCTGGGTGCTGGTCCTGCTGGCCGGGGTGGTCGCGGGGCGGGCGGCGGCGGGCGCCGTGGAACACGGTCTGGCCGTGCGGGCCGCACACTCCCACCCCGTGCGGGCCGTGCTGACCCAGGACGTGGCGATGAGCCCGAAGGACGTGCCCGCATACGGCGAGGGCGGCGTATGGGCGAAGGTGCGCTGGAGCGCCCCCGGCGGCCCGCATACGGCGCTGGCCAAGGTGGAACCCGGACTGAAGGCCGGAGCCTCCGTCACCGTGTGGACGAACCCTGCCGGGGACCTGGTGTCCAAACCGCCCACCGGCGCCGAGACACGGCTGCAGACGTCGCTCGTCGGCACGCTCGTCGGGTGCGGTGCCGCAGGTGGGGTGCTGGCCTGCGGGTGGCTGGTGCGCGGGCGCCTGGAACGGCAGCGCATGGAGGAATGGGCCCGGGAGTGGGAGTGCGTCGGACCACGCTGGCGGTAAGAGGGGACCCGCTGGGTGGACGGCGTGCACGGTCGGCCGCCGGCCGCGGTCAGTCCGCCCCGTCCTCCCCGGAGAGGTGGCAGTCCACGTCGACCACACCCTCCACGGCCCGCGCCAGCCGGGCGGCCATGGGGATCACGGTCGTGTCCCCGACCTTGCCCGTGAGGGTGACCACACCCTCGGCGACCATGACGTGGATCGGCTCCACCGGGGCCGGGAACAGGACGTCGACGATGTCCCGGCGTATCTCGTCGGCGATGTCGTTGTCCTCCCGCAGGAACACCTTGAGCAGGTCGGCACGGCTGACCACGCCCTCGAGCAGGCCCTCGTCGTCGACCACAGGGAGCCGCTTCACCTTGCGCAGGGCCATGATGCGGGCGGCCCGGGCGAGGGTCGAGCCGGCGTGCACGGTGACCGCCGGCGCCGTCATCAGCTCGCCCGCGGTCACCGCCCCGGCCTTGGCCGGGTCGGACGGGCGCCGCGGCCGGGTGTACGGGTCCGCCTCGCCGTCCCGGAACTCCCCCTTGCGCAGCAGGTCGGCCTCGGAGACCACACCGACCACCCGGCCCTCGCCCTCGAGCACGGGCAGGGCACTGACCCTCCACTGCTCCATGAGCTTGACGACGTCCCCCAACGGGGCGTCACGCCCGACGGCGACGACGGTGTGCGTCATCACGTCGCTGACGACGCGCGGGCCGGCGGTCACGGTGTCGCCCTCCCCGGGGTCGGACGCGGTCGTCGGCCGGCCGGGCACCGGCCCTCAGGGGGTGCCACTGCCGTAGGGGCCGTAGAGGTCGAGCAGCCGGGTGCGCGCCGCGTTCAGCCGGTGGGCGAGGACCCGTCCCACCCAGACCGCGACCGCACGGCCGAACTCGGGGTCATCGGCGCACATCGTCCGCACGGTCACCGCGTCGAACTCGTAGGCCCGTACGGGCGTCATGGCCTCGGCGCCCAGCTGCCAGACATAGGGTTCGAAGTGCCAGGACCAGCCGACCAGTTCGCCGTGGCCCAGCGACTCGATGACGGCGGGCCGGCGGCCCGGCACGTGCACGTCGAGGGCCACGGTCCCCGTCCGCACGATCCAGAAGCGGTCGGCCCGACGGCCTTCCTCGAACAGGCGGGTTCCCTCGTCGAAGGAGACCTCGCGGGCGTTCCGCATCAGCCGCTCGCGGTGCTCGGCCGGAAGGGCCGCGCCCACGGTGGTGACAGAGGCCATGGCTTCACTGTCCTTTCGTTCCTGCCGCCGCGAAGGCAGGGGCGCCAGGGGCGCCCTGGGCGCCGGGACTCCACATGACGCCCGGAGGGGCGGGATGACGCATGAAGGGGCGGGAAGGACCCATCCGGTTCTCTCGGATCCTGATTGCGCGGTGCACGGCCGTTCGACCGCTTCCCCGCGTCTTGAGCGGGTCCTTCCCGTCGTCTTCAGCAGACCACGCACGGGCGGCGACCACCAGGGCCGATCGGCCCCATGCCCTGGACGGCCGGCCCGGCGCCGGAGCTGGTTCCGCGCACGCCGTCCAGCGGGCGCGCACGGCGCCGTGCCCGGCGACCGCTCGCCCGTCCGGTTGCCGGACGTCCGGTGTGCGTCCGGCCCGGGGAGACCTGCCGGCTGCCGCTCCGCGACCGGCGCACAGGGCCGGACGGCCCCGTGCGAGGCCTTGACAGCCCATCCCGCACGATGGCGGCCCGGGCCACGCTGGTCCGGTACGACACGACCTCACCGCTGGAGGTGGCGCGATGCTTCCACCCGTCGTTGCCGGAGTCGACGGATCCGCCGAGAGCCTGTCCGCCGCCGCGTGGGCGGCGCGCGAGGCCGTACGACGCCACCGTCCGCTGCGGCTGGTGCACGTCTGGAACTGGCACCCCGGACAGGGCCGGGGGGAGCCGGTGAGCGCGGTCCAGCGGCACCTGGCGCGACGGGTGCTGCGTCACGCGGCGGAACACCTGCGGGAGGCGTTCCCCGCTCTCCTGCTGTCGGAGGAGCAGGTCGAGGGCCCGGCCACCCCGGCCCTGGTGAAAGCCGCCGAGCGGGCCGAACTGCTGGTGCTGGGCTCCCGCGGACTGAGCGGCTTCACCGGGTTCCTGGTGGGCTCGGTCGCCCTCGGTGTGTCGGCCCGGGCGACGCGGCCCGTCGTCCTGGTGCGGGCGGGTGAGCGGGCCGAGGACGAACATCTCCCGGCCGCCGACGGAAGCGGCTCGACGCACACCGGACACCGGGACGTGGTGCTGGGCGTCGACGTCCGGGACCCGTGTGACGAGGTCATCGCCTTCGCCTTCGAGGCCGCCCGGGTCCGGGGCGCCCGGCTCAGGGCCGTACACGCCTGGCAGCGGCCTTCCGCCCTGGGCCTCGGCAACGGCGACATCGGACTGGTGGCCGACCCCGAGCGTGCGGAGGAGTGGCTGGGCTTCCTCACGGCGGTGCTGCAGCCCTGGCGGGACAAGTACCCCGGCGTCCGGGTCGTGGAGTCGGTCGTGCCGGAAAGGGCCTCCGGTGCCCTGGCGCGGGCCGCATCCTCGGCGGGTCTGCTCGTCGTGGGCCGCCATCACCTGCCCGAGCGGACCGCGGGACCGCACACCGGTCCCGTCGCCCACGCCGCGATCCACCATGCGCCGTGCCCGGTGGCCGTCGTACCGCACGCATGACCGGCCGGGGCGCCGGGTCTGCCTCGGGCGCCCGTCACCGTTCGACAGGGCCCGCCAGCTGCACGATGTCCTCGGAAGCGACGTCGTGGAGCCGGATGGCGAGGTCCTCCAGCGCCCGGCTGGCGGCGAGTTCGTCGCCGATCTCGGGGATCGGCCGGTCGACGGGGTTGCGCCGGGCCACGCCTCTGCCGGCGACGCTCGACGTGTCACGCGTCCTCAGCACGGCGCGGGCATGGGTGTCGTCGCCGTCCTCGGTGATGTAGATGTCCACGGTCCACTGCTTGGCTTCCATCGGGATCACTCCCCGCACCACGAGGTGCCCGTCCCTCTTCTTCGGACTTCTTCGGCCTTCGGACTTCTTCGGCTTCTTCCAGCCTGCGCCTGTCGGCGGGCCCGGTCCACAGCGGCGTACCGCGGCGGTGGCGGCGTCCTGTGGGGGATCGCACCGTTTGACGGACTCCTTCTGTGATGGGCGCCATTTCTCCGTTTCCGGCCGACCGGTAGCGTGACGCCGATGTCAGCCGATCTGTCCCCCGTCATAGCCGCCACCACCCAGTGGCTGCTGCGCTCCTACCCCGGCACCGGGGGAGCCCTGGACACCGCCCTCGCCGAGGCCCAGGCGTCCCAGGCCGTCATGGTCGCCGCCTGGCTGCGCTACCCCACCGAGGCCGACGCGGCCCTCGTCGTGTTCGTCGGGCCCGGCGGCTCCGACCGCCTGGACTGGCTGGCCGGAGCGGAGGCGGAGGCTGTGGACGAGGCCGACGCCGGCTGGCGGACCTGGGTGGACGAGGTGGTCGCCAGCTGGGCGGCCTGCCTGCTGACCACGCCGTACCTCGCCCGCGACGCCGTCACCGCACTCGACCGCAGCGAGCACACCCGTGGTCTGGTGTTCGACTTCCGCAGGCTCACCGACCCCGGTGAGCAGGACCACCGGGCCGCGCCCCTGCTGCGCCACCCCGACCTCCTGGCGCCGCTCGCCGACCTGCACCGCGACTCCCTCGTCGAACGACTGCACGGCGATCCCGTGGACGAGGGCGGTCATCTCGGGGACCCCGTCGTCGGCTGAGGCGGGTTTGCCGCGGGGCGCCGGACAACTCGCCGCTTCCATGACGGGGACGGACCGGGCCACCGACATCCGGGGCGCGCACACCCTTCGCCCGGGCGCCCGCCGGCCGGAGCGGGTCGACCAGTACCTGACCGTGGACCAGGAGCGCGTCGAGGTTTCAGGAGGACCGGCCGCGGCCGGTCACGAAGTCGCGGACCCGGTCGACCAGACCCGTCCCCGGCGCCAGCAGCTTGTTGAGCGGCGGGGTGTCCGGAGCGGCCGGGTGCGGGCGCGTGGGTGCCATCTTCTTGGCGGTGCGGATCTTGTCGCCGAGCTGGTCGAGGACGTCCTGGCCGCAGACCTGTCGCAGTTGGGGGAAGAGGTTGTTCTCCTCGTCCTCGATGTGCGTGGTCACCTCGCTCTTCACGATCATGAACACCTGGTCGAACTCCGGGTGGCCCACGGAGCACCCCTCCAGATGCTTGAGGGCCCGCTCCACCCGCGCGTGGTCGGCGATCTCCTTGTCGGCGATCGCGCCGCCACCCTCGACGTGCTGTCGCACCGCCGGGTACAGGTACTGCTCCTCCGCGACGGAATGCCGTACGAGTTCGATCGTCATCTCGTCGGCCAGCTTGCGGCGGTCCTGGTGGCCGCTGGGCAGCGACTCGATCCGCTGAAAGAGGCCCTCCACCTCCCGGTGGTCGGCGGTGAGCTCGGCGATGACGTCGCCACCGTGTGCCATGGCGGTCTCCCTGTGACGTGGCTGATCTGTGAGGCGGACGGCTGTCCGATGTCCAAGGCTGTGTCTGACAGCCCTGAAACGCCCGGACATCGATTCCCCGGGGCAGACGGGGCGTTAACGCCACTCGCCGGTAGTCCCCGGGTTGGCCGAACGCCCTCCCCCCGGTGCGCCTCGGGGAGCGCCACGTCACTCGAAGCGCGAGGTGTCGCCCGCTCCCTTGCGTACGATCTCGGGCTCGTCCCCGGAGAAGTCGATGACCGTCGTCGGTTCCGTACCGCAGTCCCCGGAGTCGACGACGGCGTCCACGACATGGTCGAGCCGCTCCTTGATCTCCCAGCCCTGGGTCAGCGGCTCCTCCTCGCCCGGCAGGAGCAGGGTGCTCGACAACAGCGGCTCGCCGAGTTCTGCCAGCAGCGCCTGCGCGACCACGTGGTCGGGGATGCGGACCCCGACCGTCTTCTTCTTCGGGTGCAGCAGCTTGCGCGGCACCTCGCGGGTCGCGGGCAGGATGAAGGTGTAACTGCCGGGCGTCGACGCCTTGATCGCTCGGAACACGTCCTTGTCCACGTGCACGAACTGTCCCAGCTGCGCGAAGTCCCGGCAGACCAGGGTGAAGTGGTGGCGCTCGTCGAGCTGACGGATCGCCCGGATGCGTTCCATGCCGTCCCGGCTGCCCAGCCGGCACCCCAGCGCGAAGCAGGAGTCCGTCGGATACACCACGAGCGCACCGTCACGGATGCTGTCGGCGACCTGGCCGATGGTGCGCGGCTGCGGGTTGTCGGGATGAACGTCGAAGTACTTCGCCATTCGCCGAGTGTCGATCACGCGGGGGTGCCCTGTCCACGTGAGGTGCCCACGGAGTGCGGCGGGGTCGGCCGACGACCCCGCCGCCCGCCCCCGCCGCCCGGCAGGGTTCGGCCTGCCGCGGTGCTCCGCTCAGGCGGGTGCCGCGACCGGCTCGCGTTCTCCGTCCCGCGCGGTCTGCCGCTCCCGCCCCGTGGCGGCCGCCGTGAGCGGCAGTGCACGCGGGAGGGGGCGCGTCTCGCGCAGACTCGGCGCGGGGGCCACCGGCACGAGCGGAGCGGGGTCGCCGGCCCGGGCCCGTTGCGAGAACCAGATGATCTTTCCGCCGGTGCCGGTGGCGCAGCAGCCCCAGCCGTTGCTCAGCGCCGCGATCCGGGCCAGGCAGCCGCTCGGCGCGTAGTGCGGTCGGATGTCGCGTTCGCTGTCCTGGACAGCGGTGATCAGGTGCTGACCGTTCCACCACATCTCGATGGTGGTGTTCTTGTCCGCGGCGTGGGCGTCGATCGTCCGCAGCAGCGCTTCGGCGCACTGGCAGACGGGGTCGGCGAGGATCTCCAGATCCCAGTAACGGAGGTGGGCGGCCAGGATCCGCCCGACCTGCCCGATCCGCTCGGGGCTGACCTCCACGTCGAGGTGGTAGTAGCAGGGGGTTGCGGTCTTCATCGTCCTTGGCTCCTCACCGGCGAAGCTCTCGCTTCTCCCCGCCCCTTTGGGCCGGGCCCCGATCACGAAGCGTGAGCAGTCGTCGCTCTCGAGTCACTCCCAGAGTGCGAGCGCTACTCCATTCGTGCAACACGAGAGCCGCCGGCCCCGGCTGGTTGAATCCCGAACAGGACGCTGAGTGATGGGCCGTGCACCATGGGTGGAACACTCAGCGCTGAGAGCGGAGGTGACCGGTGCCATGCCGCTGCCCGCCAGAGCCGAGGTCGCCAGACACCTCGAGCGGTATCGGGAGTGGGAGCGCCTGATGCTCGCGTCCCCTGACGACCGGGAGGTGCGCGGCACCTTCGAGAGCACCGGACACACTCTGTGCTCGCTCATGGGAAAGCGCTGTGCGCGCGAGGCCGCCGACGCCGCCGAGCTGTATGTCCGCCCGCACCGTGAGCAAACCGCCCGCACATTCCCGGCCTCGTCGGCGGACGGGTAGCCGCACGCCGCACGCAGCCCTGGACCCATGACGGCAGAGCCGGCGCCCACCGAGCTCGACGACGGCGGAGGAGGCGAGGACCGATGGAACCGCAGACCGCGCACCGGGACGGGGCGAGCCGTGTCGCCGGGGGCGCGAGGGCTTTGATCGGACGCATACCGATCGTGGACGTCCGTCCGGTCGTCGACGGCGGCCGACGCCCGGCCAAGGCGGTGGAGGGGGAGACCTTCCAGGTCACCGCCACGGTCTTCGGTGAGGGGCCGGGGGCGATCGGCGCCGATGTCGTCCTCCGCGATCCCGACGGCCGTCCCGGGCCGTGGACGCCGATGCGTGAACTGGAGCCCGGCACGGACCGCTGGGGCGCCGAAGTGACCCCGCCGTCGGTCGGCCGCTGGACCTACGCCGTGGAGGCGTGGAGCGATCCGGTCACCACCTGGCGCCGGCATGCCCGGATCAAGGTGCCGGCCCGCATCGACGTCAACCTGGTCCTGGAGGAGGGGGCCGACCTCTACGAGCGCGCGGCCGGAGGAGTACCGGAAGGGCCGCCGCGGGACCTGTTGCGCGCGGCCGCCCGCGCACTGCGCGACGAGTCCCGCCCACCGGTCG